>JAUYSH010000066.1 GCA_030696455.1 Elusimicrobiota bacterium
CCATGCAGGCGGAGGGAGTCGACAAGAACGCGACCCGCTGTGGGTGTTGCGGAGTTAATGGTTGGAGTCATGGATTTAGTTGTCGAGACGGACATTGCCGACGCAGTGGGAGGGATCGAAGTGGTGATGAAGCGCTGCTGCGAGCTCAAGCATGGCCGGCTCCGTGTACTTTGCGTACCAGCGCTGGTTGTAAGGGCCAATTCCGTGCTCGGCGCTGAAGCTTCCACCGAATACGTTGACGGTTAGTTCATAAACCGAGTCCCGCAACGCGACAATGGCCTGGCTGGACGTTGCTGGCGGAACCACGACGTTGAGATGAACGCCACCGTCTCCGACATGGCCGAAATCGTAGACCACGGCTTCAGGCATCGTCTTCCCAACCAACTGCACCGCCTGATCAAGAAACTCCCCGAATCTCGACCGGGGTACGGCGACATCGAATGCGACCATGAGTCCGGCACCCTAAACAGCCTCGCTGATGCTGTGACGGATGCGCCAGAGCTGCTCCGGCTTTCCTACCACGGCGTCCTGGACGAGACCATTTTCGAGCTGTTCGCCCAGCCAGTCTGTGAGCTGCAAGTCCAGGTCGAGCTGCCTCGATGACAGGGTGGACGTGAGCTCGAGCAGGACGGCATATGGGGGTGCTTTTTCAAAAGGCGATTGCACGCCGTGTCGCAGCACGGCGACCAGCGCGTTGCGGGAGATGCCCTCGAACGCGCTCACGAACTCGCCTAGGTCCTTTTCGAGCGACACGAGAAGATCAATGGCATCGGCTGCCTTCTCGATCGCCAGCAGCGCAGTAGCCGTCTGGCGCGCAAGCGCATGCAGCTTCAACGTCGCATCGGTGACGATTCCGAATGCGCCAAAAGTACCGCAAAGCAGCTGGCTCCAGCTCAAACCGGTATTGTTCTTCCGGAGTGCCCGCTGCCCGCCGACGATGCACGCCGGCGCGCTGTGACCGCGCGTGACAACTGCACTCACGTCCAGCAGATTCTCGCGAACCCCTCCGTAGCGCACGAGTCTTGCGCCACCCGTATTGGTCGCCACCATCCCGCCAATGGTCGGGTCGGCACCCAGGTCAATCGGAAAGCACAGGCCGTGCACGGCGGCCGCCCGGTTGAGATCCGACAGTCGATACCCTGCTGAGACCGTTGCCGTACGGTTGTTGACGTCCAGGTCCAGTGTCTGTCTCAGCCGCTGCGTGGAAATTATCCACTGCGCTCCGGTTGATGAGGGTGTGGCGCCGGAGACCAGACCCGAAGCGGCTCCCTGCACAACGAATGGAGCATCGGCTGCGACCAGCTGCTCAACCACCCAGCGAAGTTCTTCCCTCGTGGTCGGTCTCACGACGGCGCATCCGCTCCCCTGTCCGTGCCGGGCCGAAGATTCGTAGATGGCCTTGCCTGCGGGATCGCAGATGAGTCCCAGCTTGCCCAGCCGCGACTCAAAGATATCGAGGAGGGGATGCAGTTCGCTCGATTGCATAATGGAAAGGCCTTCATTTTTCAATTGCCGTGGACCTTCAAAAGCTTGAAATCTTTGTCTGCGTCAGCCAGCTCGGAAGCCTGAGCAAGGCTGCGGTGGCGCTTGACACGCTGCCTTCCATCGTGAGCCGACAGATCGCTGCACTTGAGCGCTCGTGTGAAGCCAAGCTGTTCCATCGCACGGGGCGCGGCATGACACTGACGCAGCTCGGCGAGCGGCTGCTGCCGCGCGCGCAGGCTACGCTGGCTGAATTCAGGACGCTCCAGGCCGAGATCAAGTCGCAGCAGGGCGTTATCAGCGGCGAGGTTCGTATCGGCCTTGTCCCATCACTTGCACAGGCGGTTTCGGCATCGCTTTTTCGCACGGTGCAGCAGCTGTATCCGGCAGTGCGTCTCATCATCATGGAAGGTGTCAGTGCGCAACTGGATACGTGGCGGTCTAATGATGAAGTGGACATCACAATTCTTTTCAGGGCGGGTCAGTCGGACCTGCGCAACGAAGACAGCCTGGGCAGCGTCGATACATACCTCGTTGGAGCTCGGGGGGATCCATTGACCGCAGGCCCCGCGGTGAGGTTTAGCGACCTCGCCGGGCTTCCTCTCGTGTTGGCGTCCGCGCCCAACGGGCTACGCGCCGACGTTGAGACACAGGCGCAGCGGTTGGGCGTTGCCTTGAGCATCGTCCTTGAAACCAACTCGCTGGCCGTCCAGACTGAACTTGCAGCGCGCGGCGGCGCGTACACGATCATGGCGGGCCACGCCGCGAGCCAGCGTCTGGGTGCAGGCCTGCAGGCTGCACGAATCGTCGAGCCGACGATCGTGCGCACCATCGCCATGGGCATCGCCTCGCACCGCCCCGCGACAGACGCAACCCGACACATCGCCCGGCACGCCAGGTTGCAAATCATGGAGGCCTTCAAGACCATCGGCATGCCAGAAGACGCGGTGCCCGAACACTAGTCGAGAGCAATGTTGGCGGATCGGATGACGCCGCCCCAGCGCGTGATTTCCTTGTGGATGTAATCGTTCGCCATTGCAGGCGTTCCCGTCATCGTCTCGGCCCCCAGGTCGTTCAGCCGGCTCACGAACGCTGGGTCGGTGACGACTGCGTTGAGCGCGGCGTTGTAGTCGCGCACGAGCGCTGGCGGGGTTTTCGCTGGGGCAAGGAGAGCAAACCAGCCCTGGATTTCGTAGCCGGCAAGACTCTCGGCCACAGTAGGCACATCGGGCAGAAGGGGCGAGCGCCTCGTGCTTGTGATCGCAAGCGGCCGCAGTGCGCCCGATCGGACATGGGGGACCATGAGGGCTACGTTGTCGAACATGATCGGCGTACGACCCGCCATGAGATCGGGAAAAGCCGCAGCACTGCCCTTATAGGGAACCTGCGTCATCTCCACGCCCGCCATCTTCTTGAACAGTTCGGCTGCAAGATGTTGTCCCGTTCCCTGGCTGGCCGTTGCATAGTTGAAGGTGCCAGGTTTCGACTTGAGCAATGCTATGAATTCCGAAACGGTCTTTGCTGGAATCTGCGGATGCACCACCAGGACATACGGCGTTGTCGCCACCATCCCGATCGCCGTGAAGTCCTTTTCCGTGTCGAATGGCAGCTTCTTGTAGAGGCTGGCGTTTGTTGCATGGCTGCTCGGAACAAACAGGAGGCTCGTCCCGTCGGGCGTGGTTTTGGCTGCGGTTTGCGCTGCGATGTTGCCGCTCGCGCCAGCGCGGTTTTCGACGATCACGGAACGACCCAGCTTCTGTCCGAGGTTCATGGCAACCAGGCGAGCAATCACGTCTGTCGTGCCGCCCGGCGGAAAGCCGACGGCGATGCGAATCGGCTGGTCGTTGGCAAGTGCCGGGAACACCGGCAGGGCTGAAAGAGTCGTTGCAGCAGCGGTCCCAATGATGAGTTGGCGGCGAGTAGGATGATTCATTGCGTCTTTCATGAATTTTCGATTTCTGGTGGGGACGTTGCGAAGCGTTCAGTCGTGCAGCATTGAGGCAGCTTGCGCGACTTCCGTGCTCGTCGCAGCTGCGGATGTGTTTGCAGTCTCTGCGCTGCGGGGGTTTTCGAAGCGCCCGAAGTAGTCGCCCATGGTCGAAGTGCGGATCATGTGGCGGATCTCAGAAGGGTCGTAATCGCCCACGGCGAGATGCGTGAGGCAGCGGTTGTCCCACAGAACGAGATCGCGAACGCTCCAGCGATGGCGATAAACGAATCGAGGCTGCTGCGAGTGCTCGCACAGGAATTTGATGATTGGCTTGCTCTCGGCGTCGGACATGCCGACGAAGGTGCGTACCCGATCATTCACATAGAGCGCCGGCTTACCCGATTCCGGATGGATCCGCACCGCCGGATGGATCACCGGAGGATTCAGCCGCTTGAATGCTTCAAGGATGGCGGGGTCGCGCCGGGCCGAGATCAGGCTCACGTCATTGACTCCTTCGAGGTCATCGAGAAAAGCTTGCATCTTGGGAGACAGAGCCTCGTAGGCAGCGTACATGCTTGCGAACATCGTGTCTCCGCCGACCGACGGCTTCTGGATGCAATACACCAGGGTCGCCTTTGCGGGGCGCGGGGTGTACGACAGGTCGGTATGCCAGTTCTGGCCGTTGTAGGCGCCAGCAGGCAGTTTTCCGTTGACGGGCCTGTTTGACAGCAGCATGACCTCGTCGTGTTCGGGATGGCGATTGAAGGGCTGGGTTTCGTAGTTGTCGAGTTCGCCGAAGTGCCGAGTGAACGCGATCAGTGTTTCGGGGTCCAGATGCTGTTCTGGAAACACCAGAACCAGGTGCCTGGTCCACGCTGACTTGATCTGCTGCACAGTGTCGGTGTCGAGCGGCCTGGAAAGGTCCACGCCGCTGACTCTGGCGCCCAGTGCGTACCCCATGGGTTGAACTTCGATGTTTGGCATTTTCTGGTACCTGTTGATAGTGCGCGGCCAGTTTATTGACGCAGATCAAAAGATGCGATCACCGACCAGGCAATCCAGAATTGCAGTTTTGCGAAGACGCAAGTCCCTCGATTCGGGATAACCTGCGCCCATGAGCCGGCTTTCCCTCACCCGCGTCAAGATCTGGCGCACCGTTGCCCGTCAGTTGCATGGCGTTGTGCCCTGCTGGATCTGCAGGGAACCGGTGTCGCTCGAGGATGCAACGCTCGAACACATCCTGCCGCTGGTCGATGGCGGCAGCAGCCATATCGAGAACCTGGCGATCAGCCACAGCACGTGCAACCACGCGCGGCATGCCAGACCTGCGTCCCCCGGCTGAATGAAAAAAGGGCCGCGAAAAACGCGGCCCCTTTGCTTGACGAAAGCGCGTGCGCTTTATCGATTAACGGCCGTCGCCATCGAAGTCGCCAGGAATCGCGCGCTCGACGCGGTGCCAGGCCGAACGGCTGGCGTGCTTGGCTTCTTCCCACGACAGGCGCGATGCGCCCTTGGTGCGTTCCCAGTCAGAGCGCATGCGCTCCTCATGGGTCTCGTATGCGGTGCCGCGTGCGCCGGGATGGGCCAGGTAGCCGGTGCGATACGCAGGTGCGTAGTCGTCATAGGTGTAGCCGTCCACATAGCCTGGGGTGGTACGGTAGTTGTCGCGCCAGTAGCCGTCTTCGTCGGCCGGGTTGACGACCATGCCTGCGCCCTTGCCAGCCATGTTGCCGGCGACAGCGCCAATGGCAGCGCCTGCGGCCATGCCGACGGGACCACCGACAGCGCCGACCGCAGCACCCGCCAGGGCGCCTGCGCCGGTGCCTGTACCCGAAGCGAGGTTGTGGTCACCCAGATCGTCGTCCGCCTTGGGATTGACCACTTCCGCAGCGCCGCGACCTGCAGAGCCGCCGGCTGCTGCGCCGATGGCTGCGCCTGCAACGGCACCGATCGGGCCGCCCATTGCGCCGCCGACGGCTGCGCCAGTCAGCACGCCGCCCGTTGCACCCACGCCAGTGCCGACCTTGTGTTCGCTGGGCGCGCCGCCCACGGTCGGATTCACGTTCTCCGCGACTTCCTTGCCTGCGAGTCCGCCGGCGATTGCGCCGACGATCGCACCGGCAACGGTTCCGACGGGGCCGACCACCGAGCCGATGGCTGCACCGGCGACAGCGCCGCCTGTGGCGCCGGCACCGGTGCCCAGTGGATGGGAGCCGGGTGCGCCGCTGATGGGATCTTTATTGGTTGGGTTGCTGTCTGACATGTAGTTCCTCGAATGATTTTTGCGGGGCAAGGCCTGGGGCCCTGCGCTGCGTCATCCGAAGCGATGACACAGTCTCAGCAGTATCGGAACGGCGTCTCCAGCAACTCGTAGGGGAAAGTCGACTCGTCAAGTAGTTAGAGAGGTGCAGCTATCGGCGCGTGGGGCCTGTCTCCGTCGTGCGCCATCTGCCAGCCCAGCCAAAGGCTTTGCGCAATGCGCTCTGCCATGGCGCAGGCATGGGCAGCCATGGCCTGATTGGCCTGGGTCGCGGCGACTTTGCGAAACAGCGCCAGCCATCGCTGGAACAGTTCGGCGGTCAATCCGGGCAACGCGGCGTGTTTGGGCATGGGAGCGCCGGTGAAGCGCCCGGTGCGGCGCAGGATGGCAGACCAGAAGTCCACCAGCCGGGCCAGGTGCCGGTCCCAGTCGTCGATGTGGGCATCGAAGATGGGACCGAGAACCTCGTCCTTGCGCACCTGTGCGTAGAAGTCGTGCACCAGGCGGGAGACTTCCTCCTCGGTGCACAGGTCATTTGCCATCAATTGACGTCGCTCCGTATATTGCGCGGCCTCATGCCTTCGCGTCGGCCATGTTCGTGCTGTCGGCCCACCTTGGCGCAAGCGGCCTCGCAGCCGACCGGCCCATGAGGCCTAGCACGACCTGGGCGGCCATCGCGATGGCGCCGACGATGAACACCACATCACCGAAGGTGCGGATCCAGCGCAGGTTCTGCAGGATTGGTTGCTGCATGAACTCCTCGCTGCGCGCATACCAGAGACCCTGGGTCACGCTCGCGTGGAACTGGATGATGCCGATGGGCAGCAGGCTGGTGAAGATCATCAGCACGAGACCTGCGTTGAGTCCCCAGAAGGCGGTCTTCATCAGCGGCGCATTGAACGCCATGCCCGGACGCAGGTAGCGCAGCACCAGCAGCGTGAAGCCGAGCGCGAGGAATCCATAGACCCCGAACAGCGCGGCGTGGGCATGCACGGGCGTGGTGTTCAGGCCCTGCACGTAGTACAGCGATATCGGCGGGTTGATCATGAAGCCGAAGACACCTGCGCCCAGCATGTTCCAGAACGCCACGGCCACAAAGCACATCAGCGGCCACTTCAGGTTCTCCATCCAGGGTGCGCGCTCGCGCAGGCGCCAGTTCTCCCAGGCCTCGTGGCCCAACACGATCAGTGGCACGACTTCCAGCGCGCTGAAACTGGCGCCGATGGCCATCACGGGTGTGGTGGTGCCTGCGAAGTACATGTGGTGGAAGGTGCCCGGAATGCCGCCCAGCATGAACAGCGACGCCGATGCCAGGCTGGCCGTGGTTGCCATGCGCGCCGATACAAGGCCGAGCGTGGCAAAGATGAAAGCCAGTGCAGTGGTCGCAAACACTTCAAAGAAGCCTTCGACCCAGAGGTGCACGACCCACCAGCGCCAGTACTCGACCATGGTCAGGTGCGTGTGCTGGCCCCAGGACAGGCCCGCGCCGTAGAAGCCCGCGATGGCGACCGCGGAGACGAGGAACAGGCCGAGCAGCTTCGACGTACCGGGCTTGGCCTCGATCATCGCGGGGATCACGCAGCGCCCGACGAGTGCGAGCCAGATCAGCAGGCCGGCGAACAGGCCGATCTGCCAGACGCGCCCGAGCTCGACGTACTCGTAGCCCTGATGGCCCCACCAGAACCAGTTGGTCCCGGAGAACTTGTGGAACACGCTCATCCACTCGCCGGCGAGCGAGCCCACGACGATGACGACGAGCGCCCCGAGCAGCACGCCCACGCCCAGGGCCTGGCCCTTGGGCTCGCGGCCGAGTATGATCGGCGCGATGAACAAGCCCGCGGCGAGCCAGCTCGTCGCGATCCAGAACAGCCCGAGCTGGATGTGCCAGGTGCGGGTCACGACATAAGGAAGCCAGCGGTCGAGCGGCACCCCGAAGAAGCCGTCGCCCTCGACGCCGTAATGGGCGGTGACGATGCCGACGCCGAGCTGGGCCAGTATGAGGCCGGCGACGGTGATGAAGTAGGGGATGGTCATCTTCTGCGACGCCGTCAGCTTGAGGCCGAGCAGCGGGTCGCGGGCGGGCACGTCCTTCTTGGCGTGCTCGCCGCCGGCGCCCGCGTAGTACCAGACCATCGCGCTGATGCCGCCGAGGAGCATGATGATGCTGATGCCGGTCCAGAATAGCGCCGCGGCCGTGGGGCGGTTGCCGATCAAGGGCTCGTGCGGCCAGTTGTTCGTGTACGTGTAATTGCTGTCCGGCCGGTTCGTCGACGCGGCCCAGGAGGTCCAGAAGAAGAACGCGGACAGCTTCAAGGCCTTGTCGGGGTCGCTCACGGCCCCCTTGGGCATCGCGTAAGCCTTGCGCCCGTTGGTGAACACGTCGCTGTAGTGCTCAAGATTGGAACGAAACGCCGCCGCGCGTTCCGCGGACACCGTCAGGCGACCGGTCGCCGCGTCGTAGCGGCTGGTGCGGAACATGGTCTCCGCGCGCTGGCGCAGGGCCGCCTGGCGCTCCGTCTCCAGAGCCGCGTAGGATTCGGCCTTCTCCGCCTTGGCCCAGCCGTCGAGTACCACGGTAATCTCGCGGTGCAGCCAGTCGGCCGTCCAGTCGGGCGCGACGTAGGCGCCGTGACCCCACACCGAGCCGACCTGCATGCCGCCGAGCGCGCGCCACACCTTCTGGCCGTCTCCGATGGCTCCTTCGGGGAACAGGGGCGCGCCGTTTTCGTCGACGACCGTGAGGGGGATCGGCGGTTTGTGGTGGTTCATCTCCACGCCGACCCAGCCCAGGACGGCGAAGGATCCGACGATCACGACGGCGAAGGCGGCCCATAGCTTTCTCATATGTGTGTTCCTCGTAAACGGCCTGTAACCGATGTGTAGCAACACAATTGCCAGACTTTAATCTCCGGAATTGGGCGACGAGGGCCCGGCCCCTCTGGGACCAAAGACCCTTTTGGCGCCGCGGGGCGCGGGGTATCCTTTAGGTCATGAGCGCGCGCGCCTGGACGTTCGCCGGAGCCGTGACGTTGGCGTTGACGGTGGGAGCTTTGGCCCGCCGCGCCGCGCCGCCTCCCGAGGATATGCGCGACGCCGTCGCCGAGCCCTCGTCCGTCGCTCCGGAGCAAGGCTGGTTCGCGAGCCCTTCCGTGCGCCGGGCCGAGGCCGAGCGCGCCTTGACCGCCTCGCGCGAGGCGAAGGTCGCCGCGGCGCACAAGGCCCGCCGCGCGCGCCTGCGCCGCGACGCCGCCCTCGCCGTCTCCGCGCAGTAACCTTCACACAAGGTTGACCCTCTCGTTCTGTCCTCCCTCTCCGGGTCCGCGCTATCCTTCCCTTAAAAGGGAGGGCTTATGATCAAGGAGCTTGATTATCCGTCATATTACGCGGGCGGCTACCGCAGGATCTCCTGGGGGGCCGTCTTCGCGGGCACGATCACGTGCCTGTCGGGCCTTGTGTTCTTGACGGCGCTCGGGGCCGGGCTGGGGCTGAGCGAAACGGCGAGGGCGGGGCAGCCGCTGATCAGCACGATGACGACGGGCAAGGTCCTGTGGATGGTGGCCTCGTCGTTCGCATCTTTCTACGCGGGGGGCTGGGTCGCCGGACGGCTGACCGATATCGCGCGGGTCAGCGAGAGCGTGATCCACGGGCTGGCGTCGTGGGCGACCGCGACCACGGTGCTCGCGTTCGCGTTCCCGTCGGGGCCGGGGGCTCTGGGCATCGTGCCGCGCGCGGTGGGCACGGCGCAGGGCGTTCCCGGAGCGTTCGGGATCATGGACGTCCTCGAGCGGGCGACGGAGGCGGGCAATATGGGGATCGCGGGGGCGCTGGCCTTCGTGATGCTCGCCTGCGCCTGCCTCGCGGCGGGGTACGGGGCGCGGTCGGGGACGCGGGTGCTGCGGCCGGTGGCGATGGTCGAGCCGACGAGGGAGCGGCTCACGCGCTGATCCACGGACGGGCCGGATAATCATCCCTCTTACCGCAGCGCTGGCGGTAAGGGGGACGGTTCAGTAGACCGGCTTGATCTTGGCGAGCCCCGCCTCGAGGCGCTCGCGGAACTTCGGGTCGAGCACGTCGGCGCACACGGCGTAGCGGATCAGCGGCTCGGGCCCGGCGTCGCCGGGCGCCGAGAAGTGCACGCCGACGATGCCGGTCTCGGTGATGACGGCGCGATTGAAGGCCTCGTGGCGGTTCTCGTCCGGCAGCTTCTGGCCGAAGGCCTCGCGCGGGGTCTTCCACAAGGTGAAGAAGCCGGCCTCCGTGGCGCAGGCCGGGCGCAGGCCCGCGTTCTTCAGCGCCGGGATCAGGTAGGCCAGGCGCCTTTCATAGAGTCCTCGGATCTCGTCGAGGGCGCCGCGCGCCGCGACGGCGTCGCTGAAAAATTCGCCGTAGGCCGCCATCACGCCGGGGACCGGGCCGGAGTCGGTGTTGCCCTTGACCAGGGTGAAGTCCTCGACGAAATCCTTCGAGCCGACGAGGGCGCCCAGGCGCGCGCCCGGGTCGTTGTAGGACTTGCTCACCGAGTAAAGCTCGAGCCACTCGAACTCGGGGAAGTCCTTGGCGACGGAGGCCAAGGTGGAGTGGGTGCCGGCGGCGGCGAGGCCGGCGTAGGCCCCGTCGTTGACCAGGCGCATCTTTTTCTCGATGCACAGGGCGATGAGCTCACCCCAGTCGACCTCTGAGGCGCCGACGGCCGCGGGGTTGCCCGGGCGTATGACGAAGACGAGGTCGGCTCGGTCCGAGCCGTCTTTTTTAAGGGCGTCCTTGAGCCGTGCCACGCTCAGGCGCATGTTGTCGGCGGCCGCCAGCGGCCACACCGTGCGCCGCGCGCCCAGGTAGGAGGCGCTCCAGGTGCCGATCACATCGTAGGCGGGGAGGTTCGAGGCGACGCGGAACGCGTCGCGCCGGGACCGGTCGGGAAGGTGCAAAGCGCAGGCGAGCGGGATCAGCGCGCTCGCGGTCTTGATGCCGGCGATGGGCAAGGCGCGCAGGCCGGGGTATTTCTCGACCGCGATGCCGCCGTGAAGGGCGACCATGCCCTCGGCGAAGCGGTTCAAGTTCTTGTCCTCGGCGTAGGTGTGGAAGTCGTAGCCGGGGTCCGACGCGTACTTGGCCTTGAGCGCGCGGATGGCGGCGGGGGGGACCCCGTCGGGGTTGCCCAGGGACAGGTTCAGCGGCTCGAGGCCGGTCCGCTCGCGGTACTCGCGGATCAGGACGTAGATGAGCTGGAAAAGATTGATGCCCGCGGGCGGGATGAGCCGCATGCGGGCATCATAGCGGATTCAGAACGCGTCGTAGAAGCTCGTCGTCATGGCCTTGTCGCCGCCGCGCTGGTCGTCGTCGTCGCCCGGGATGTCGCGGCCGTTGTTGCCGCTGCCGTTGTTGTCCTTGACGGTCGTCGGAGCGGGCGCGTTGGCCGCCGCGCCGCCGGCGTAGCCGCCGCCGGAGGTGCCCGGGTTCGGCGGCGGAGGGGTGTCCTTGGGGCCCTGATGGACGCCGGGCGAGCGCAACATGTGCACGGTCTTGCGGTTGTTCAACACGATCTCTCCGGCGTCGACGGTGTGGGTCCGGGACTCCGTCTTCTCGTAGACGGGCTGCTGGCCGGTGGTGCGGATCAAGGCGCCGGGCTTGCTGAAGTGCGGAGGGGCCTCCTCGGCGCTCGTCGTGGCCGTCCCGCCGTCGTCGCCGGGGTCGGCGCCGACGCTGCGGCCCCCGTGGGTCCTAAAAGTCGCGCCGCCGCGGCGCACCGCGCGGCCCGGGTTCCGGGACACCGCCTGGCGGCCGCCCCCGATGAACGCCCGGCCTCCGTCGCTGGGGGCGCCGTAGATCATGGAATTCGTCACCGCCGGCGCCCGCGCCGCCGCGGGGGCGTTCGCCGCGGCGCCGCCGCCGGGGGTGTTGACCGTGATGACCCGCGGGGCGGGAGCGCCCACCACCGTGCGGCCATTGGCCGTTGAAAAGGGCTTATTGGCCCGGCGCTCGGCCGCGGCCGGCAGGGCGGAGAGCACGACGACGGCGATGACGAGGCTTTTCATGGCACCCCCGAAGACTCCTTGAGTGTAGCCGTCCCGCGTCAAAAAGTCATTACACGTCGCTAAAAAGTCGGTAAAGACCTTGACCTCTCAAAATATGTAGAATGGCCCCGACGGGAAGCGCGTAATATAGGGAAGCCGAAGGGCGATCCCAGGAGAATTCTTATGTCGAACCGATTCACGGAGCGGGCCCAGCGCGTCATCTTGATCGCTCAGGAAGAGGCCAAGCGCCTCAATCACGATTACGTCGGCACCGAGCACATCCTGCTCGGCTTGATCGCTCTTGGTGAAGGCGTCGCCGCCCAGGTCCTCGCCAATCTCGGCGTGGATCTGCGCCGGGTGCGCTCCGAGATCGAGAAGATCGTCGGCACGGGCGACAACGTCATGCTCCTCGGCGAGATCCCCTTCACCCCGCGCGCCAAGAAGGTTCTTGAATATGCCGTCGAAGAAGCCCAGCACATGGGTCACTCCTACGTGGGCACCGAGCATCTCCTGCTCGGCCTCATCCGCGAGGAAGAAGGCGTGGCCGCGCGCGTGCTTGAAAACCTCGGCTTGAGGCTCGATGTGGTCCGTGAGGAAGTGCTGAATCTCTTGGGCGAAGGACAGTCGCAGCAGGCCGGCGCAGCGGGCGGCGCCCAGCAGGGCTCCGGCTCGCCGACGCGCACCAAGTCCAAGACCCCGACTTTAGATGAATTCGGCCGTGATCTCACGGCGATGGCGCGCGAGGGCAAGCTCGACCCCGTGATCGGCCGCGACGATGAAATTGAAAGGATGATCCAGATCTTGGCGCGCCGTACGAAGAATAATCCGGTTCTGATCGGAGACCCGGGCGTGGGTAAGACCGCCATCGTCGAGGGTCTCGCGACGAAGATCTCGACGGCCGACGTGCCGGAGATCCTGCTGAATAAGCGGCTGTTGACGCTCGACTTGGCCCTGGTCGTCGCGGGCACCAAGTATCGCGGTGAATTCGAGCAGCGGCTTAAGAATATCATCGAGGAAATCCGGCGTTCAAAAGGCGCCGTTGTGCTTTTCATCGACGAGCTCCATACCGTCATCGGCGCCGGCGCGGCCGAGGGCGCCATCGACGCGTCCAACATGATCAAGCCGGCCTTGTCGCGCGGCGAGCTGCAGACGATCGGCGCGACGACCTTGGATGAATATCGTAAATATATCGAGCGCGACGCCGCCCTCGAGCGCCGCTTCCAGCCGATCATCGTCGACCCGCCCTCCGTCGAGGAGACGTTCACCATCCTCCAGGGCCTCAAGGATAAGTACGAGGCGCACCACAAGATCAAGTACGACGACAGCGCGCTGCGCGCCGCCGCCGAGCTCTCCGACCGTTATATCTCCGAGCGCTTCCTGCCGGACAAGGCCATCGACCTCATCGACGAGGCCGGCTCCCGCGCGCGCCTGCAGTCCTCGGCGACGCCGCCCGAGTTCAAGGACAAGGAAGTCGAGATCGAGAAGGTGGTCAAGGAGAAGTCCTCGTCCATCTCCGGCCAGGAGTACGAGAAGGCCGCCCGCCTGCGCGACAAGGAGAAGGAGCTGCGCAAGGCCCTCGAGGAGAACAAGAAGAAGTGGCGCGAGAAGCGCGACCAGAGCACGCCCACCATCACGGGCGAGGACATCGCCGCCGTCGTGTCCAAGTGGACCGGCGTGCCCGTCACCGCGCTCACCGAGACCGAGACCGAGAAGCTCGTGCACATGGAGGACAACCTCCACAAGCGCGTCATCGGCCAGGAAGAGGCGATCAAGACCTTGTCGCAGGCCATCCGCCGCAGCCGCGCCGGCCTCAAGGACGTCAAGAAGCCGATCGGCTCGTTCATGTTCCTCGGACCGACGGGCGTAGGTAAAACGGAACTCGCCAGAGCTTTGGCGGAATTCATGTTCGGGAACGAAGACTCCATGATCCGGATCGACATGTCCGAGTACATGGAAAAATTCGCCGTTTCCCGGCTCATCGGAGCGCCCCCCGGTTATGTCGGTTACGAAGAGGGCGGTCAATTGACCGAGGCCGTCCGACGGAAACCCTATTCCGTTGTTCTTCTCGACGAGATCGAAAAGGCCCACCCCGACATCTTCAACATCCTGCTCCAGGTCATGGACGACGGCGTGTTGAACGACAACCTCGGTCACAAGGTCTCGTTCAAGAACGTCGTGGTCTTGATGACCTCGAACGTCGGCGCGCGCCTGATCTCCAAGGGCAAGTCCCTCGGCTTCGCCGCCGCCGACACCGCCGACCAGGAAGTCCGCGACTACAAAAAGATGAAAGAAACGGTGATGGACGAGGTCAAGCGCGTCTTCTCGCCCGAGTTCATCAACCGCCTCAACGACATCATCGTCTTCCACCCGCTCAACGAGAAGGAGATGACCCAGATCCTCGTGATGATGCTCGCCAAGGTCCGCGCGAAGATCGAGGCCCAGGGCTTCAAGATCGATTTCACGCCCGAGACCGACAAGTTCCTCATCAAGAACGGCTTCGACGTGAACTACGGGGCCCGGCCGCTGGCGCGCACGATCCAGCGCTCGGTCGAGGATCCGCTGTCCGAGGACATCCTGCTCAAGAAGTTCGAGCGCGGCGACACCATCTACGTCGACGTGGACACGGCGAACGACAAGCTCTCGTTCTCGAAGAACCCGGCCGTCAAGGCTCAGTGACATCGCCGGACCAGCGGGCCGCGCTCCTCAAGGAGCTGGACCGGCTCGTGGCGCTGCGGAGGATGCCCAGGCTCGAACGCCTGCTGCGTCATCCGTTCGCCACCGCCTGGAACTCGGCCGCCTCTCGGGCGCTCAACGCTCTGTTCGCGCTGGGCAAGTCCTCCCGTAAGAAGGCGGAGACCTTCTTCGGTTCGGACATGACCGTCATCGTCCCGTCGGGCTACGGCGAGGTCTATCTGTACGGCGCGACCGTCGACGCCGACGCCGAGGTCCGCCTGAACAAGTTCCTCCTGCGCGAGCTGAAAGAAGGGATGACCTTCTTCGACATCGGGGCCTGCCTGGGCTACTACAGCCTGCTCGCCGCCGCGCTCGTCGGCCCGAAAGGCGCCGTGCACACCTTCGAGCCGAACCCGACCTTGATCTCGATCCTGCGCGGCAACCTCGCCGGGAAGAGCAATGTGCATGTCGTCCACAAGGCGGTGAGCGGGACCTCGGGCGCCGTCGAGTTTTATGTGGCCCCGCTGCCGTTCATCGGCACCTCCTCGATCCGGGCCGGCTGGCAGCCGCGAAAGACCGAGCGCGTCTCGGCGGAGGCGACGAGCCTCGACGATTACTGCCGCGCCTGCGGGGCGCACCCCGACATCATCAAGCTCGACGTCGAGGGCGTCGAGGACGAGGTGCTCAAGGGCGCGGCGAGCCTGCTGCGGGAGCGGGCGCCGGTGCTCGTGCTCGAGGTGTTCGCGCCGCCGATCGAATCGGACCGGAACTCCCTGGCCTTGCTGCGCGAGCTGGGCTACGAGCCTTTCGCCATCCGCGATGACGGGAGCCTGCAGTCCCTCGAGTACGCCGGCGTGGAGGCGCATCTCGCCGGGCTGCGCGAGCGCTACCGGACCATTCAGGACTCGAGCAACGACTTCGACAACATGGTCTTCAAGCGAAAAGCGACTGGCGAAGGCGCTTCCCGCCTGCTATCCTGAGACGACAGTTCCATGACCAAGATTCCCGTCAACCGCCGCATCAATTGGGAGACCCTGCGCGCGCAAGGCACGGATCTCCTCCTCGTTTCGGCGCTCGCAGTCATCGGGTTGTCCTACGGCCTGGGCTACCGCCTCGATTGGCGGGAGGAAAGCGGCCGCCCCGAGGAGGACCAGGAGACGGACCTCGAGATAGCCGCTCCCGCCGCCCTCGCGCCGCCGGTCCTGCCGCCGCCGCCCACGATCGCCCCGCGCGATAGGACGTCGATCGGCCCCGCGCCGGCCCCGTCGATGTCCCCTCATCCGCGCGACGTCGAGTGGGAGAAGATGACGGGCTCGCTCGCCAAGATGGCGGAGCGCTATCCCGGACGCGTCGCGATCTATCTCAAGGACATGAAGAGCGGGCGCACGTGGACGCATCACGCCGACGACCTGTTTCCGTCGGCGAGCCTGATCAAGGTCCCCGTGATGATCGCCGCCTTCTATAAAATCCGGGACGGCCGCCTGGCCCTCGATGAGCGCATCGCGATCACGCGCCGCAACCGCGTCGGCGGCTCGGGCTCGCTGAAGTGGCGCCCCGACGGCACCAAGCTCACCGTGCGCCAGCTGCTCGTCCACATGATCAACGAGTCGGACAACACCGCGACGAAGATGGTGCTCGACCACCTCGGCATCGGCTACGTGCAGCAGCAGTTCCCGCGCATGGGCCTCCTGTACACCGGCATCTATGAGGAAGGCATGAGCATCAAGGGCGGGCGCGTGATGCACGAGAACTACACGACCGCGCGCGAGATGGCCTCCTTGATGGACAAGATCTACCACGGCCAGGCCGTCGACAAGGTCTCGAGCGAGGTCATGCTCGAGATCCTCAAGAAGCCCAAGGCCGTCGCCTCGCGCTTGGCCAAGGGCATGCCCCGGGGCTGGGACATCGCGCACAAGACCGGGCTGCTGCGCCAGGCCTGCCACGACTCCGCGATCTTCATGACGCCCAACGGGGATTACGCGGTGACCGTGCTCACCGGCCAGAACCGCTCCTACTCCCAGGCCAAGGACTTCATCACCAAGGTCGCCAAGGTGACCTTCAACCACTACGCCGGCCCGCAGTACTACGCCAAGGCCGCCCCGCGCCGCAAAGCGCGCGCGGCGCGTTGAGCGTGCGCGCCCTGCTGGCGGCCGCGCTCCTCGCCGTTGCGGCGTACGCCGACGACGGCTACGAGGATCCGCCCCCCGTTCAGCGCTATCTCGCCGAGCTCCAGCTCGGCGACAGCTTCGAAGACGTGCAGCGCATCTACCCGCCCGCGCAGGACTGGCCCTCGCACATCGAGCCGCGCGGGCGCGTGACGCGCTACCGCGTCGAGCGCGCCTACGCGAAGAGCTTCCCGAACTGGACGCAGACCTTGGTGCTCGGTTTTAAGCGAGGGCGTCTCGTGGATATCCAGGTGATCTATAATGCCAAGCGCTCCGGTGAGAAGACGTCCGAAGAGCTGGCCCGCGACCTGTCCTTGACCTACGGCGAGGGCGAGCGCACCGACGCCCGGTTCTGGTGGGCCGACGGCCGCACCGTCATGCGCGTGTTCCCCGTCGAGGTGCCCACCTTCAAGGACGGCGTGCGCGGCGTCGAGCGGCGCACGTCGATCCAGATCCTCGAGAAGCACCTCTACCAGCGCACCGATTAGGGCTCGCGCTGGGGCTCCCAGGGGTGGACGACGCGCTCCCATGTCCCGCGCCCCAGGATGTCGTCGATGCCCTTGAGCAGCGCTTCGAGCCTCTCGGGGACGCGGTCCCCGAAGTAGTTCAGGCTGCGTCCGCCCTCGGCCGTCTTCAGATACAGCGCGCCTGAGCAGCAGTCCGCGCACGAGGGCCGCCCCTGCAGGGCGTATTCGTCGGCGTTCTCCGGCATGCTCCGCCAATCCGAGTCCGCGACGAGGCGGAACATCGCGGCGGCGTCCTTCGGCGCGAGCGTCATCGTCTCGCGCGTGGTCCGGGTCTGGCCGAGCTCGAACTCGAGCCCGTCGAAGATCACGCGCTCGGCCTTGCCGTCGCGCGCGATCGTGATGAGGCCCCGGCTCGGGGGCAGCGGGCAGGCGAAGGAGCGGCGCACCTCGACGGCAGGGCCGGAAACGGAGGGAGCGGCCGGGACCGGGGCGCCGCCGCGGCAGGCGGCGAGCAAGGCGCAGGCGAGCGGGAAAAGACGCTTCATGCCCGATATTGTAGGGAACTTTTTGGGGGGGTCGATCGTATGGTAGGAGAGGCTATCGAACATCTTCGAACAGCAATCGAACAAAAATCGAACTTGTGTTCGAACAAGACTTCTGCTATACTAATTTCCTTGGGCCCCCAAAGTGAAGGGGGACTCGAGGAGGGAGAAATCACTCAATGGATAACAAGGACACGGGTAAGTCGAAGGCGCTGGAGCTGGCGATGGCTCAGATCGAAAAGGCTTACGGCAAGGAAGCGGTGATGATGCTGGGAGACCGCGCGGCCAAGATCAAGATCGACGCGATCTCCACCGGAGTATTGTCCCTCGACTTGGCGCTCGGCGTGGGCGGCTTCCCGCGCGGACGCATCATCGAGATCTACGGGCCCGAGTCCTCGGGCAAGACCACCTTGGCCCTGATGGCCGTGGCCCAGGCGCAGCGCCTCGGAGGCGCGGCCGCCTACATCGACGCGGAGCACGCCATGGACCCGGCGTACGCCAAGGCGCTCGGCGTCGATATCGACGGACTGCTCATCGCCCAGCCCGACTGCGGCGAAGAGGCCCTGGAGATCACCGAGAAGCTCGTGCGCTCCTCCGCGCTCGACGTCATCGTCATCGACTCCGTCGCGGCCCTCGTGCCCAAGGCCGAGATCGAAGGCGAGATGGGCGACAGCCATATGGGTCTTCAGGCCCGTCTGATGAGCCAAGCCCTGCGCAAGCTCACCGCCGTCGTGGCCCAGAGCAAGACGACCCTCATCTTCATCAACCAGATCCGCAACAAGATCGGCGTCATGTTCGGCAACCCCGAGACGACGACCGGCGGCCTGGCGCTGAAGTTCTACTCCACGATGCGCCTCGAGATCCGCCGCATCGAGAACATCAAGGAAGGCGACGTCGTCGTCGGCGCGCGCGCCCGGGTCAAGGTCGTCAAGAACAAGGTCGCCGCGCCCTACCGCACGGCGGAGTTCGAGATGATCCACGGCTTCGGCGTGTCCCGCGAGGGCTGCCTCGTGGACCTCGGCGTCGAGGCCGCGATCGTGGAGAAGTCCGGCTCGTGGTACATCTATGATGGAGAACGTCTGGGCCAAGGCCGAGAAAACGCGAAGGCGTATCTCAAGCACCACACGGCCGTCGGCGAGAAGCTCGAGAAGGCGCTGCGCGACAAGTATCTCGTCGCCCCCGTCGAGGCCAAGCCCGAGGCCGAGGCGGAAGCGCCGGCGAAGCCCGAGCCCAAGACCGCCGGCAAGTCGAAAGCTTAAACGAACCGAAGAAAGGCGCCGGTCCCTCGCGGGGCCGGCGCCTTTTCTATTTCAAGGACTGTTTCCGGAAACAGTTAGAATAGCCCGGTGAGCGAGAAGGACAAGGACGCGGCCGCGCGGCTCGAGGAGTACTGCCGCTACCTGAGCCTGGAGCGGGGGCTCTCGCCGCGCACGGTGTCCGCGTACCGCTGCGACATCGGCGCTTTCTACGCCTGGGCCGCGGAAAAAAAGATCGCGGCCGCTAAGGCGAGCCGCTCGGACCTCGACGATTTCCTGTGGGCCCAGCGCGAGAAGGGGCTCAAGCCCGCCTCGCTGTTCCGCAAGGTCGAGTCCTTGAAGTCCTACTTCGGCTTCGAGATGCTCGAGGAGGGCCTGCCGGAGAGCCCGGCCGAGACCTTGCGCACGCCGCGCATCCCCGCGCGCCTGCCCAAGCATCTGACCAAGGACGAGGCCGCCCGCCTGCTCGCCGCGCCGAACACGGCGGAGTACGAGGACGTCCGCGACCGGGCCATGCTCGAGCTGCTCTACGCCTCGGGCCTGCGCGTGTCCGAGCTCGTGTCCTTGAAGACCGAGGCGGCCAACCTGCAGGACGGCTGGGTCCGCGTCCTGGGCAAGGGAAATAAGGAAAGGATGGTCCCGGTGCACGCCCGCGCGCTGGCGGCGATCAGGGTCTATATCGCCGAGAGGGAACGGCGTTTCAAGAACCCCGCCGCGGAGCTGTTCCTGGGAAGGACCGGCAAGAGATTGTCGAGAATCCAGTTCTGGCGCCGGCTAAAAGAGCTGGGCGTCAGGGCGGGCATAAAACAAAAGCTGCATCCGCATCTTCTGCGCCACACCTTCGCGACGCATCTGCTCCAAGGCGGCGCGGACCTGCGGTCCGTGCAGGAGATGCTCGGCCACGCCGACCTCGCCACCACCCAGATCTACACACACCTCGATGCCTCGGCGCTCAAGGCCGCGCACGCGAAACATCACCCTCGCGGATAAGAGAAACGTAGGCTACACTATGCGCATGCTGGCCCTCGGTTTGTTTCTCCTGCTCTCGGGACCCGTGTTCGCCGCCGATGACGGCCCCGACGAGGCGACCCGCGTCAAGATCGTCGAGTACATGCTCAAGACGCCCCTGGACGAGGCCAACCCGACCTTGGTCTCGGGCTTCATGAAGCTCGACACGGCGGCCTTGCCCAAGAAGCTGCGCGACAAGGCGCGCGCCAAGCAGCTGGAGATCGACGCGGTCGTCAAGATCCACAAGGGCAAGAAGAAGGGGCCCTTTCGCTATCCGGCGGCCTGCCAGACCAAGATCTACGAGGGGCCCGAGGGGATGCGCGTCATGAAGATGATCATGGGCAACGCGGAGATCACGACGGAGGAAGAGGAATATCTCGAGCTGAAGGGAAACTGCACCGAGGAGCAGCTGATGTGCGAGTTCTCCCTGAACATCGTGATCATGCGGCCCAAAGGCCAGCCGCCGATCAAGCACTATTTCCTGATGGAAGCGGACCCGCTGATGGCGTGGGTGGCCGAGAAGCGCGGCGGCGGCGCCAGCGCCGGCAACCGGTACTTCGAGGAGATGAAGCCCTCCTGTCAGCAGTCCTTCGGCTCGCCTTAGGTCCCGCCGCGCTAGCTGATCTTCGAGACGACCATCGCCCCGCCCATGCCGCCGCCCGCGCATGCCGCGAGCATGCCGTGCTTTCCCTTCGGGTTGTTCTTGAGCGCGTGCACGAGATTGAGCATCAGGCGGGCGCCGGTGGCGCCCAGCGGATGGCCGACGGCGAGGGAGCCGCCGTGGGGGTTGAGCGCGCCGGACTTGTTCTTGGCCTCCCAGTCGTGGCCGAACTTGTCCTTGCCGAGCTTGAAGATGGAGAGCACGGTCGCGGCGAAAGGCTCGTGCAGCTCGATCTGGTCGAGCTCCTCGAACTTGAGCCCGGCGCGCTTGAGGGCCGTCGGGGCGGCCAAGGCGGGGGAGACGCCCATGTGCGCGGGGTTGTTGCCCTCGAAGCCCCAGCCCTTGAGCTCGGCCAGGATCTCGAGGCCCAGCTCCTTCGCCTTCTTGGCGGTCGTGACGACCACGGCCGCGGCGCCGTCGGAGCGGCCGCAGGAGTTGAACAAGGTGACCGTGCCCTTCGTGCCTTCTTGATATTTTTTGCCCTCAAGAAACGCCGCGTTGTCTTCGTAGAACTTCTGCATGGTGTATGCCGAATTATCGAACGCGGCCGGGGCCTTGGCGAACATCTGGGGCTTGCCGATCAGGTCCTCGCGCAGGAACGGGTACTCGTCCTTCTCGAGGACGGTCGCGCCGTTGCGCATGACGGGGACCACGCTCGAGGCGAAGAAGCCGGCGTTCCAGCCCGCGATGGTGCGGCGGAAGCTCTCGCGGGCGTACTCGTCCTGCTCCAGGCGGCCGACGCCGTAGATCTGGGCGCAGACTTCCGCAGTTGCCGCCATGTTGATGTGCTTGACGGGATCGGTCAGGCCCTGCTCCATCGCGTCGCAGACCTGCACGTCGGGGGAGGCCAGCAGCTCGGCCCACTTTTCTTTGACCACGGTAAGGGAACGCAGAGGCTTGGAGGCGCGTGAACCGTCGATGGAATACGGCATCCGCGACATCACCTCGACGCCGCCCGCGAGATACACCTCGCCTTCCCCGGCCATGATGAAGCGGGCGGCCGAGGCGATCGCCTCGATGGAGGACACGCAGTTGTTCTGCACGGTGACGGCCTGGACCCGCTCGGGCAGGCCGGCGTTGAGCGCGGCGACGCGGGCGATGTTCGGGGCGGAGAAGGCCTGTCCGACCCAGCCCACGATGACGCCGTCGACGTTCTCTTTCTTAAGCCCGGACTTGGTCAGGGCCGCGGCGATCGCGTCCACCATGAGATCCTCGGGCTTGATTCCGGCCAGGGACCGGGAGATGTGCCCGATCGCCGTGCGGGCGCCGCCGGCGATGACGATGGTCTTGGATTTCGCGTTCATAATAGTGTCCTCCGTCAAAAGTGAGTGCTTCGGAACATCATATAATAACGGCCTTGAAACGGCTCATCTTCGTCGCCAGCCATGTCGGCTACCCCATGGACCGTACCCCCCTGGGCGGCGGCGCGATGGTGGGCCTGCAGCTCGTGCGCCACTGGCGGCCCGACGCCTCCTGGTCCTTGACCGTGCTGGGCTCCGGGCCCGAGACCCCGGTCGGCGGCTGCGACTACCACCGCCTGGCCGAGCGTCCCGAAGGGCTCGTCGACCTGGGCGAGCTCGATTACGCGCGCTTCTGCCGCGATTTCGAGGAGGCGACGACGGACTGGATCCTCGCCCGGCGAAAGGAGTACCGGCCGCAGGACACCGTCATCGTCGTCAACGACGTGTCCGAGGGCCCGGCGCTCGAGCCCCTCGCCGAGGCCGGCTATCAGATACTCTCGATCTGGCACGTGGACGTGGTGGACTACTTCAACAAGCTCTACCTGCGCCGCATCGTGGCTCCCGAGAGGCTCACGCGCCTGCACGAACGCATGCGCTCCATCGGCGCCGACTGGATACTGCCCGACGTGCTCGATCTGGTCTTCGAGAAGCAGCGGCAAACCGTCTATCATTCCCAGCGGATGATCGTGCCCTCGCGCGCGATGGCGGACACCTTGATGCGCTGCTACGGGGAGCTTGTCGGCTACGAGGAGCTCTCGCGCCGGATCGTGGTCGTGCCCTGGGGCGTGTGGTCCGAGCAGCCGGGGCTCGCCGACGAGAACCGGGCCAACGAGCTGCGCGAGTATCACGAGATAACCGACGACACCACGGTGTTGATGACTTTGTCGCGGATCTCACCTGAAAAGGGAGTTCATCTCCTGCTGGAGGCATTACGCCTTCTTGAGGTGAACGGCAAAGTGGCGGGAAATGATATACGGCTGTTCATCTGCGGGGAGCCGGCGTTCATGATGGGGCAGGCCTACGGGCGCAAGGTGCGGGCGGCGGCGGCGAAGCTCAAGCAGGTCAAGGTGATCTTCCCGGGCTACCTCGACGCCGCCGCGAAACGGGCTTATTTTCAGCTTGGGAGCTTATTCATATCCCCGTCTATCCATGAAAGCTATGGCTTAAATGTCGTCGAAGCCATGAACGCCGGTTTGCCGGTGCTTGCCAGCGATCATTACGGCGTGCGCGACACCTTGCCGAGCGACGCGGGACGCCTCGTCCACTACCCCTCGCCGAAGAAGGCGCCGCCTCTGCTCGCCGCCGCGCTCGAGGTCATGATGGCCGATCGGGCGAAGCTCAAGACGATGGGAGAGGCCGCCCGCAGCGCCGCGTCGGCGATGCCGTTCTCCGCGGCGGCCGACGCGGTGCGCCTGGCCGCGCTGGGGCTCGTCAAATGAAGCCCGGATTGCGCGTCGGCATCACCGTGGACCTGCCCGCGCGCGTCGAGCGTCACATGAAGCCCCACCTCGAGGGGCTCGTGCGCCACCCGCTGTACGCGACCTGGGCCATGGTTTACCACATGGAGACCGCCGCGCGCATGCTCCTAGCACCCTACCTCGCCGACGACGAGGAAGCCGTCGGCGGCGCCGTGCTCGTCAAGCACCTGCGCCCGGCCCGCATCGGCGCGCCCCTGCACGTGTTCGCCAAGCTGGTCAAGATCAAGGGTCCGCGCGTCTTCGCGCGCACCGAGGTGCACAGCCGCGGGCGCAAGATCGGCGAGGGCTCGGTGCTGCAGATCGTCATGACCCGCGCCCGCTTCGCCAAGCTCATCCAGGAGGCGCGTTGATGGAAGGCTACCGGCTCGTCAGCGAGGTCCCCGTGCGCTTCTCGGACACTGACGGCCTCGGCCACGTCAACAACGCCAACTACCTGAGCTTCCTCGAGGTCGCGCGCGTCGACTATCTGCAGAAGGTCCTCGGCCTCGTCAAGATTTCGGAGTTCGGGATCATCATCGCCCGCATCGAGATCGACTACAAGAGCCCCGTCCTGCATCACGAGAAGATCCTCGTCGGCTGCCGCGTCTCGGAGATCGGCGGGGCCAGCGTCACGATGGAGTACCAGCTCGAGGACAAGGCCACGGGCCGACTCGTCGCTCGGGCGAAATCGGTGGCCGTGTCGTTCGACTACGCCTTGAACCGTCCCGTGCGCGTCAGCGACGAGTGGCGCAAGAAGATGGAGGATTTCGATGGGATCTCGTGAAGTCGTCGCCGTCGCCGCGGTCCGCTCCGCCGTCGGCCGCCTCGGAGGGGGGCTTTCGTCCGTGCGCCCCGACGACCTGGCCGGACATGTCATCTCCGCGCTATTGAAGAAGGCGCCCGGGCTCAACCCCGCGGAGATCGCCGACGTCTACCTCGGCTGCGCCAACCAGGCCGGCGAGGACAACCGCAACGTCGCGCGCATGGCCGCCTTGCTCGCGGGCCTGCCGTTCTCGGTGCCGGGCGCCACGGTCAACCGCCTGTGCGCCTCCGGCCTCGAGGCGATCGGCTCCGCCGCGCGCTGCATACTGGCCGGCGAGGGCGACGTCTACGTCGCCGGCGGCGTGGAGAGCATGAGCCGCGCGCCGTACTCCCTGCCCAAGGCCGAGGCCGGCTTCGCCTTCGGCAACCTCACCGCCTACGACACCGCGCTCGGCTGGCGCTACCCGAACAAGCGCCTCGCCGAGCTGTTCCCGCTCGAGGGCATGGGCGAGACGGCGGACAACGTGGCGGTGAAATACAAGATTTCTCGCGGCGATCAGGACGCCTATGCCCTGGAGAGCCATCGCCGCGCCGCCAAGGCCCGCGACACCGTGTTCTCCGAGGAGATAATCCCGATCCCGGTGCCGCAGAAGAAGGGGCCGCCCGCCGACCACGCGCGGGACGAGACCATTCGCGAGGATACGACCCTCGATAAATTGTCCATGCTCAAGCCGGTCTTCCGCAAGGACGGGTCCGTCACCGCGGGGAACTCCTCGACATTAAACGACGGTGCCTCCGCGATTCTTCTTATGGAACGAAAAAAGGCCGATTCTCTCGGCCTCGCGCCGTTCGCGCGCTGGGCGGGCTCCGCGTCGGCGGGCGTGGAGCCCTCGTACATGGGCATCGGGCCGGTGGCGGCGATAAACAAGTTAACGACGCGTATCGGCTGGAAACTCGGAGACGTGGATCTCGTCGAGATCAACGAAGCTTTCGCCGCGCAGGCGCTTGCGTGTCAGCGAGAGCTTTCGATCGACGGCCAAAAATTAAATATCAATGGCGGCGGCATCGCTCTTGGGCACCCCCTTGGATCGTCGGGTTGCCGGATCGTCGTCACCCTTCTTCACGAGATGCGCCGCCGCAAGGCCAAGCGAGGTATTTCATCGCTATGCATCGGCGTCGGACAGGGCCTGGCGGCCGCCTGGGAGGCGGTCTAGAACCATGCTCGTTCTGTCGCGCGACGGCGCCTGGCTGACGCGCCTGGAGCTCATGGCCGCGCGCGGAGGCTGGCCTTTCGAGGCGCGCGCCGCCTTGCCCGCCGCCGGGCGCACGCCGCCGCCGGAGCGAGCGCTCGCCGTCCTCGACCGGGCGCTGGCGGGCGCGGTCCCCGGCAAGGCGGTCTCCGCCCTGCGCGCGCTTTATCCCGGCGTCGCGATCGTCGTGTCCTTCGACGCCAGCGAGCTCGACGGCGACGGCGTCTCGGCCGCCGTCTCCTGCGGAGCCGACGAGGTCGTCGGGAAGTCCTGGCCCGACGCGAAGCTCTCCCTGAAGCTCGCGGCCCTGCGCGACCGCGCGCTGTTCTCCCAGACGCGGATCAGCGCCGACGGCGCACTCAAGGCGGAGCGCCGGGCTCATCGCGTCCACGTCAAGTCGCGGGGACGCTGGAAGGAGGTCGCGCTCGACGCGGGCAGCTTCGCCCTCCTGTGGCGTCTGCTCGAGCGCGAAGGCGAGAGGGTCTCCCGCGCCGCGCTCGGCGACGCGCTCGCCTCGGCCACCGGGCGCGAACGCGAGGCGGCCACCGTGTCGCGGCGGCTCGCGGCCCTCAAAAAGGCGCTGGGCCCTTGGGCCGGCGACATCGAGACCGCGCGCGGCGGTCTGTACCGGCTCGCCTCGTCTCCCCGCGCCTCATGACCGACGCGATCCTCTTCGTCTCCTTCGGCGGCCCCGACGGGCCCGAGGACATCATGCCCTTCCTCGAGATCGTGACCCGCGGCCGCGGCATACCGCGGGAGCGCCTGGCCGGCGTGGCGGAGCATTACCGGCACATCGGCGGCCGCTCGCCGATCAACGAGATCACCCGCCGCCAGGCCGAGGCCCTGCGCGGGGTCCTGGCGAAGAAGGGCGACCTCCGGCCCGTGCACCTGGGCCAGCGCAACTGGCATCCGTTCCTCGAGGAGACGCTGGCGAAGATGCGCGACGAGGGCGTGCGGCGCGCGACGGGCTTCATCACGGCCCCTTACCGCTCCGAGGCGAGCCTGGAGCGCTACGTCTCGGCCGTCGAGGCCGCGCGCGCCAAGCTCGGCGCCGGCGCGCCCGAGATCGAGTTCGTCGGTCCCTGGTTCGACCACCCGTCCTTCATCGACGCGATCGCGGCCCGCGTCCGCGAGAAGGAATTCCCCGCCGGCGCGGAATGGGTGTTCACCGCCCACTCCATCCCGTGCGCGATGGCCAAGGAGTCGATCTATGTCGGCGAGCTGCGCGAGACCGCCTCGCTCGTCGCCGCGAAGCTGGGGCTGAAGTCGTGGCGCCTCGCCTACACCAGCCGCAGCGGCGACCCGCGCTCGGCGTGGCTCGAGCCGGACATCTCCAAAGTGATCGCCGCCGACGCCGCGCGCGGCGTGCGCGACATGGTCCTGATCCCGATCGGCTTCGTCGCCGACCACGTCGAGGTGCTCTACGACCTCGACGTCGAGGCGAAGGCCGCGGCCGGCGCCGCGGGCGTGCGCCTGCACCGCTGCGAGACGGTCGGCGACCATCCGTCGTTCATCGAGATGATCGCCGATGTGGTCGGCGCGCGCGCGCCGTCGGGCGGAGCGCTCTCAGTGAGCTCCGCGTCCACGCGCTTTCGCGACGGGAGGACCGAGGCGAAGGCCGGGGAGAAGTCGCCCGTCTGCTATTGCTTCCCGGGCGAGGCCGACCCGCCCTGCCGCCGCCCGGCCCCCTCCCGCGGAGCTGTTTCCGGAAACAGCTAATCTTTGCGGCGGTCCACGACGTACGCCGAGCCGGGCTTGCCCTTCGCGACCTTCTTGAGCTCGGCGCCGAGGTGCGCCACCTGGGCGAAGCCCGCGAGCCTGCGGTCGCGGTTGTGGCAGATGCCGATGGAGACGGAGAGGAGGGGGAACTCCTTCATGTTCCCCTGACGGTCCCGCGCGACGATCATCCCGCGCTTGCGGTCCTCCTCGCTATAGAAGGAAGGCGCGACCGCGTCGAAGGCGTCGCAGATGCGCTGGGCGAGCGCCTCCATCTTGTCCGGCGTGGAGAGCACGATGAAGTCGTCCCCGCCGATGTGGCCGACGAAGTCCGCGCCGGCCCCCCCGCGCAGCTGGTCGACGAGCACGCGCGCCGTGCCCTTGAGGACGCGGTCGCCCTCGTCGTAGCCGTAGGCGTCGTTGTAGGCCTTGAACTGGTTGAGGTCGATGTAGAGCACCGCGAACGGGCGGCCGTCGGCAGCGGCGCGCTCGATGCGCGTCTCGATGGCGAGGTTGCCGGGCAGGCGCGTCAGCGGGTTGGCGTCGATGCCTTGGCGGCTGCGCTTGAGGATCATGCGGATGCGGGCCAGGAGCTCGCGCACGTCGACGGGCTTGGTGATGAAATCGTCCGCGCCCAGATCCAGGCCGGCGACCTTGCTGTCCCGCGTGCCCGAGGCCGAGAGGATGATGACGGGGAGGTTTTCCAACAGGGGATCCTGTCGCAGGGCCTCGCAGACCTGGAAGCCGGTCATGCGCGGCATCTTCAGATCGAGGACGGCGATGTCGGGGGGGTTGGCCCGGATCGACTCCAGCGCCGACTGGCCGTTGTCGACGGCGGTCACGACGAAGCCCTCCCGCTCAAGGGTTTCCTTGAGGGCCTGGAGAAGGTCGGGCAGGTCGTCGGCGATCAGGATGCTCGCGGGGCCGTGCTCGAGGGCGGGGCCGTTCATGCGGCAAGGATAGCCCTTTTTCCCGAAAATTGACAGGTCGCGCCGACAATTCGTATGATGGTCCGTCGCCGCTGAAGATGCCGACACCACCAGAGCCATCCAAGGAAGGCCGCAATAGCGCCTTGGCTCTGGCGTTGAGCGTCGGATGGGAGCTCGCGTCGTTTTCGATGCTCGGCGTCGGTCTGGGATATTGGCTCGACAAGCGGTTTGAATCCTCCCCGTGGGGAACGCTCGCGGGCGCGCTCTTTGGAATCGTGATTGGACTCTACCGCCTCATCCGAACGTTCAGCATTCCGAAAAACGGCGGCTCGGGCCGCCCTTGAAGGCGCCGTCGTCGCGGCGCTCGGCGTGCTCGCGGCGGGGCGGATCTGGTCGTCGGAGGCGGAGCGCAAGAGCCTCCTGATCGGGACGGCCGCCGCGTGGGCGGCCTCGTCGGTCAGCGTGGCCTGGCTGCTGTGGGCGCGCGGACGTCCGATGAAGATTTTTTGGTGGGCCTTCGGCGGCGGGATGGTTTTGCGCGCGGGAGTTTTGGCGGCCCTGGCGGTCTGGGGCTACGGCCGCGAGTCGGTGTCGTTCGAAGCTTTGCTTTTATCGTACGTGTTCGCGCTGCTGGCTCTGTTGTTGACGCTGGAGATGAGGCACCTGAAGATACAATGAATTTCGAAAGCATACTCGCGCACCACGTCGTCGATCATAAGACGTCCAGCCATGTCGTCGCCGTCGTCGGCGGCCTTCCCATCGACCTGGGCTTTTCTCCCCTGATCCGCACGATGTGGATCGCCTGCGTGGTCGTGATCGTCGCGCTGACCTTCGCGGCCCGCTCCGAGTCGAGCCTGGCGCGCGCCATGCGCTCGTTCTTCGAGCCGCTCGCGTTGTTCGTGCGTGACCAGGTCCTCGAGCCGATCTTCGGCCACCACGCCGGCCACTACCTGCCCTATTTCCTGACCTTGTTCTTCTTCCTGCTCACGTGCAACCTCCTCGGCCTCGTGCCGTCGATGAAGGGCGTGATGGCCAACCCGTGGGTCACGGCGGGCATGGCGACCTGCACCTTCGGCCTGATCCAGTATGCGGGCATCCGCGAGCAGGGCTTCGGCTCCTACGTCGTGCACATCGTGCCCGGCGGCGTGCCGGCGGTCCTGTGGCCGCTGCTGTTCGTCATCGAGGTGTTCGGGATGTTCGCCAAGTGCATCTCGCTTTGCATCCGGTTGTTCGCGAACATGCTCGCCGGCCACGTCGTCTCGCTGGCGTTCATCTGCATGATCTTCATCTTCTCCGAGATGAGCAAGCTCGCCGGCGCCGGCATGATCGTCCCATCGCTCGGCCTGGCCCTTTTCATCTACGCGATGGACGTCCTGGTATCGTTTTTGCAGGCCTACATTTTCACCTTCTTAACCGCTCTGTTCGTGGGCGGGGCCGTTCACCCGCACTAGCGGAGGTCGCACCCCGGAAGCCTTAAGGCGCTCGGGATCATGACGCATCAGGAGACTTAAATGGACTACCTCGGACTTTCGTACTTCGGCGTGTTTCTCGGCGCGGGCCTTTGCCTCATCGGCGGCGCGTACGGCATTTCCAAGCTCGCCAGCGCGGCCCTCGAGGGCGCGGCTCGCCAGCCTGAGTCGGCCGGCGCGCTCCAGACGATGATGATCATCCCGGCCGCCATGATCGAAGGCCTCGGCCTGCTGGCGCTCGTCAGCGTCCTGCTCGCCGCCCTGGCCCTCAACGCCGGCGTGCCCGTCGCCGCCTCGTCGTCGGCTCCGGCCGCCACGAGCGCGCACTAAGCCTCAAAAAGACTCCCGGGCGGCGCGTGCCTCCCGCCCGGGAGCACAAATTTTCCGTAAACGACGCAGGAGCGAAAGAACAACATGGGCGATCTTCTCAAACCGGACCTCGGACTGACCGTCTGGACCATCGTGACCTTCCTGTTGCTGGTGGGCATACTCAAGACGTTCGCCTGGGGCCCCCTGCTCAAGGCCGTCGACGAGCGCGAAGCGCGCCTGAAGGCCGACCGCGAGGGCGCCGAGAAGGCGCGCGCGGAAGCCGAGCGCATCCAGAAGGAGCTCGAGGCGCAGATGGCCGGCGTCCAGGCCCAGTCCCGCGAGCTGCTCGCCGCCGCGACCAAGGATGGCGAGGCGCTGCGCGCCCGGCTCCCGGCCGAGGCCGCGGCCGACGCCGCCGCCATCAAGGCGAAGACGACGCTCGAGCTCGCCGCCGAGAAGGACAAGCTCGTCGGCGACCTCCGCCGCGAAGTCGCGAGCCTCTCCGTGCTCGCCGCCGAAAAGCTCCTGCATAAGTCCGTCGACGCGGGCGTGCAGAAAACCGTCCTCGACGGCTTCTTCAAGGACCTCGAGTCGACGAAGAAGGCGGGGAGCAACTAAGATGCAGGCCTCCGACCGCGTCCTGGCCGGCCGCTACGCGGCGGCGCTTTTCCAGGCCGCGTCCGTCAAGGGCGAGGAGCAGAAGGTCCAGGCGGACCTCGGCGCCGCCCACAAGCTCCTGCTCGACGCGATGGCCGCTCTGCGCCACCCGCGCGTGCCTCCCGCGAGCAAGAAGAAGCTGCTCCACGACGCCCTCGGCGGGAAGGTGGGCGGGACGACGCTCAAGTTCCTCGAGCTGCTCGTGGACAAGAAGCGCTTCGAGCTGATGGTGATGGTGTCCGCCAACTTCGCCAAGCTGGCCGCCGAGAAGCGGGGTGCCGCGAAGGCGCACGTGCGCACCGCCGCCCCGCTATCCCCCGAGGCTCAGCGGGAGCTCGCGGCGAAGCTGAAGAAATTCACCGGAAAAGAGATCGAACTCGACGTGAAAGAGGACCCGGAGCTGATCGGCGGCGTCACCGTCAAGATCGGCGACTGGGTCCTTGATTCCAGCCTGCGCGGACAGTTGCGCCGGCTGAAGGAGAGCTTCAACTAACATGGCCATCCGACCCGAAGAAATCACCGCCGTCATCAAGACCCAGATCGAAGGCTTCTCAGGCTCCACCGAGCTCAAGGAAGAAGGCTCCGTGCTGCAGGTCGGAGACGGCATCGCCCGCGTCTACGGCATCGAGAACGCCATGTCGGGAGAGCTCCTCGAGTTCCCCAACGGCGTCATGGGCATGGTGCTCAACCTCGAGAAGGAGAACGTCGGCTGCGTGCTGTTCGGCACCGACGCGCTCGTCAAGGAAGGCGATCCCGTTCGCCGCACCGGCAAGATCGCCCAGGTGCCCGTCGGCGAGGCCATGATCGGCCGCGTCGTGGACGCGCTCGGCCGCCCGATCGACGGCAAGGGGGCTATAAAAACGGTCAAGAGCCGTCCCCTGGATATCGTCGCTCCCGGCGTCATGGAGCGCGCCCCCGTCGTCGAGCCCCTTCAGACCGGCGTCAAGGCCGTCGACGCGATGATCCCGATCGGCCGCGGTCAGCGCGAGTTGATCATCGGCGACCGTCAGACCGGCAAGACCGCGATCGCCATCGACACCATCATCAACCAGAAGGGGCAGCCCAATCGTCCGATCTGCATCTACGTGGCCGTCGGCCAGAAGCAGTCCACCGTCGCCGCCGTCGTGCAGAAGCTGCAGGACGCGGGCGCCATGGACTACACGATCGTCGTCTCCGCCGGCGCCTCCGAGCCGGCCCCGATGCTCTACATCGCGCCCTACGCCGGCTGCTCGATCGGCGAGGAATTCCTGTGGGCGGGCAAGGCCGTCCTCGTCATCTACGACGACCTCTCCAAGCACGCCGCGGCCTATCGCCAGCTCTCGCTGCTGCTGCGCCGCCCCCCGGGCCGCGAAGCCTATCCCGGCGACGTGTTCTACCTGCACAGCCGCCTGCTCGAGCGCGCCTGCAAGCTGTCCAAGGAGAACGGCGGCGGATCTTTGACCGCCTTGCCCATCATCGAGACGCAGGCCAACGACGTTTCGGCCTTCATCCCGACCAACGTCATCTCCATCACCGACGGGCAGATCTACCTCGAGTCGAACCTGTTCTACTCCGGCATCCGCCCCGCCGTCAACGTCGGCCTGTCCGTGTCGCGCGTCGGCGGCGCGGCGCAGACGAAGGCGATGAAGGGCGTGGCCGGACGCCTGCGCCTGGACATGGCGCAGTACAACGCGCTGGCCGCGTTCGCGCAGTTCGGCTCGGAGCTCGACGCGTCGTCGCAGAAGCAGCTCGCGCGCGGAGAGCGCCTCGTCGAGCTCCTCAAGCAGGGGCAGTACGTGCCGCTGTCCGTCGAGCGCCAGGTCCTCGCGATCTACGCCGGCACCAACGGCTTCGTCGACGAGGTCCCGGTCAAGGACGTGCGCCGCTACGAGAGCGAGCTCTTCGCCTACGCGGAGGCCCGCCACGCCGCGACGATGAAGGAGCTCGGCGACAAGAAGGTCATCGACGACGCGCTGAAGGCGAAGATCGAGGCCCTGCTCAAGGAATTCAAGGGGCAGTTCAAGTAATGCTCCGCCTCCTGCTCGCCGCCGCCTTGCTGGCCTCGCCGCTGTTCGCGGCGACGGCGGCGCGCGCGCAGGACATGCTCAGCGGCTCCCTGATCGAGGCGCTTCAGGCCATCGAGAAGCCGGAGCTCGGCGGCGTGTTCACCTACGTCGGGACCCAGAACGCGCCGCGCGCCTTCGCGGACCTCATCGCGCGCGACAAGAAGGCGATGAAGCGCTACACCGACAAGCTGATGAAGGATTTCAAGGCCGCGGGCGGCCTCACCGCGTGGGACCACGAGGTGTGCGCGACCTTGGTCAATCACTACGCCGGGGGCGCCGATATGCCCGGCATCAGCCGCCCCGATAAGAAGCGGCTCAAGGCCCTCAACGACTGCGTGCTCTCTCCCGTCATGGAGCTCCACGACATCGTCTCGCGGAGGAACAAGTGAGCCCGCGCGCTCTGGTGACGGGCGCCGCCGGCTTCATCGGCTCCAACCTCTCCTGGGAGTTGGCCGCGCGCGGCTGGCAGGTCGTCGCGCTGGATGATTTCTCCGCGGGGACATTTGAAAATCTGCGTGGTTTTCCCGGCGACGTGGTCGCCGCCGACTTCGGGAACATCTCGTATTGGTCCCCGCGCGTCGGGAAGATCGACGCCGTTTTTCATCAGGCCGCGATCTCGGACACGACCGTCATGGATCAGGCGCTCATGATGAGAGTCAACGTCGAATCTTTTCGTGATCTCCTCGGTTGGGCGGCCAGGTCCAAGGTCAAGAAGGTCGTGTACGCTTCCTCGGCGGGCACCTACGGCGACGCCCCGGCGCCGCAGCGCGAGGATTCCGAGCTGCGGCCGATGAACGTGTATGGTTTTTCGAAATGCGTCATGGAGACGGTCGGGAACTCATCCAAAGTGAAGACCGCAGGTCTTCGTTACTTCAACGTCTTCGGCCCGCGCGAGGCCCACAAGAACAAGTCGGCGAGCATGATCTGGCAGTTGGCCCTGCAGATGAAGGCCGGCCGGCGCCCGCGCATCTTCGAGATGGGCGAGCAGTACCGCGACTTCATCTACGTCAAGGATGTCGTCGACGCCAACATCCGCGCCTTCGAGAAGGCCGGGCCCGGGGCCTACAACGTCTGCACCGGCCGCAAGACCGATTTCAACGGCATCGTGGCGGCGCTGAACTCGACGCTCGGCACGAGCCTGCAGCCCGAGTACATCAAGAACCCCTACAGCTTCTACCAGAACGAGACGCTCGGCGACACCGCGAAAGCGCAGAAGGCCTTCGGCTTCCGCGCGTCGTGGACCGTCGAGCGCGCGATCCAGGATTACATCGGTGGACGAAAAGTCCCCGCCGGAGTCTGACCAATGGCTTCCCTTAGAGAGCTGCGCAACAAGATCAAGTCGACCAAGTCCACCGAGCAGATCACCAAGGCCATGAAGATGGTCGCGGCCGCGCGCATGCGCAAGTCCCAGCTCGCCATACTCGCCGCCCGCCCGTTCGCCTCGAAGATGGAACGCATGGTCCGCGAGCTCGCCCTGCTCGAGGTCCGCTCCGACCTGGCCGCCAAGCGCGAGGTCCAGATCCATCCCTTTTTCGATCAGCGTCCCGAAGGTGCCGAGCTTCTGGTCCTCGTCACCGGCGACAAGGGCCTGTGCGGCGCCTTCAACGCCAACGTCATCCGCGCCGCCCTCGACTGGTTCCGCCAGCGCAAGGGCAAGAAGGTCTTCTGCGTCGCCGTCGGCCGCAAGGGCCGCGACGTCGTGGGCCGCATCAAGGGCCAGGAGATAGAGCCGGTCGCCGAGCTCGTGGGCGTGTTCCCGAAGATCACGTTCACGCACGCCGAGCTGGCCGGCCAGGCGGTCATCGACGCCTACCTCAACAAGGGAGTCTCCAAGGTCACCGTCCTCTACAACGAGTTCAAGTCCGTCGCGACCCAGCGCCTGCTCACCGCCGAGATCCTCCCGATCCCGGTGCCCGAGGGCGCCGGCGAGGACTCGCAGCTCCCCGACTACGGCTTCGAGCCCGGCCGCCAGGAGCTGCTCGCCGAGCTGCTGCCGCGCCACATCAAGGCCCAATTTTACCGCATCCTTCTCGAGTCCCAGGCCGCCGAGCTCGCCTCGCGCATGAACGCGATGGACTCGGCGTCGAAGAACGCCAAGGAGATGCGCGAAGGCTACGTCCTGGACGCGAACCGCACGCGCCAGGCGATGATCACCAAGGAGATCGCGGAGCTCGTCGGCGGGGCCGAGGCCCTGGCCGCTTAATTTCATGGAGACTACTTTGACCCAGCAGAAGACCGGAGCCGAGCAGAGACGCCACCCGCGCACCGTCGTGGGCGCCACCTTCGACATCAGCATGGCCGGGCCCGCCGCGGCGAAATGCCGGGCCACCATCACCGACCTCTCCGAGGGCGGGATGACGTTCCGCACCGACGCGGAGCTCGAGAAGGGCATGACCTTGCACCTGCGCCTGAACCCCGCCCTGCAGATCCGCGGGGAGGTCCGCAGCGTGCTGGGAGCCGTCGGCGGACAGCGGCGCTACGGCGTTCGATTCCATAAGATCGGGCTCGGCCCGATCACGACCAACTGAGAGAGCGATAACATGAACATCGGCAAAATCGTCCAAGTCATCGGCCCCGTCGTCGACGTCGAGTTTCCCTCCGGGAAGCTCCCGGCGAACTACAACGCGCTCAAGATCAAGATGCCGGGCGAGAACGGCACGGGCGCCACGTTGACCGTCGAAGTGGCGAGCCACCTCGGCGACAACATCGTGCGCACCATCGCGATGGCCGCGACCGAAGGCCTGACGCGCGGCACCCCCGTCGAGGACACGGGTGCTCCGATCTCGGTGCCCGTCGGCAAGGCTTGCCTCGGCCGCCTGATGAACGTGCTCGGCGAGGCCAAGGATAATCTCGAGCCGATCAAGTCCCCGACGCATCTGCCGATCCACCGCGAGGCGCCCAAGCTCACCGAGCTCGTGACCAAGCCCGAGATCTTCGAGACCGGCATCAAGGTCGTCGACCTGCTCGCGCCCTACATGAAAGGCGGCAAGGTCGGCCTGTTCGGCGGCGCCGGCGTCGGCAAGACCGTCACCATCCTCGAGCTGATCAACAACGTCGCCAAGGAGCACGGCGGCGTGTCCGTGTTCGGCGGCGTCGGCGAGCGCTCGCGCGAAGGCAACGACCTGTACCGCGAGATGGAAGAGGCCAAGCTCTCCGACGGCGCGCCGGTGCTCTCCAAGACCGTCCTCGTGTTCGGTCAGATGAACGAGCCGCCCGGGGCCCGCGCCCGCGTCGGCCTCACCGCGCTCACCCAGGCCGAGTACTTCCGCGACGCGGAAGGCCAGGACGTCCTGCTCTTCATCGACAACGTGTTCCGCTACGTGCTGGCCGGCGCCGAGGTTTCGGCGCTGCTCGGCCGCATGCCCTCCGCCGTCGGCTACCAGCCGACCTTGACCACCGAGATCGGCGCCCTTCAGGAGCGCATCACCTCCACCAACAAGGGCTCGATCACTTCGATCCAGGCCGTCTACGTCCCCGCCGACGACCTCACCGACCCCGGTGTCGCCAACACGTTCACCCACTTGGACGCGACGACCGTCTTGTCGCGCCAGATCGCCGAGCTCGGCATCTTCCCGTCGGTCGACCCGCTCGAGTCGACCTCGCGCATCCTGGACCCGAACATCGTCGGCGCCGAGCACTACGACGTGGCCCGCGGCGTGCAGAAGGTCCTGCAGCGCTACCGCGAGCTTCAGGACATCATCGCCATCCTCGGCATCGACGAGCTTTCCGAGGACGACAAGCTGGTCGTCTCGCGCGCCCGCAAGATCCAGAAGTTCCTGTCCCAGCCCTTCTTCGTGGCCCAGCAGTTCACCGGCCGCGCGGGCAAATACGTCAAGCTCAAGGACACCATCGCGAGCTTCAAGGGGCTCATCGAGGGCAAGTACGACTCCCTGCCCGAGCAGGCGTTCTACATGTGCGGCGGCATCGAAGAGGCCGTCGCCAACGCGGAGACGATGAAGTAAGAGGATAGTTATGGCCGACAAGCGTCTGACGCTCGATTTCGTGACCCCGGAAAAGGTGGCGTGGTCCGCCCCGGCGGACTTCGTCGTCCTGCCGGCGTTCAACGGCGAGATGGGCGTGCTGCCCGGGCACCAGTCGTTCATGGTGCAGCTCGCCGCGGGCGAGGTGCGCGTGACCACCGGCGAGGAGGTCAAGAACTTCGCGATCTCCGGCGGGTTCGCGGAGATCAAGAACGACGTCGTCTCCCTGTTCGCGGAGACGGCCGAGGATGCCGGCCAGATCGACAGCGAGCGCGCCCGTCAGGCGCTCGAGAAGGCGAAGGCGGTCGTGCACCCCGGCCTCGATCCGATGCAGCTCGCGCAGATGGAAGCGGCGATCCGCTTCGCCCAGGTCCGCCTGCGCGTGTCGCGCCGCACCAAGCTGCCCCCGCCGCACAACCCGGAACCGTAGGGCCGTGGGCGAGGACGAGCTCAAGACGCGCGGCGGCCTCAAGGCGCCGCCGCCCCCGTCCATCGACGGCAACCACTCCAAGGTGATCCGGCGCGAGCCGGGCAAGTTCGATTGGAAGGACGTGCCGCTCGAACCGTACAAGAACGACACCGCCGAGTACAAGGGCATCTCGCGCCGCGAGCTCGTCGGCAAGCGCGGGGAGAGCATGAACTTCCACGTGCGCTACTTCGAGATCGCCCCCGGCGGGTTCTCGACGCTCGAGAAGCATGAACACGAGCACGTGGTGATTCCCATGAGGGGCAAAGGCGAAGCCCAGGCCGGCTGCTACATCTGGACCGTCGGCGTCGGCGACGTGGTCTACGTCTCTCCCTCCGATCCCCACCAGTTCCGCTGCCCCGCCGACGCGAAGGAACCCTTCGGGTTCCTGTGCATGGTCAACTCCGAGCGCGACAAGCCTGCGTCCGTCGACGGCCTCGGGGTCTGCCATATCTGCGAGTAAGCCGTAAGCCGAAGGCAAGCTCCAGGTCGTAGGGGCCGTCGGTCCCTAGGTCCATTCCGTCTCTAATAACAGGCCATTGGTCCTATACGCCCCTCGACGGTCCGTTCCTATAATGGGCTCGTGAGACGAGCGCTCGCCGCTGTCATCGTCCTGTGTCTGGCCGCGCCTTCCCCGGCGGCCGCGCAAGTAATTCGCGGCGTTTCCGTCCGATCCGGACCAATGCTCCCGTCGGCGCCGGTGCCGGCGTTTGGTTCCCCGACGATATCTTTATCGCCGTTGTCGTTGAATCCGTTGTCGCTTTCTCCTGTCGCCGGTCTTCCATCGATCACCCCCTCCGTTGCCGTTAAGCCGTTAGCCGTAATGGCCGTTCCCCATCTTCCCTTCGCGCCCGCGCTCGTCCGTGCAAACGCGGCCCCCTCCGTCGCTCGTCCCGTGAAGGCCGCGATCATCCCCGCATTATCCGTCGCCGTCTCCGTCCCCGGCTCGATGTCGTTGTCGTCGTTATACGACGGCTCCCGCGCGAACCCCTCCGCCTCCGTCCCCGAGGCCCGGCCCTCGGCCCCCGCATCCGCGCTCGCCCCCGCCTCCCGCCCCGAACTCTCCATTCCCGCCGCCTCCGTCGCCCCGCCGAGCCCCCTGAAGCGCCGCGCCGCCGCGGCCCTGTCCTGGTGGCGCCTCTCCGGCCTCCTCATGCCCTTGACCGCTCTCGCGGCCGCCGTCCCCGCCGCCTTCGGGATGGACGCCTCCTCCTGGCTCGCTCTCTCCGCCCTGTGGGTCGGCGCCCCCGCCGTCTGGGACGCCGTCCCCGCGAAGTGGCGCCGCGACCGTCCCGCCGCCGTCGTCGCCGCCGCGGTCGTGGCCGGCGCCGCCCTCGGCGCCGCCGTCGCCGCCGTCGCGGGCTGGTCGCTGCTGTCCGCCGTCGGCGTCACCGCAGCACTCGGCGCCGCGTACGCCTACTCGTCGGGCTCCTTCGACGTGCTCAAGCGCAAGCCCGCCGGCGAGAAGCCCCTGCTCGCGGTCTCCGGCAAGGGGGACGCCCGCCGCCTCGTCATCGAGCCCGCGCGCTTCGGCCGCCTGATGCTCTTGACCGCCGCGTTCGAGCGCGGCCTGGGCGAGAAGGACCTGCACGCCGCGAAGACCGACTCCTACGAGCGCGCCGTCTACTTTCGCCGCTCCGGCGAGTTCGTCGAGCTCGTCGCGCGCGACCTGTCCCGGCGCGCGGCGCCCGGCTCGCCCCTCGAGCGCGCGCTCGCCGACGTCAACGCCGACGCGACGATCGGCAAAGCCAAGATCCTCGATGAGGACCCGCGCGCCGGCGCGGTCTCCGTCGACCTCAAGGACTTCGCCCTCCAGGATTTCTTCTCGATCAAGACCGAGCTCGAGGACGCCTACGGCGCCGCCTACGCGCTCGACGGCGACCTGAGCGCGCTCACGCGCGCGGACGCCTACCCGGGGAATTTAGAGCTCGGCGCGCGCCACGTGTACTCCCGCCGCGCCGCCCCCGAGGACGGCGAGCCCGCCACGCGCCTGGCCGACGCCCGGCGCCTGAGCGTGTCTTTGCACCTGAGCCTCGCCGCCTTGCCCGAGCCCGGCTACCGCCCGCGCAAGGCCGACGCGCGCCTCGGCCACTTCGCGACGGTGTATGAGGACTGGACCGACGACCGCGCCGAGCGTCCCACGCGCGCGCTCGTCAACCGCTGGCGCCTGGAGAAGTCCGACCCGACGGCGGCGGCGTCCCAGGTCAAGAAGCCCGTCGTGTTCTGGCTCGATCCCACCGTTCCCGCGAGCTACCGGTCGGCGGTCAAGCGCGGCGTGCTCGCGTGGAACGAGGCCTTCGCCCGCGTGGGCCTGCTCGGGGCCGTCGAGGTCCGCGAGGCGCCGGAGTCGGGCTTCGACTCCTCCGACGCGCGGCGCAACGTGATCCGCTGGTTCATGGACAAGGACGCCGGCTACGCCATCGGCCAGTCCCGCACCGACCCGGTGACCGGCGAGATCTATCAGGCGACGCTCGGCATATCCGCGGTTCACCCGCGCTCGGCGCTCGGCACCGACTTCCGCGACCTGGGCGAGGGCTTCGAGGCCTCCGCCAAGTCGAAGGGCGCCGCGCACAAGCACCACGCCGGCTGCGGCCACGCCGGACACCTGGCCAAGCAGGCGCAGATGATCCTGGCCGCCGTGGAGACCCGCGGGGGGATGACGGCGGAGGAGAAGGAGAAGTTCGTCCAGGATTACATCACCGACCTGACCATGCACGAGGTCGGCCATACCTTGGGCCTGCGCCATAATTTCCTGGCCAAAACTTGGAAGGATCTTTCCGAGATGTCGGGGCCGGCGCCGCTGGCCGCCTCGGTCATGGACTACCTGCCGGGCAACGTCGCCGCCCCGGGGCAGAAGCAGGGCAGCTACTGGAACACCGCCCTCGGGCCTTACGACTTCTGGGCCGTCGAGTACGCCTACAAGCCGATGGCCCCGGAGAACGAAGCCCGGGAGCTCGCCGCGATCGCCGCCCGCTCCGAGGAGCCCGGCCTCGCCTACGCCGCCGACGAGGACCTCGTCGGCCTCGATCCCGACTCGCAGGCCTGGTACCTGGGCCGCGACCCGCTGGCCTACGCGCGCGGCCGCGCCGCGACGGCGCGCGAGATCTGGACCGCGCTCGAGGGCAAGCGCCCCGCCGCGGGCGAGGACCACTCCGGCATCTACCGCGCCTTCGTCAACGGCTGGCGCGGCTATCTCGACGCGGCGCGCCTGGCGGCCTCCGTCGTCGGCGGCCTGTCCTACCGCCGCCGAGCGGGCCCCGGCCCGGCCCCGTACGCCCCGATGACGGGCGACCGCCGCCGCGAGGCGCTCGCGTTCCTCGACGAGGCCGTCTTCTCCGACGCGGCCTTCGACGCGAGCGCCGACCTGCGCCGCCGCCTCGAGCCGGGCCGCGAGCTCACCGTCGACGATCAGATGCCGTCCTTGACCTACGTGCCCTACGACGACCTCGTGCAGACCTTGCGCACCGACGCTCTCTCGCGCCTGCTCGACCCGGAGCTGATGCTGCTGCTCTCGGAGAGCGCGAAGATGGCCGACGCCGGCGACGCCGTCCTCTCGCCGCGCGAGCTCATCGAGTCCTTGACGAAGATGATCTGGCGCGACGTGCTCGAGCCGGGGCGCAAGCGCAAGCTGTCCGTCTCGCCCGCCCGCCGCCGCCTGCAGGAGGCGCACCTCAACACCTTGATCATGCTGGCCTACCGCCGAGCCGAGGACGAGGTGCCCGAGGTTTCCGCGCTGGCGCGCGCCCACCTGCTGCGCCTGTCCGAGGCGCTGACGGCGAAGTCCGAGCGCAAGGGCTGGAGCGGCGCCACCCGCGACCACATCCTGCAGTCCGCCAACAAGATCGACAGCGCCGACTCCCGCTACGAGCCCTGAGGACGATTCAACGCCGCTCTCGGGCGCGCCAAAGGCGGAGCACGTAGATCGTCCGGAGTTGTATCTCATAACGAAGCTCGTAGCGTCCGACGAATAGCCGCCGCACCTCGCGCGGCTCGAATTCCTCCAGCTTTTCGCCGATGCGGGGCTGGGCCGTCAGACGGGTCGGCGCCTTGACCAGGCTTTGCACGACCCGTGCCGCCGCCCAGGGACTGCGTCGCGCGAGAAAGATGTAGAGGCGCGACAGGTCGTCATGCGCCTTGGACGTCCACTGAAGCTCCACCTAGCGCTTCTTCGCCTTTGAGCGACCCAAGCCGTCTGATTTAATCAAGGCCCGGAAGCCGCCGCCGTGCCGCCTGGTTTAAGCGCCCCTCTTTTTGTAAAAATGAGGGATGAGCCACTCTCCCGAGTTCCTGAAGATCGTCGATGACGCGAAGACCCGCGTGAAGCAGACCGACGTCGCCGCCGTGCTCGCCCGCGTCAAGAAAGGCGAAAAGCTCCTGCTCGTGGACACACGCGAGGACAACGAGTGGGACAAGGGCCGGATCGAGGGCGCCATCCACCTCGGCAAGGGCGTCATCGAGCGCGACGTCGAGGCGGCCATCCCCGACAAGAGCGCCGAGGTCATCCTCTATTGCGGAGGGGGCTTCCGCTCCGCGCTCTCCGCCGACAACCTCCAGAAGATGGGGTACAAGAACGTGATCTCGATGGACGGCGGCTGGCGGGACTGGGTCGCGGCGGGCGGGCCCGTCGAGAAGTAGCCCGGTGCTGCGCCTCGGCATCGGGCTCGGCCGCGGCGTCGAGCGCGCGGAAAGGAATGTTAAAATCGCGGGATGATAGAGCTCGCGACCCTGCTTCTCGCCGTCACGGCGGCAACTTTCGTTGCCGCGCCTTCGGCTGCCGCCGCCGCGCCCGCGCCGCACGCCAAGCCTTATTGGCTCAAGACCTATTCGCAGACGCCGTACCGCGAGACGTGGCGCGGCGAGTTGACGGTCAAGAAGCTCGACGAAGCTTTACCCAAGGTCGTCGCCGCCGTCGAGGGAGGCGGGGGACGCCTGGTCCAGCCGCTGGAGAATTTCGTGCGGTCCGCGAGCGAGCAGCAGCTGTCCTTGGTCGTTCCGCTCAAGAACTCGAAGGCCCTGCTGAAGGCTTTGCGCAAGCTCGGACAGTCGGCCGATCCCTCCGTGCGCCCGTACGCCCCGCCGGTCCCGCTCGACGAGGTGCGCGAGAAGCTGTCGGCGCTCAAGAAGGAGAAGGAGGAGAAGTGGGGCGCGCTCGCCCAGACTCCCGTCGCGGCCGCGGCCGTCGATGAGCTCATCGAGCATCTCACGGCCGTCGAGGCCGCCGCGCGCTCGGTGGAGCCCGAGGTACTGTGGAACCTGACGGTGAAGGAAGGCCGTTGAAGCGGTTTTTTCCCGCGCTCGCGCTGACCCTCGCGGGCTGCGCGGAGATCGGGCTCGTGCCTCATGGCGTGCCGGCGCCTCCGGCCCCGCGTCCCGCGCTTCGCCCCGCCCGCCCCGCGTCGGCGACCTTCGGCTCGATGCTGATCGCTCGCCGCAAGGTCGACGGCCTGCGCGCCGAGGTCTTCGTCGTCGCCGAAGGAAAAGTGCGCGGCAATCTTTTGTCGGAGCTCAAGAGCCCCGAGGCGCGCCTGACTCCTCCCGTGACGGTCGTTCTGATCCGTCACCCCACCCAAGGCGCCGTGCTGTTCGGGGCGGGCCTGCCCGAGGATCTCGGAGGGTTGGGCGCCAGGCGTCTGAAGGGTTCCGCCCTCTCTCCTTTTAAAAGGACGCCGGGGCAGGACATCGTTTCCCGCCTCGCGGCGCGGGGAATCAAGCCGGAGGACGTCACGACGGTCATCCTCCCCGACCTGGCTCCGGAGTGGGCCGGGCGCGCGGGGGCCTTTCCGAACGCGGCGATCATCTTATCCTCCCAAGCCTGGAGCAACCCGAAAAGGCGGGCCCTGGAGCGCGACATGCCGGATCCGCGCGCCTTCATCCCTGAAGAACGTTTGAAATTACAGGATTTCTCACTCGCGCCGCCCTACGGGAATTTCGACCACGGAATCGACCTGTTCAAGGATGGGACCGTCATACTGATCGATCTCGACGGGGGGGCGGCCGGCGGCATGGGGGTCTGGGTCAACCTCGACGCGGGGTCCCTCCTGCTGACGGGGCCGGGGGCCTTCGTCTACGACAACATCTTCGACGACGCCCTTCCCGACCGGAAATTCGTGGTCGATATCTCGAGCTTCATGTGGAACGCGCGCGCGATGAAGCTCGCCACCGAAGCCGCTCCGCGGCTCGTGATTCTGCCCGCGCACGACCTCTCGACCCTCAAATTATCGCCCCGTCCCGACATTTCCCTCGTTCCGTAGGCCTGACTGGTTTTCTGGCCATGTTTAAGTCCATCTATTATCATCGAGTGTCGGATACACGAAAATAGGTTGGATTTTTCGGCACTCCTTGTAATCTCGCTTTTTAGCGCGAAATCGGCTCGATGGCGGACCCCGAAAAACCGCGCCGGCGCGAAAATCGAACGGATTTTCGCGCGCGATTCCGCGAAGAACGCGCGCGATAAAAAATATTTTTATTCCCCGAAAACGATCGTTCCTCGTCGAGAATTCATCCGCGCGCGCGGCGCCGAAAAAATATTTTCAAACAAGCGCTTGACATTGTCGGGACCCAATGCTAATATTTCACCACTACGGCAGCGCTTAACGGCGAGGCCAAGTGGCAAGATAAAATTGCCCCCGGCTTCATGGGAAGAAACATGAGGCCAGGAAACATTTTTTGTTCTTTGACAATTCGGTTTTTGCAAGCGAATGGGCGCCCTACTTTTCCCCCCGGAAAAGAGGGCGTAAGGAATTATTAGGTGTGTGTTTTAGAGCGGCGTGGACCGAAAGGTCCACCAAGCTCGAGAAACAACAAGAGCAAAGAAGAGTCAATTCTTCTTCATTTTCGATGCAAGCGGAAGTAGCGAGGGTCTTACCCCCGCCAAAACGCCCAAATTTAAATGGAGAGTTTGATCCTGGCTCAGAATTAACGCTGGCAGAGTGCATAACACATGCAAGTCGAGCGAGACTGGTAGCAATATTAGTCTAGCGGCAGACGAGTGAGTAACACGTAAACAATCTACCCTTGAATGGTGAATAACCAGCCGAAAGGCTGGCTAATACACCGTACTCTCCCCGGAAGGCATCTTCTGGGGAGGAGAGGTCCGCAAGGACCGTTCTTGGAGGAGTTTGCGGCCCATCAGCTAGTTGGCGGTGTAATAGACCACCAAGGCTACGACGGGTACCCGGCCTGAAAGGGCGGACGGGCACGATGGCACTGAGACACGGGCCATACTCCTACGGGAGGCAGCAGTGGGGAATTTTGGACAATGGGCGAAAGCCTGATCCAGCAACTCTGCGTGAGGGACGAAGGTCTTCGGATCGTAAACCTCTTTTACATGGGAAGAATGGCAGCAATGCCTCGACGGTACCATGTGAATAAGCCACGGCTAACTATGTGCCAGCAGCCGCGGTAAGACATAGGTGGCAAGCGTTATTCGGAATTACTAGGCGTAAAGCGAGTGTAGGCGGACGATTAAGTCCGATGTTAAATCTCCAGGCTTAACTTGGAGTCGCATCGGATACTGGTCGCCTCGAGTGGGGTAGGGGGCAGCGGAATTCCCGGTGTAGCGGTGAAATGCGTAGATATCGGGAGGAACACCTATGGCGAAAGCAGCTGCCTGGGCCTTTACTGACGCTAAGACTCGAAAGCTGGGGGAGCAAACAGGATTAGATACCCTGGTAGTCCCAGCTGTAAACGATGGTCACTAGATGTGGGAGGTATCGACCCCTTCCGTGTCGTCGCTAACGCTTTAAGTGACCCGCCTGGGGAGTACGGCCGCAAGGTTAAAACTCAAAGGAATTGACGGGGGCCCGCACAAGCGGTGGAGCATGTGGTTTAATTCGACGCTACGCGAAGAACCTTACCTGGGCTCGAACGACTGGTAGTAGTCCGATTGAAAGATTGGGCGACCCGCAAGGGAGCCAGCCGAGGTGCTGCATGGCTGTCGTCAGCTCGTGTCGTGAGATGTTGGGTTAAGTCCCGCAACGAGCGCAACCCCTATCCTGTGTTGCTACCCGCAAGGGAGGACTCTCAGGAGACTGCCGCGGATAACGTGGAGGAAGGTGGGGATGACGTCAAGTCCTCATGGCCTTTATGTCCAGGGCTACACACGTGCTACAATGGCGTACCCAGTGGGAAGCGAAAGCGCAAGCTGGAGCAAATCCTCAAAGTACGCCTCAGTTCGGATCGGGGGCTGCAACTCGCCCCCGTGAAGGTGGAATCGCTAGTAATCGCTGATCAGCAGGCAGCGGTGAATACGTTCCCGGGCCTTGTACACACCGCCCGTCACACCACGAAAGCCCATTGCAACCGAAATTACCGCTTGCCGGTAATGAAATTGTGATTGGTGATTGGGGTGAAGTCGTAACAAGGTAGCCGTACGGGAACGTGCGGCTGGATCACCTCCTTTCCATTCATCTTTCGAGAGAAAGCTGATAGGTCGAACCCTTAATGGCTCGATAGACGCGTCGCAAGACGCGGGCCGTTTTCGAGAAACGTTGTGGGGCGCTCATTGGCTTGCAAAACCGTAATTGTATTGATTTAGTCCACCGCCGGGCTCGTAGCTCAGGGGTAGAGCACACGCTTGATAAGCGTGGGGTCGGAGGTTCGAAACCTCCCGGGCCCATTATTAAAAATAGGAGACACACCAGTGATCGAGTCTTTCTGGCGTGACGTCGAGGCGATTATCGACGCGAAGTCTCTCCTGAAGCACCCGTTTTACCAGGCGTGGACGATGGGCAAGTTGACGCGGGAAGATCTCGCGTACTACTCCCAACAGTATTTTCAGCAGGAAGCTCGTTTTCCGCGCTACGTCAGCGCGGTTCACTCGAACTGCCCCGAGATTAAACCGCGGCAGATGCTCTTAGAGAACCTGACTCACGAGGAGTCGGGATCGGAAAATCATTCGGAGTTGTGGTTGAACTTCGCGGGCGCCGTCGGCGCGTCGCGGGGCTCCGTCATCGACGCCCGCATGAACGCCGGCACGAAGCGCTGCGTCGAGTCTTTCGCTCGGCTCTCGCGCGGGTCCTGGCAGTCCGGTCTCGCCGCGCTCTACGCCTATGAGGCGCAGCAGCCGGCCGTCGCCAAGACGAAGATCGAGGGCCTCAAAACCCATTACGGTCTGGACTCGAAGGCGGCGCTCGAGTTCTTCCAGGTCCACGAGACCATGGATGCTTGGCACTCCGAGTCGGAAAAACAGATTTTGACCGACGAGATCCGGAAAAACCCGGCTCTCGCCGATGAAGTGAAGGCTTCGATCTCCGAGGCCTGCGACTCACTCAATGCGCTGCTCGACGGGGTCTGTGAGTCCCGCGGCATCGCGTGTCACGCGAACTGATCTTTTAAAAATAGGGCCCTTAGCTCAGCTGGGAGAGCGCCTGCTTTGCAAGCAGGAGGTCGCCGGTTCGATCCCGGCAGGGTCCATTCGATGCTGAACGGCGCATCGAATGGCTTTCTTTAATAAACGCTCCTGTCTGCGGTTCGGCAGGGCAAAAACCGATTTTCTTTGACAACTCATACGGATCTGCGAAGCACGCAGCCACAACAAGCCCTTGGCGGGGCGTGGCGCGGAGTGAAGCGGAGAAAAAAAGCAAATTAAGTAACGAGTTAAGTAAGCGTCTTACACGCACAAGGTTTCGCATTGACCAAAGCCTTGTGCGATAGAAGAATATGGTCAAGATAAAAAGTGTGTGTGGTGGATGCCTAGGCGTTAGAAGTCTATGAAGGACGTGGCTAGCTGCGATAAGCCTCGGGGAGCCGCTAACAGGCTTTGATCCGAGGATCTCCGAATCGGGAAACCGGCTTGGTCGAAAGACCCAGCATGTTAACGTAAAGGCCCGGCCGTCAGGTCGGGAGATAGCGTTATCAAGACAACGCGGGGAAGTGAAACATCTCAGTACCCGCAGGAAAAGAAATCAACAGAGATTCCCCTAGTAGTGGCGAGCGAACGGGGAATAGCCCAAACCGAGGCGGCATGCCGCTTCGGGGTTGCAGGGCTCGTCCGGTGTAGAACCGGGGAGTTACCAAACGTCGGATAGGAGAACGGTCCTGGAAAGGCCGGCCATAGCGGGTGATAGCCCCGTATCCGAAATCTAGACGACTCCTGACGAGTTCCTAAGTACCACGGGACACGTGAAATCCCGTGGGAATCCGGGGGGACCACCCTCCAAGGCTAAATACTCTCTAACGACCGATAGTGAACTAGTACCGCGAGGGAAAGGCGAAAAGAACCCCTGATGGGGAGTGAAAAAGAACCTGAAACCGCACACATACAAGCTCTACGAGTCCTATGATACGCTTCGGCGTATAATGGATGAGTAGGTGCCTGTTGAAGAATGACCCGGCGAGTTAATGAGTGGAGCGAGGTTAAGGGGCCCATGAAAGTGTGCTCCGCAGCCGTAGCGAAAGCGAGTCTGAAAGGGCGTTAGTTCCATTCATTAGACCCGAAGCCAAGTGATCTAACCATGGCCAGAGTGAAGGTGGAGTAAAATCCACTGGAGGCTCGGAGTGTTAAACGTTGAAAAGTTTCTACATGAGCTGTGGTTAGGGGTGAAAGGCTAATCGAACTTGGTGATAGCTGGTTCTCTCCGAAATAGCTTTAGGGCTAGCGTCCGCCGTTAAATCACGGGGGTAGAGCACTGGTAGATGTAGCGAGAGCAACCCTCTTTGCGAAGTCTGTCAAACTCCGAATACCGTGGTGTACTAGCGGGCAGTCAGTTCGTGGGGGATAAGCTCCACGTGCAAGAGGGGAACAACCCAGAACGTCGATCTAGGTCCCAAAGTGTATGCTAAGTGGAAAACGCTGTGGATTTGCATAAACAGCCAGGAGGTTGGCTTAGAAGCAGCCACCCTTTAAAGAGTGCGTAACAGCTCACTGGTCTAGCGAATCTGCGCGGAAAATGACACGGGGCTCAAGCATACCACCGCAATCGCGTCTGCATATAGTCCTTCGGGATTATATGCGGGGTAGGAGAGCGTTCCTGGCGCAGTGAAGGCATACCGTGAGGAGTGCTGGAGCGCCAAGAAGTGAGGATGTCGGGATAAGTAGCGAGAAACAATGTGAGAATCATTGTCGCCGAAAACCTAAGGTTTCCTAGAACAATGTTCGTCAGTTCAGGGTTAGTCGGGCCTAAGCCGAGGCTGAAAAGCGTAGGCGATGGACATCCGGTTAAAATTCCGGAACCAGGTTTTGGACTACAGTGTAAGCGGTGACGCAGAAGGGTAATTGATCCCGTCTGATGGATGGCGGGCTAAATGCGTAGGGGTGTTCCTCTAGTAAAGTACGGAGGGGCGTTAACCTGAAACATGAATGCGAGTGCCGGGCGACCGGCGCGAAGTCAACCAACCACGCTGCCAAGAAAACCCGCGTATACTGTCCAAGATCTGCCCGTACCGTAAACCGACACAGGTGGGTGGGGTGAAAATCCTAAGGCGCGCGAGTGAGACTTGGTTAAGGAACTAGGCAAAATTATCCCGTAACTTCGGAAGAAGGGATGCTGCTTGTTAACTCAAGCAGCCGCAGTGAAAGGGGCATCGTGACTGTTTAACAAAAACACAGGACTCTGCTGAAATCGCAAGATGATGTATAGGGTCTGACTCCTGCCCGGTGCTGGAAGGTCAAGGGGAGTGGTTAGCCGCAAGGCGAAGCTACGAACTCAAGCCCCAGTAAACGGCGGCGGTAACTATAACCGTCCTAAGGTAGCGAAATTCCTTGTCGGGTAAGTTCCGACCTGCACGAATGGAGTAACAAAGATGCCGCTGTCTCAACCAAGTGCTCGGCGAAATTGTGGTACGAGTGAAGACGCTCGTTACGCGTGGTTAGACGAAAAGACCCCGTGGAGCTTTACTGTAACTTGTCATTGTGTTATGGAATTAATTGCGTAGAATAGCTGGGAGCCTTTGATGCAGGGGTTGTGGCCCTTGTTGAGGCGCAATGTGAAATACCAGCCTATCGATTCTGTGACACTAACCTACGGCCGTAATCCGGCCTAGGGACCGTGACAGGCGGGCAGTTTGACTGGGGCGGTCGCCTCCTAAACGGTAACGGAGGCGTTCCAAGGTTCGCTCAGGGCGCATAGTAATCGCCCATAGAGTGCATTGGCAGAAGCGAGCTTGACTGCAAGGCCTACAAGCCGGGCAGGGACGAAAGTCGGACAAAGTGATCCGGTGGTACCTCGTGGGAGGGCCATCGCTCAACGGATAAAAGCTACCCCGGGGATAACAGGCTGATCTGGTCCAAGAGTTCACATCGACGACCAGGTTTGGCACCTCGATGTCGGCTCATCGCATCCTCCCGCTGGAGCAGGTGGGAAGGGTTGGGCTGTTCGCCCATTAAAGCGGTACGTGAGCTGGGTTCAGTACGTCGTGAGACAGTACGGTCTCTATCTACCATGCGCGTTAGGAAACTTGAGAGGAGCTGTCCCTAGTACGAGAGGACCGGGATGGACGAACCGCCTGTATGCCAGTTATCCCGCCAGGGGTATCGCTGGGTAGCGGTGTTCGGAAGGGATAAACGCTGAAAGCATCTAAGCGTGAAACCCTCCTCAAGATAAGGTTTCCCGGGTCGCAAGACCCCCGAAGGACGCAGGAAGACTACCTGCTTGATAGGCTGCGAGTGTAAGGGCCGCGAGGTCTTAAGCGAAGCAGTACTAATCGTCCGAGAGTCTTGGCCGTATTCTTCGATCAGGCGGGCCGTTTTAAGCGGCCCCCGTGTGAAGATGTTTACATTCACTCGTCTTAATTTGCTACAATCTACAGATGGAGTTCGCTCCGATTGGTTTCGGGGTGATGGCGTCGCCGCACGCGTCGTTCAACCAGACTCCCGCCGGCTCCGCAAGGAGCCAATGATTCAAGAGGTTTGTGAGATCGGTGATATTTCCGGCAGGGATACACCCGTTCCCATTCCGAACACGGCCGTTAAGCCTGCCAGGGCCAATGGTACTAACGCCCAACTCGGCGTTGGGAGAGTAGGTCGTCGCCGGTCTCATCAACCTCTTGAATCATCTCGTGAAGAACAGTCTCGCAGTCCGTCGCGCGATCTTGCCCTTGATCCTGGCGTTCGCGGCCTTCCCGGCCGCGGCGCAGATCTCGGGCTTGACCGCGCGTCAGTCGTCGAGCGGCTCTTTGAAATTCCTGGCCTATTACCAGGGCGTCGCTGACCAGGAGCTCAACTTCTCGGTCAGCAACTCAGGCGTCTGCAGCGCGGCTCCGCCCAACGGCGGAGTCGCTTTTCCGTGCAACAGTTCGGGCGATATCGAGGCGCAAGGATCGGGCGGCGCGGGGCTATTCAAGATCGCTTGGCAGGCCGCGGAACGCTTCCAGTTGTACACGCACGTCGGCACGGGTGACTACAGCATCAAGGTCCCCTCGACCACCGTCGGAAACACCATCTCGGGCGACAAGCTCGGCATCATTTATGGCGCCGGCCTCAAGGCCTCGATAGTGCCCGACACGATCGTCAACCCGGCGATCGCGCTGGATCTCAACATCACGAGATCGCATTACAATTTCAATCGGATCAACCCGGGCGGAACCCCCGGCATCAATAACGGTTTCAGCCAGCGTCTGACGTTGATGACGTATCAGGTCGCCGTCGAAACGAGCCACCTGTTCACCATCGACGAGAACTGGAAGCTCGAGCCGTACGGCGGCGTGAAATGGACTCGCGTCCAGGCCGATTTGAAGGACCTCGTCAGCGGCGGTCACGCGGGCGGGCAGAAGGACACGGGAACGCCTTTTTTGGGCTTACGGGTTCCCGCCGAAGATCGCATCGCGTTCTTCGGGGAAGCGTCGTTCGTCGATGGGCTGCACTACGGCGGCGGGTTGGAACTCAGATTTAAGTAGCCAGAGGAATTTTAGATGAAACTCACGAAGCAGCAGAAGATCGAGTCGTCGAAGGTGCTGGCCGAGAAGCTCAAGGTCGCGCCGCACCTCTTTTTCACCGAGTTTCAGGGCATGAAGTTCGTGGAGCTCGACGAGCTCCGCATGCAGCTCAAGCCCCTGAAGTGCCGCCACGCCGTCGTCAAGAGCTCGCTGATCAAGTACGCGCTCAAGAACGCCGGCATCGACGGCGTCGACGCGAAGATGCTCAAGGGCCCGGTCGGCCTGATCGTCTCCGACAACGACGATCCGGTCTCGCCCGCGAAGGTGCTCGCCCAGCTCGGCAAGAAGTTCCCGCAGCTCAAGGTCCGCGCCGGCTTCATTTCCCAGAAATGGATGACCCCCGCCGACTGCCAGAAGCTCGCCACTTTGCCGTCGAAGCAGGAGCTCATGGGCAAGGTCGTCGGCCTGGTGTACACGCTCGTCAGCCAGTCCGTCGGCATCGTGCAGGCCCCGACGCGGGACGCGGTCCTCGTCGTCAAGGCTCTCGAGAACAAACTTAAGGAATCTGGCGCGGCTGCCGCATAAAACGCAGTCGGCAGTCCCCGCGAGGGGATAAAGCCTCCGCAAGAGGCGCTGTCATAAAAAAGGAGAAATGAAATGTCTACCACCAAGTTGTCGCCCGCGCAGCTCGTCGAGGCCGTCGGTCAGCTGACCGTCCTCGAGGCCGCCGAGTTCGTCAAGCTCGCCGAGGAGAAGTTCGGCGTGAAGGCCGCCGCTGCCGCCCCCGCCGCCGCCGCTGGCGGAGCCGCTCCCGCCGCTGGCGGAGCCGCCGCCGAGGAGAAGACCGAGTTCACCGTGGTCCTCACCGGAGCCGGCACCAACAAGATCAACGTCATCAAGGTCGTTCGCGAGCTGACGGGCCTCGGCCTGAAGGAAGCGAAGGACCTCGTCGAAGCCGCTCCGAAGCCCGTGAAGGAAGGCCTCCCGAAGGCCGCGGCCGAAGAGATGAAGAAGAAGCTGGCTGAGGCGGGCGCCACCGTCGAGCTCAAGTAAGTGCCCCTGACGAGGTAAATTCCGAAAGATGAGGCCGCCGCCCCCGAAAGGGGGCGGCGGTCCCGTCGCTTTTTAGTCCCAAGCCTATTTTGAAGATCCGCACGGGAGAATACGCGTGAAACAGATCAAGTTCGGCAAGATTCCGGAAGCGATGGCGATGCCGGACCTCCTGGAAATGCAGACGAATTCGTTCCGTGATTTCATGCAGGAGGGCGCCGAGCCCGAGGACCGCAAGCTCCTCGGCCTGCAGGCCGCGTTCCTCGACGTTTTCCCGATCGAGTCGACCGACGGTTCGATGGTCCTCGATTTCGTGCGCTATGAGTTCGCTCCGCCCCGCTTCGCGACGGCCCTTGAAGCCCAGAATCACGACTCCTCGTGGACGCGCCCGCTCAAGGCGATCCTCCGCCTCTCCTCCCGGCAGCCTTCCGGCAAGCTCAAGCAGATCGTCGAGCAGGAAGTCGTGGTCTGTGAAGTTCCGATCATGACGACGACGGCGTCGTTCATCATCAACGGCGCGGAGCGCGTCGTCGTCTCACAACTGCACCGCTCGCCCGGGATCATCTTCGAAGAGGACGACGAGAAGAAGATTTCCGCTCTCGGGAAAAAGCTTTTCTTGGCGAAAATCATTCCTTATCGCGGCGCTTGGATCGAGTTCGAATTCGATCTCAACAACGTTCTGTTCGTGCGCATCGACCGCAAGAAGAAGTTCGAGGCGACCAGCTTCCTGCGCGCCTGCGGCATCGAGTCGGACGCCGACATCCTCAAGATCTTTTATCCGTACGAGACGCTCGAGGTCGGCCCCTCCACGATGGAGGCGCTGCTCCATCGCATCTCCTGCGAGGACGTCGTCGACCAGTCCACCGGCGAGGTTCTCCTCGAGGCCGGCAAGAAGGTCACCCACGAGTCCATCAAGCGGATGCTCGACAAGAAGGTTCCCAGCATCAAGGTCCTCACGGGAGACCCCGAGAAGGACGAGCCGACCATCATCGAGACGCTGCGCAAGGACAAGATCAAGTCCATCAAGGAAGCTCAGCAGGACATCTACAAGAAGCTCCGCGGCCAGGAGTTCATCGTCCCCGGACAGGCCGAGGCCTACCTCGACAACCTGATCTTCAAGAACCTGCGCAAGTACGACCTCTCGAAGGTCGGCCGGCATAAGGTCGCCGTCAAGCTGCACCACTACCTCTGGAAGCTCGCGACGCGCCGCGACGTGACGCCCCGCCCCGACAACCGCAAGCACAAGCACTTCGCGCTGCCCGCCTTCACGCGCCGCACGCTGTGCCTCGAGGACGTCATCGCGACGATGCAGCACATCATCGCCCTCAACAGCGGCGTCACCCACCTGGCCGACGGCGCGCCGAAGACGTCGAATGCGCCGGCCCGCAGCCCGCAGCACGAGGGCCTCGGCGAGTACAAGGCGTTCTTCGCCGACTACGCTAAAAAGACCAACGGCGAATCGCTCGGCCAGCTCGCGCTCATCGACCTTCATGAGAAGGACGGCGACGACGACATGGACGTCACGAAGCAGGGTCTGAAGAAGGACCGCTTCTCCTTCGCCGACTTCTCCGGCGCCTTCGCGCAGTGGAAGGCCGCGGTCCCGAACCTCCTCGACCGCAATTTCCCCGTCAAGCTCGACGACATCGACCATCTCGGCAACCGCCGCGTCCGCGGCGTCGGCGAGCTGCTCGAGAACCAGATCCGGGTGGGCCTGGCGCAGATGTCGCGCGTCATCCGCGACCGCATGTCCGTCCAGGACAAGTCGCTGCTGACCCCCCGCAACCTCCTGAACACCGCGCCGCTCGTGGGCATCATCCGCAAGTTCTTCGGAACGTCCCAGCTGTCGCAGTTCATGGACCAGATCAACCCGCTCTCGGAGATCACCCACAAGCGCCGCCTGTCGGCGCTCGGACCGGGCGGTCTTAACCGCAAGCGCGCCGGCTTCGAAGTGCGCGACGTCCACTACACGCACTACGGCCGCATCTGCCCCATCGAGACCCCCGAAGGACCCAACATCGGCCTGATCACCTCGCTGGCCTCCTACGCGAAGATCAACGAGTTCGGCCTCATCGAGTCTCCTTATCGCAAGGTCTCCAAGGGCAAGACGACGGGCGAAGTCGACTACCTCAACGCCGACGCCGAGAGCGGCATGATCGTCGCCCAGGCGAACACGCCTCTCGAGAAGGACAAGATCGCCACCGACACCGTCTCCTCGCGCTCGCGCGGCGACTTCCCGGTGGTGGACCCGTCTCGCGTCGACTACATGGACATCTCGCCCATGCAGGTCATCTCCGTGTCGGCCGCGCTCGTGCCGTTCCTCGAGCACGACGACGCCAACCGCGCCCTCATGGGCGCCAACATGATGCGTCAGGCCGTCCCGCTCCTGATCCCCGAGCCGCCGCTGGTGGCGACGGGCATGGAAGAGACGGTCGCCCGCGACTCCGGCGCCTGCGTCACGGCCCGCCGTCCCGGCAAGGTCATCTATTCCTCCGGCGACCTCATCGCCGTCGCCGCGGACAATGTGAAGGGCAAGGAAGAGGCGATGGACCTCTACACCCTGCGCAAGTACACGCGCTCCAACCAGGACACGTGCATCAACCAGTCCACGACCGCCGTGACCGGCGACTCGATCAAGGCCGGCGACGCGCTCGCGGACGGCTCGGCGTGCGCCCAGGGCCAGCTCGCCCTCGGCCGCAACCTCCTCGTCGGCTTCATGCCGTGGGAAGGGTATAACTACGAAGACGCGATCCTCTTGTCGGAGCGGCTCGTCAAGGAGGACGTGTTCACGTCCATCCATGTTTCGGAATTCGAAGTCGAAGCCCGCGACACCAAGCTCGGACCGGAAGAGATCACCCGCGATATCCCCAACGTCGGCACGGAAGCGTTGGAGTCCCTCGACGAGACCGGCGTCGTCATCCCCTCGACCGTCGTTCGCCAGGGCGACGTGCTCGTCGGCAAGGTCACCCCGAAGGGCGAGCAGCAACTTACCCCGGAAGAGAGACTGCTCAAGGTAATTTTCGGGAAGAAGGCAGAGGATGTCCAGGACGCCTCGCTGCGCGTTCCCCCCGGCGTGACCGGCAAGGTCATCGCGACGCGCGTGTTCGTTCGCCGTGAGAAGCTCGCGAAGGGCGAGGAGCGCAAGCGCCTCGATGCGATTCAGGAAAAGCTTGATGCGGATCTGGCGACTCTCAAACAGCACCGGAAAGAGTCGTTTGAGGCCCTCGAAAACGTCACGGCAACGAAGCGGAAGGACGAGAAGGAGCGCCTCGAGCTGTTCTACGAGGCGATGGACGAGAAGCTCCGCGCCGACGCCGCCCGCGAGAAGGAGAACGTCAAGCAGGGCGACGACCTCGCGGTCACCGTCAACAAGGTCGTCAAGGTCTACCTCGCCTCCCGCCGCAAGATCCAGGTCGGCGACAAGCTCGCCGGCCGCCACGGCAACAAGGGCATCGTCGCCAAGATCCTGCCGGAAGAGGACATGCCCTTCCTCCCGGACGGCACGCCCCTCGACGTCGTGCTCTCGCCGCTCGGCGTTCCGTCGCGCATGAACGTCGGCCAGCTGCTCGAGACGATGCTCGGCTGGGCGGGACACACGCTCGGCGTCCAGACGATCAACCCTGTCTTCGACTCCGCCACGGAGGACGAGATCCACGAAGTCGTCCGCCAGGCGAAGAAGCATCTCCGGGACCAGGGCGTCCCCGAGAAATACCTTCCTTCGGACGACTGCCGCATCACGCTCTACGACGGCCGCACGGGCGAGGCCTTCCACGAGAAGGTCTCGATCGGCTACATGTACATCCTCAAGCTGAACCACCTCGTCGAGGACAAGATCCACGCCCGTTCGACGGGACCTTACAGCTTGATCACGCGTCAGCCGCTCGGCGGCAAGGCGCAGTTCGGCGGCCAGCGCTTCGGCGAGATGGAAGTGTGGGCGATCGAAGGCTACGGCGCGGCGTACATGCTTCAGGAGCTCCTGACCGTCAAGTCCGACGACGTCCAGGGCCGCACCAAGATGTACGAGGCGATCATCAAGGGAGAAGCGCCCTCCCGTCCCGGCACCCCGGAGTCCTTCAAGGTTCTCGTGAAGGAGCTTCAGGCGCTCGGCCTCAGCGTGGAACTTCTCAAGCTCGGCGCCAACGGCGCGGCGGAAGGAAAAGTTTCGAAGGAAGACGAGAAAGAGACGGCGGCGAGGAAATAACCCATGGCTTTCATCGCGACCCAGGACAAGAAAATCTCGCTCGGAGGGAAGAAGAAGAAGAAATCCGACTCCCTCGACTTCTTCGATTTCGACTCGATCCGGCTCTCGATCGCCTCCCCCGAGCAGATCACGAACTGGTCTTACGGCGAGGTCAAGAAGCCCGAGACCATCAACTACCGCACGCTCAAGCCCGAGCGCGACGGCCTGTTCTGCGAGCGCATCTTCGGACCCGCCCGCGATTTCGAATGCGCCTGCGGCAAGTACCGCTGGGTGAAGTTCAAGGGGATCGTCTGCGACCGCTGCGGCGTCGAGGTCACCGAGTCCAAGGTGCGCCGCGAGCGCATGGGCCACATCGAGCTCGCCGTGCCCGTCGCGCATGTCTGGTTCCTTAAGAAAACGCCCTCGCGCGTCGGCATCATCCTCGACATGAAGACCTCCGATCTCGAGCGCGTCGTCTATTACGCGCAGTACATCGTCCTCGAGGATCTCGTCGACACCTCCGGCCGCACCGTGTACAAGACCGGCGACCTGCTCAACGAGGACGAGGTCCGCAAGGCCAAGACCGAGTTCCGCTCGAAGCTCAAGGTCGACATCGGGGCCGGCGCGATCCACACCCTCCTCTCCAAGGTCAAGCCGAAGGAGGAGTCCGAGCGCATCAACGCGACGCTTGAGACCGTGACCTCCGACGCGGAGCGCACCAAGCTCATCCGCCGCCTGCGCATCCTGCAGGGCTTCATCAAGTCCGGCAACGAGCCGCAGTGGATGATACTTACCACCTTGCCGGTCATTCCTCCGGAGCTTCGCCCTCTCGTTCCTCTCGAGGGTGGCCGCTTCGCCACGAGCGATCTTAATGACCTGTACCGCAGGATCATCAACCGCAACAACCGTCTGAAGCACATCGAGGCGCTGCGCGCCCCCGAAGTGATGATCTTCAACGAGAAGCGATTATTGCAAGAGGCCGTCGACGCATTGTTCGAGAACGGAGCCCGCGGCAGAGTCGTCGTGGGCGCCGGCAACCGGCCCCTCAAGTCTTTGTCGGACATCCTGAAAGGAAAACAGGGCCGCTTCCGTCAGAACCTTCTTGGTAAGCGCGTCGATTATTCCGGCCGCTCGGTGATCGTCGTCGGTCCCAGCCTGAAGCTGAACCAGTGCGGACTGCCGAAAGAAATGGCTTTGGAACTCTTCCGGCCCTTCATCATTCGCGAGCTGATGAAGACCGAAAGCCTCACTCTGAAGGCGGCGAAGCGCATGTTCGAGAAGGTCCGCCCCGAGATCTGGGACATTCTTGAGTTCGTCACCAAGAACCACCCCGTTCTTCTCAACCGCGCCCCCACGCTCCACCGCCTCGGCATCCAGGCGTTCGAGCCCGTCCTCATCGAAGGCAAGGCGATCCAGCTGCACCCGCTCACCTGCGCGGCGTTCAACGCCGACTTCGACGGCGACCAGATGGCCGTCCACGTGCCGCTGTCCCAGGAAGCCCAGCTCGAAGCGAAGCTCCTGATGATGGCATCCAACAACATCATGTCGCCCGCGTCCGGCAAGCCGATCGCGGTCCCGTCGCACGACATGGTCCTCGGCCTCGCGTACCTGACGAAGGACAAGGCCGGCGAGAAGGGCGAGGGCATGGTCTTCTCCGACGCCGGAGAGGTCGTGACCGCGTACCAGAACCGCAAGGTCGACCTGCACGCGCGCATCAAGCTGCGCGGCCTCAATGAGATCGTCGAGGAAGGCCTGTCCAAGGAAGACCGCGCGAACCCGAAGGCGTGGAAGGACTGCACGACCGTCGGCCGCGTCCTCTTCAACGAGAGCGTCCCCGCGGAGCTGCGCTTCATCAACAAGCCCCAGGGCAAAAAGGATCTCTCTCAGCTCGTGGAGAAGTGTTACAAGGAGCTCGGCCACTACCGCACGGTCCAGCTCCTCGACGATCTGAAGAACATGGGCTACCACTACTCGACCGTGGCCGGCCTCTCCATCTCGGTCTCGGACATGCACATCCCGAAGATCAAGAAGGATGAGATCGCCGAGGCCCGCAAGAAGGTCAAGACGATCGAGCAGCAGGCCAAGAACGGCGTCATCACCGAGTCCGAGCGCTACAACAAGATCATCGACATCTGGACGCACGTCACCGAGCGCATCTCGGACGTCATGTTCGACTCCATGAAGGCCGACGAGCACCGGGCCTTCAAGGTCGGCGAGTCCCGCTTCAACTCCGTGTTCCTCATGGCCGACTCCGGCGCCCGCGGCTCCCGCCAGCAGGTCCGTCAGCTGGCCGGCATGCGCGGTCTGATGGCCAAGCCGCAGAAGAAGCTGACCGGCGGCGTCGGTGAGATTATTGAACAGCCCATTGTTTCTAATTTCCGCGAAGGCCTCACCGTCCTCGAGTACTTCATCTCCACCCACGGCGGCCGCAAGGGTCTCGCCGACACGGCGCTCAAGACCGCCGACGCCGGCTACCTGACCCGCCGCCTCGTCGACGCCGCGCACGACCTCGTCATCACCGAGGAAGACTGCGGCACGATCAACGGCATCCGCCTCGGGAACCTCACGGCCGGAGACGAGATCATCGAGCCCCTGGACGAGCGTCTGCTCGGCCGCGTCGTGCTCGAGGACGTCGTCGTCACCGTCACCGAGGGCAAGAAGTCCGTCGAGAAGACGATCGTCGAATCCGGCGAGTTCGTCAACGCCGAGGCCCAGGCCGAGATCAAGGCCGCCGGCCTCGAGATGGTCCGCGCGCGTTCCGTGCTGACCTGCGAAGCCCGCCAGGGCGTCTGCGCGAAGTGCTACGGCATGAACAACGCCAACGGCCGCATGGTCGAGGTCGGCGAAGCCGTCGGCATCATCGCCGCGCAGTCGATCGGCGAGCCCGGCACGCAGCTGACTTTGCGCACTTTCCATATCGGTGGTGCCGCTTCTCGTGTGACCAAGCGCTCCAACGCCTTGTCCGTCAAGGGCGGCTCGGTCGAGTTCAAGGCCGTGCGCACGATCAAGAACCAGGACGGCCACATCGTCGTGGTCTCGCGCGCCGGCATGGCGCTCGTCACCGAGAAGTCCTCGGGAGCCACGGAGGAGTTCAAGCTGCCCTACGGCGCCCGCCTCAAGGTCGTCGACGGCGACAAGGTCGCTCCCGGCGGGCTGCTCGCCGAGTGGGACCCCTACACGATGCCGATCGTCTCCGAGCACGAGGGCGCGGTCGTCCTCAAGGACGTCAAGGAAGGCGTGTCGCTGCGCACCGACCTTAACAAGATCACCGGCATCGTCGAGCGCCGCATCATCGAGCAGGAAGCTCGCCGCGGCGAACGCGGTGCCGGAGCCGCGAAACGGCTGAACCCTCGCGTCGTCGTCGAGAAGGGCGGCAAGGAGGTCGCGGTGTTCCCGCTGCCGACCGACACCATCCTGCTCGTGGCCGAGGAGCAGGCCGTGCACGTCGGCGACATCATGGCCAAGATCCCTCAGGAGATCACGAAGTCCAAGGACATCACCGGCGGTCTGCCGCGCGTGTCGGAACTTTTTGAGGCGCGTAAGCCGAAAAATCCCGCCATCATCTCCGAGATCGAAGGAGTCGTCGGCCTCGGCATCGGCGCGAAGGGCCTCGTCCAGGTTTCCGTGCGCAACGAGGAGACGGACATGGTCCGCGAGTACCTCATCGCGCAGGGCAAGCATCTCGTCGTCTATGAGGGCGACCGCGTCGGCGTCGGCGAGGCTCTCACCGACGGGGCGATCAACCCCCACGACGTCCTTCACGTCAAGGGCATCAAGGAAGTCCAGGAATTCCTCGTCAACGCGATCCAGGAAGTCTACCGCCTGCAGGGCGTGACGGTCTCCGACCGTCACATCGAGTGCATCGTCCGTCAGATGCTGCAGAACGTCAAGGTGGACAGCGCCGGCGACACCTCGTTCTTGAAGGGCGAGATCGTCAACCGCTTCGTCTTCGCCGCGGAGAACCGCGACACGAAGGAGAAGGGGGGCAAGGAAGCCCAGGCCGAGCCCGTCCTGCTCGGGATCACGAAGGCCTCCCTCGCGTCGAGCTCGTTCATCTCGGCCGCGAGCTTCCAGGAGACGACCCGCGTGCTCACGCAGGCCGCGACGACGTCGCAGATCGACTACCTGAAGGGACTGAAGGAAAACGTCATCATCGGCCACATGATTCCGGCCGGCACGGGCCTCCAGGCCCGCGAAAAACTCATCGAACTCGCCGCGCAAGCCGCGGCGACGCAGTCGTAAGGAGATCATCGTCATGCCCACGATCAGTCAGCTCATCCGCCTGGGACGCACCAAGAAGCGCACGCGTCCCAAGGCCCCCGCTCTGGACTCTTGCCCCCAGAAGCGCGGCGTCTGCACCTTGGTGAAGACCACGACCCCCAAGAAGCCCAACTCGGCCCTGCGTAAGATCGCGCGCATCAAGCTGACCAACGGCGTCGAGGTCACCGGCTATATCCCCGGCGTCGGCCACAACCTCCAGGAGCACTCGATCGTCATGATCCGCGGCGGCCGCGTGAAGGACCTGCCCGGCGTGCGCTACCACATCCTGCGCGGCGTGCTCGACGCCTCCGGCGTCGACGGCCGCAAGCAGGGCCGCTCGTTGTACGGCGCGAAGCGCCCGAAGAAAGACGCGCCCAAGTAATTTAGAGAGGATATAGAACATGCCCCGCAAAGGACTTCGCCCCCGTGACCGCCGCCCTCCGCCTCCCGCGGACTACCGCTATAAGTCGGTGCTCGTCTCGCGCCTGATCAACAAGCTCGACCACGCCGGCCGCAAGGCCCAGGCCGAGCGCGTGATGTACGACGCCCTCGAGATCGTGGCCGAGAAGACGAAGGAGCCCGCGCTCGACGTCTTCACCCGGGCCATCGAGAACATCCGCCCGCTTCTCGAGGTCAAAGCCCGCCGCGTCGGCGGCGCGACCTATCAGGTGCCGATCGAGGTGTCCGTGACCCGCTCGTCGACGCTCGCGATGCGCTGGATGCTCGACGCGGCCCGCGCCAAGTCCGGCAAGCCGATGGCCGAGCGCCTCGCCGAGGAGATCCTCGCGGCGAACAAGAAGGAAGGCATCGCCTTCAAGAAGCGCGAAGACACCCACAAGATGGCCGAAGCCAACCG
>JAUYSH010000139.1 GCA_030696455.1 Elusimicrobiota bacterium
CCGATGAGCAGGCAGAAGATGGCGACCTGGAACAGGGGCTGGTCCTTGACGAAGATGCCCAGGTAGAACTTCTTGTACAAGGTGTCGAGGCCGAAGGCGACGCCGAGCAGGCCCATGAGCACGCCCCCCCCGCCGAAGAGATAGATGGGCTTGCCGAGGTAGGAGTCCATGAACTTCACGGTCATCAGATCCAAAAGGACCTTGAAGGTGCGCGAGATGCCGTACTTGGAGACGCCGCGCGTGCGGGCGCGGTGGTTGACCGGGACCTCGGCGACGCGCGCCCCGAGGAAGCCGGCCAGCGCCGGCACGAAGCGGTGCATCTCGCCGTACAGGCGCAGCGGCTTGAGGTACTTCGCCTTGTAGAGCTTGAGCGTGCAGCCGTAGTCGTGCAGGTGCACGCCGGTCACGCGCGAGATGAAGCCGTTGGCGATCATCGACGGCAGCTTGCGGTCGAGGAAGCGGTCATGCCGGTCCTTGCGCCAGCCGGAGACGCAGTCGTAGCCCTCCTCGAGCTTGGCGATGAGCTTGGGGACGTCTCGCGCGTCGTTCTGCATGTCGGCGTCGAGGCAGACGATCAGCTCGCCCGAGGCGTGCTGGATGCCGGCGAGCATCGCGGCGGTCTGGCCGGCGTTGCGCCCGAGGCGGACGGCCTTGAAATGCGGGTGCTTGGCCACGAGCTTGAGAAGCTCCTCGTAAGATCGATCCTTCGAGCCGTCGTCGACGAGGATGACCTCGTAGGGCTTGCCCAGGGCGTCGAGCGCGGAGGACACCTCCTCGCCGAGCGCGGCGAGGTTCTCCTCCTCGTTGTAAACGGGGATCAGGGCCGACAGGTAGGGCTTGGTTGTCACGTGGCCGTCATTCTATCGGTTTGCGCGATATGGTTCAATCCGTATATGAAGAAGAAGCCCGTCCTCGTCACCGTGTCCACCGTGATCGAGGCTCCCCCGCGCCGCATCTACGACGCCTGGCTCATCCCCCAGAACGCGAGCAAGTGGCTGTTCGCGACGCCGACCGGGGAGATGGTCCGCGCCGACATCGAGCCCCGGGTCGGAGGGGCGTTCACCTTCACGGACCGCCGCGACGGCGAGGACGTCGTGCACACCGGGCGGTACCTGGAGCTGGTGCCGGGCAAGCGGCTCATGTTCACGTTCACGGTCCCCAAGTACTCGAAGGCCGAGACGACCGTCCGCGTCGAGATCACCCCCCAGAGCGGCGGCTGCCGGGTCGTGCTCAATCACCAGGGCGTCATGCCCGAGCACGCCGAGGCCGCCCGCGAGGGCTGGATCAAGATGCTCGAGGCGCTGGCGAGAGAAACCAAGGTCTGACGCCGTCAAAAAAAGAAGGCCGGCGCTCTCGCGAGCGCCGGCCTCTTTTTTTGAGGAGCGAGCTTACGCGTTGACCGCGACGCCGCCCATGTTCTTGACGATCGCCTGGCCGAACTCGGAGCACTTGATCTTCGTCGCACCCGTCATCTGGCGCTCGAAGTCGTAGGTCACCGTCTTCGCGGCGATGGTCGCCTCGAGGCCCTTGATGATCAGGTCCGCGGCTTCCTGCCAGCCCATGTGCTCGAGCATCATCACGCCGGAGAGGATGAGGGAGCCCGGGTTGACCATGTCCTTGTTCGTGTATTTCGGGGCGGTTCCGTGAGTCGCTTCAAAGATCGCCACGCCGTCGCCGATGTTGGCGCCCGGTCCGATGCCGAGGCCGCCGACCTGCGCCACCGCGGCGTCGGAGAGATAGTCGCCGTTCAAGTTCGGCGTCGCGATGACGCTGTACTCGTCCGGGCGGAGCAGCAGCTGCTGGAAGGTCTGGTCGGCGATGCGGTCCTTGATGAGGACCTTGCCGGCCGGCATCTTCCCGTTGAGGTCGTCCCACAGCTCGGCTTCCGTGACGATCTGGTCGCGGAACTCGGCCTTGGCCACTTCATAGCCCCAGTCGCGGAACGCGCCTTCGGTGAACTTCTGGATGTTCCCCTTGTGCACGAGGGTGACGGAGGAGCGCTTGTGGGCGATGGCGTATTTGATGGCCATGCGGATGAGCCGCTGCGAGCCGGTGCGGGAGATCGGCTTGATGCCGATGCCCGAGTCGGGGAAGGGAACCTTCGCGCCCATCTCCTTGGTGAGGAAGTCGTAGACCTTCTTGGCCTCCGGCGTGCCTTCCTGGAACTCGATGCCGGCGTAGATGTCCTCGGTGTTCTCGCGGAAGATCACGATGTCGAGCTTCTCGGGATTCTTGACGGGACACGGAACCCCTTTGAACCAGCGCACGGGGCGCACGCAGGCGTACAGGTCGAGCTTCTGGCGCAGGCCGACGTTGACCGAGCGGAAGCGGGGCGTGATCCACTCCGACTTGCACTTCGGGCAGGTCGCCGGGCGGTCCATGAGCTCGGCGGCGCAGTCGAGGCAGACGAACTTGAAGGAGCCGGCCGGCGTGGTGAGCGGGCCCTTGAGGCCGACGCGGTACTCCTTGAACGCGGCGACGGTCTCCTCGGGGAGGACGGTGTCCTTGTCGTAGTTCTTGAGCGCCGTGAGGCCGGCGTAGACCTCCATCCAGGCGATCTTCTTCTTGCCGCCGTAGGCCTTCTCGACGGCGCCGTCGAGGACGATCTTGGTGGCCTTCCAGAGGTCGAGGCCGGTACCGTCGCCGGGGAAGTAGGGGATGATCGGATTGTCGGGGACCTCGAGCTTGTTGTTCTTGTAGCCGATCTTGGTGCCGGTCGCGGGGACGGTGTACTTGGCCATTTTTTCCTCTCTATTGTGACGGAAATAAGACTATGAAGCTAAACGTGTTGCAACGCTTTGGCCGCCGCCTTAATGGCGCCGAGCGCGGCCTCGTACATGTCGGAAACGGTGCCGGAATTGTCCGAGTGGGAAAAATAGATCGGAGCCATGTCGCGCTGGGTCACCGGCTGCAGGCGGGAGAACGAGCCGGGAGCCGACATCGGCATCGGATGGCCGCGGCGGTAGGTCCGGACCTCGCGCAGGTGGTCGGCCCAGCCCGGGAACATCGAGATAAGCTCGTTGGCGGTCGCGTGGGACTCCTCGAGGACCTCCTCGTCGTCGAGCAGGTCGGCGCGCGCGGCCTCGATCTTGGGGGCGTAGACGGTGATGACCTGCTTGCGGTTGAGGTCCCCCCCGTCGGCGTGAGTGACCCAGTCGGCGGGGATGAAATCCGTGAAGTGGCGGGCGCCGACGGCCCAGTTGTCGTAGTTGAGGTTCCAGACGACCTTGTCGAAGCAGAGGTTGTAGACGAGGTAGGGCGCGTAGCGCATCGCGGCCATGGCCTTCTTCTGCTCCTCGGGGATGTCCGCGACGACGTGGCGGGCCATGAACTTGGGGATGGCCATGACGACGGCCTTGGCGGAAACCGTCTCGGGGCGGCCGTCCTTCATGAAGCTCACGAGCGCGCCCTTGCCCTCGCGGCGCACCGCGAACACGGCGGCGCCGGTGATGAAGCGCTTCTTCTTGTCCTCGGGGAAGCTCGCGAACAGCTGGCGGGTGACCATGCCCAGGCCTCCCTCGAAGGTGCGGCGCTCGCAGGGGGCCCACTCATGGGCGGCGTGCAGGCCGATCAGCGCGGACGTGTCGTTCGTCCGCGCGCCCCAGTTGGACGGGCCGAAGGTATCCCAGTACTGCTGGACGCGCGGGTCGTAGCCGGCGAACAGGTCTGAGAAGGCCATCGCGTCGAGCTTGGCCGCGTCCTTGACCCGGTCGAGCTTCGCGGTGTCGCGAATGAAGCGGCGGAAATCGTCCTGCACGGGCTTCGGATAAGGGAGCTGGGCGTAGCTCGGGAAGTCGGGATCGCTGTTCCAGAAGTCCTTGATCCACTTCCCGTCGAAATGAGCCGAGTCATTGCCCTTGATAATAGGCGGGTTGATGCCCCAGCGCTTGAACAGGGCGCGGACCTCGTCGTTCTCGAGCGAGAGCCATGCCGAGCCGGTGCAGTAGTTCAGGCCTTCCCAGGTCTCGGTCCAGCAATTTCCGCCGACGTGATCGTCCTTCTCGAGAAGAAGGAAGTCGCTGCCGAAGCAGCGCTCCGCCGCGGCGAGGCCGGAGGGCCCCCCGCCCACGACGACCACGTCCACGGAGCGGGAGGGCGGCGGCAGGGACTTCATCAGTCCGTCGCGGACGTCGTGGCAGACCTTGTTGGTCTCGCTGCCGAGGCGCGCGCCGTGGATGGCGGCCGAAGGCGAGGCGGAGGGCTTGTCCTTGCTCCCGGGCCCGCAGCCGAACGGGGAGGCGGTGGCGGCGCCGGCGAGCACCCATTTGATGAAGGAGCGGCGCGAAATGTCCATCCGGCGAATTAAAGCAATTTTGAGGCGGAGAGGAACGCCTCGGCGTCGCGCGCGCCCTGGGCGAGCATCGCGGCGAGACCCGCGGCGCGGAAGTCGAGCATCATCGGCTCCAGGCGCCGCGAGGGCTCGAGGCGGTGGACGCGCGGCGGGCGGTCGGAGTTGAGGAGGGCCTGAAGGCCGTCGTCGATGAGCCCCCGGCCGGCGTCGCGGCAGCGCTGGTCGAGGTTCCGCCAGGGCCTCCAGCCCCGGCGGCCGACCTCGTCGGCGCGGACCATCTCGAGGACGATGACTTCGGAGCAGCCGGCGAGCGGCGAGAGATCGAGCGGCGCCGTCATCGGCACGCCCCCGTCGATGAGCCGCCGGCGCCGGCCGCGGTACTCGAGCTCCACGGCCGGGAACACGAGCGGAATCGCGCAGCTGCCCGCGGCGTGCTCGACGAGGGGCCCATCCCAGCCGCCGCGTCCGCCGGGCGTGAAGCGGGCGTTGATGGGCGCGCCCTCGGCCGGGCAGGCGGTGACGATCGTGAGCTCCGCGCGCAGGGCGGCCTTGGCGGCCTGCTCGTCCCGGGCGGCCGCCAGGAACGCGAGCAAGGGCTCGAGCGAGCACAAGGCGAACGGCCGCAGGCGCGGCCGCAAGCGCAAGGCTCCGGCGTCGAGCGCGCGCCAGCGGGTCATGCCTTCGTCCAGGCGGTCGAAGGCGAGCGCCGAGCCGTTGACCGCGCCGATACTGTACCCCATGATCGCGTCGAAGCGCAGGCCCCGGGAGTGAAAAACCTCGAGCGCGGCGGCCTGCCAGGCGCCGAGCGCCCCTCCTCCCTGCAGGAAAAGGCCGAGGCGCCTACCGGAGGAGGCGGTCGTAAAGCGTCTCCTGCGCGCGGACCATGCCGTCGATGTCGAACTCCGGGCCGATGGAGGCCGCCGCCGCGGCGCCGAGACGCGCACGGAGAGGTTCGTCCGAAAGCAGCTGTACAAGACGGCGCGCGACGTCCTTGACGTCTCCGGGCTCGACCACGAAGCCGTTCTGACCGTCGATGAGAAGGTCCGTGACTCCGTCCGTGGCGTAGCAAACGGAGGCAACCCCGCTCTTCATCGCCTCGACCAAGGCGCGCGGCAGTCCTTCCCACAAGGAGGTCATCGCGAAAACGTCGGCCGCCGCGAGCCATTGGGCCGCGTCGCGCCTCCAGCCGAGGAAGAAGAAGCGATCCTGGAGGCCGAGCGCGAAGGCCTTTGCTTCGAGCTTGGCTCGCTGCGGGCCGTCTCCGATGAAGACGAAGCGCGCGTCCGGCATGGCCGGCAGCACCAGCGCCGCCGCCTGGAGAAGGTCGCCGACGTTCTTCTGCGGCTTCAGGTTGCCGATCGACACGACGAGGGGCTTGTGCATGCCGACGCCGGCCGACATCTTGAGCTTGGCGGCGTCGCCGGGCGCGGGCAGGCCGGCGAGCGCCACGCCGGAGGGGATCAGCACCGCCTCCTCCGGGCGGACGAGGCCGTGCGCCGCGGCGTAGGCGATGTTCGCCTTGGAGACGAAGACCAGGGCGTCCGTGAACCGGGCGCAGAGGCGCTCCAAGAGCACGTAGAGGTTCTTCACGAATTGCGGCTGGCGGTCGTGAAAGCCGAAGCCGTGATACGTATGCACGACGACGGGAACTCCCGCCAGCGCCGCCGCGAGCCTGCCCAGTATGCCCGCCTTGGAGCTGTGCGTGTGCAGGACGTCGGGCCTTTCGGCGAGGAAGACCTTGGTCAGCTCGAGCAGTGCCAGAAGATCATTGAACGGGGAAACGTCGCGGAGCAGGGAATCGACGAAGATCGTACGGAACGCCGGATCGGCGGAGGCCTCGTCGTCCAGCATCCCCCCGCGGCCGCAAATGAGGAGGGGCTCGAAGAACGCGCGGTTCAAATGACGAACGGTGTGCAATGTGTTCTGCTGGGCCCCCCCGAGCTCGAGGCGGGTGACGAGGTGGGCGACCTTGGCGGGCATGCAGCGATTCTACAACTACTTGTTCTTCTTCTGCTTGTGGAAGTCGAGCTTGCGCTTGTAGGGGCCGACGCCGGCGGGCGGGGCTCCTTTCGGAGCGTCCGGCCTATTGAGGTCCTTGAGCTCGAGGCGCGGGAAATAGTGACGGAGGATCTCCCTCCACGGCACGCCGAGGGCGCCCTGCCCGAGTGCGCCGCCGCGGGGAAAGCCCAGGCCCGAGCCGGTGCCCGCGCCCCAGATCACCAGGCGCGAGAGGTTTTTGCCGTCCATCAGCGGCTGCATGACGAACAAGGTCGAGCGCAGCGAATTGGGCCCGAGCAGCTCGTCGATCTCCTTTCGCCCGGCGTAGGTCGAAGCGCCGTCGGCGCCGATGACCTCCAGGGCGCGCACGCGGCCGGTCGCGGTCCGGCCCGCCACGCTCACGCGCCGGATGGCGCCGAGGTCCTTGCGGCGCTCGACGCGACGGCGCAGGTCGCGGGCCTCGATCACGCGCATCCAGCGCGTCGAGTTCGGCGTGGGGACCGCCGCGGACTCGCTGAACAGGCCTTCGGGCGGAGCCTCGTGAGCGTAGCGCTCGAGCTCGACGGGCGTGCGCCAGGATATGCTCGGCTTGGCGGAATCCTGGACCGAGACGAGATGCTCGAGGCCGGGCTCTCCGGTCTCGGCGCCGTCCTCGGTCGTCCCGCCGCTGTCGCCGTGCTGCATGACGCGCGCGGCGCGTCCCTTGAACGAGAGATACAGGCCCTCGGTGTCGACGACGGCCTCGGCGGCCGAGGTCATCTCGCCGCTGACGCCGATCGTGCGCTGGGTGGAGTCGTCGTCGAGCAGGTCGCAGCGCTCGAGCGTCTCCGCGCGGTTCTCCGCGGCCCAATAGGCCGCGGTCCGCGAGACGACGGCCTGCGCGCGCAGCGCCTGGGGCGGGCTGTCGATGGGCAGCAGGAGGGAGACGACGCCGATCAGGTACTGCTCGACGGGTGCCACCTGCACGAGCCGGAAGCCCCATGGGTTGGGCACGACCTCGACGGCGCCGCGCACCTCGCGGTCGCCCGGGTCCACGCCGATCTGGTCGGTGACCGCGGCGGACTTGATGAGGACCGAGCCGCGCTGGGCGTCGGGAACGAAGCTGAAAGGCGTCTTCGAGGTGAACAGGATGTTGCGGGAGGCGTCGCGGACCTCGACGAGGCCGTTCTCGGGACGGAAGCCGACCTCCCATTGATCGAGAGCGCGGCCGTTGTCGCGCAGGGTGCCGTGGGAGACCGAGGTCACCTTGAACGGGCTGTTGATCATGACGTACGCGCGCGTGAGCACGGCCGGGCGCCCGTCGGGCGCGCCGAAGAGGCCGACGCGGATGGGGCGCGTCCCGGACGGCATGGGCGTGAGCGTGCCCGCGGCGTCGAGCACGGGACGGGCGATGCGGCGCACGCCGGCGGCGGCGTCGACGTCTCCGGTGATGAAGCGCCCGGCCTTGTCGTAGGCCTTGCGCGCCTCTTCATCGTGGGGGTCGAGCGACAGGACCTTCTTGTAGGCGCGCCAGGCGGCCCGGTTGTCCCCCGCTTCGGCCAACGCCTTGGCGAGGCCGCGCAGCGCCTCGTTGTTCGCCGGATCGACGTCGACCGCCTGCCGCAGGTAGGTCAGCGCGGTCTGGCGGTCGCGGCTCATCTTCGCCGCCTCGGCGGTCAGCTGGGCGGAGATCGAGATCGCATAGGGGCCGGAGATGCCCGCCCGGCGCAGCGGCGCCAGCGCGGCCTTGGGCTTGGCGTCGAGGATGAAGGACAGGCCGAGGCCCACGTTCGCCTCCGCCTGGGTGGCCGTCGTCGAGGACCGGTCGAGGGCCTGCGTGAAGGCGTCTCGCGCCTCTTTGTGCCGTTCCGTGGCCAGGTATGACCAGGCGCGCTGGTTCCAGGAGAAGCCGTCCGCGCCCTCGAGCAGCGACGCCTTCAGCCACTGGGCGGTGGCCGCCTCGTGCTGGCCTCGGTCGCGCAAGGTCAGGGCGAGGTTGACCTCGGGCTCGGGCGCGGCGACGCCGAGCTCCGACAGGTAGCGCCAGGCGCTCTCGGCGTCCTCGTACCGTCCGGCGAGGAACGCGCCTCTCGCCGTGGCGACGGCCTCCGCGGCGTCGGCCGCCGCGCGCGCGGGGCGCGCCGGGAGCAGGACGGACAGCGCGAGCAGGAGCGTCGCGGCCGCCCTCATCGGCGCGCGGGCCGGCCCTTCGGGCGCGGCGTGTCGAGGGAGTCGGGATTGAGGTCCCCGGCCGCGGCGGGACGGAAGGCCTCCCGTTTCTGCGGGATGGCGAGGCGCAATTTATTCAGACGCTCGACGGCGGCGGAGCGGTACGCGGGCGTGTCGAGGCGCAGGGCGCTGTCGGCGAGGCTCTGGAACTTGTCGACTTTGAAGCCGTTGGCTTTCGCGGCGGAAATCTCGGCGCTCACGGCGCGGTGCAGGCCCTTGAGCTTGGCCGACTCCCGCGCCTCGACGGCGATCCTGATGTCGGCGGCCAGCGGGGACTCGACCGGTGCGGGCGGATGCATCATCAGGTCGGCGCGGACCTGCGCGTAGCCCCCGAAGCGCCCTCCGAGCCACACCGCGGCGAGCAGGGCCGAGCCGGCGACGATGACCCGGCGCTCGAGCAGGCGGAGCAGGAGGTTCATGGCTTGGCGGGATCGGCCGGGGGCGCGGGGCTCGCCGGCGGCGCCCCGCCCGCGGGTTCCGTCGTCGTCAAGAGCACGATCTTGTTCGCGATCGCCGGCAGGCCCGAGCACTTCTGCATCATCTCCTCGATCTCCTGCGCGATGTACCAGGCGAGGATCTTCTGGTCGTTCTGACGGATGTGCTGATGGGCGAGCAAGGACATGTCGTGCAGCGTCTTCATCGAGTTGGCGACGCGCGAGGACGCGCGCATCACGCCCGTGGCGAATTTCCCCGCCGCGAAGTCGTACTCCGCGATGCGCTCCATCCCGGCCAGCAGCCCGCTCAGCCCCGAGAGGTCCATCCCGAACGTGCGCAGGTCCCGCCGGAAGTTCTGCAGGTCGTAGCCGTACATCGTGTCGTTGTCCTTCATGTTGTTCTTCGCGGCGGCGGAGATCTTCTGGGCGCGAAACAGAAGGTCTTCGAGCTTGGACTTGACGATGTTGATCCGGTCGGCCGTCAGGGACAGCGTGCCTTCGAGCTGCTTGAGTCCGGGGACTAGGTCCATGTCACTCCTTCAACAGGTCGTCCAGCAAAGTTTCGTCGGCCGGCGCCGCGTCGGCCGACCGCGCCTTGGCCGCGCGCCGCGCCGGGCTCGGCCGAGCGGGGCGGGCCGGCTCCTCGAGGGGCGCCTCATCGACCGCCGGGTCCGGGGCCGGGTCGCCGCCCAGCAGCGAATCCAGGGAATCTTCGTCCGGCGCCTTTTTCACCGGCGCCTTCGGCTTGACCTTCACCGGCTTCGCCTTCGGAGGCGCGGGCGGCGGCGCCGCCTTGCCGGTCAGCACCGATTTCGCGGCGGCGTTGCGGCCGATGAGGGTCTGCCCCTCGAGGTCGACCTCGAACTCATAGGCGATCGTGGGCGCCCCGGGAGCGGAGCTGCGGGCGAAATAATTGACCTGCACGCGGCTGCCGGCCAAGGGATCGGCCATCCACGGCGAGAGGTTCCCCGCCGACGGAGCGAGCTCTTCGAGCGCGCGCTCGAGCGTGCGGCCTCCCGTCAGAGGCCAAGCCTTGGCGAAGTCGACGGCGAGCTCCCTCGGGTCCGGCGCGACGACCGGGGCGGGCGGCTCCGGCGGAGGCAGCGGCGCCGGTTCGAGCACCTCCGGGGGCGCCTGCGGCTTGACCAGGCCGGGCACGTAGCCGCCCATGACGGCAAGCCCGCCGAGCGCGGCGAGGCCGAGCACGCCGCCGATGAGCAGGGCCTTTTTCCCCTTCGGAGCGGGAGGCGGCGGCGGCGCGCTCGTGTCCACTCCATAGGCCTCGGGCTCGGCGGCCGGAGTCGAGGTCAGGTCGGGCGCGAGCGCCCCTGAGGCGGCGTCACCGAACGCCATCGGATCGAATTCCGGCGACGCTTTCTGCGGCGCGGCGGCGGCCATCGGAGGCATCACGGGCTCGAACGACGCCGGGGGAGCTTCGGGCGAGGGGACCGGCATGGGCGGCGGGACGAACTCGGCGGCCCGCGGCGCGGGGCTGGGGACCGTGACGGCGGCGGCCTCAGCGGCGAGCTCGGCTTGGCGCGACCGGGATTCCTCGAGCTGACGGCGAAGCTCCTCGACGTCCTTGGCGAGGTCGGTCAAGGTCCGTCCCTGCTTTTCCACGTCGATCTCGACGCGTTTCTCTTCCTCCACGGCCTTGTCGAGCGTCTCGCTGAGCTGGCGCACGGAGGACAGCCGCTCCTCGAGGCCGGCGATCTGGCGCTTGAGCTCCTCGGATTCGCGCACGCGCGCGACGACGTCGCTGCGGATCTCGCTGGCCTCGCGGCTCTTCCCCGCGAGCTCCTGATGCACCGACGACAGCTCGGCGTCCTTCGCGCGCAGGCCCTCTTGAAGCTGGAGCACGATATCCTCGAGCGCGGCCACCTTTTCCTGGATGCTGCCCAGTTGAGCCAGGTCTTTGAGCGTGGGCTCGGGCGGCAGGCCGGCGATGGAGAGCACCGACGTCTTCGCCCCGCTCGAGCTCGCGCGGACGAGGGCCACCGACAGATCCGGCACCATCCCCGCCCGCTGCCAATCGCCCATGCTCGTGCCCCGCCGTCCTTCCGGGCAGACGAGGCTTTCGGGCGAAAAGACCGAGATCTTCTCCATCTCGTCGGGCCCGTACGGGCCCAGCACCTGATTGTTCTGGAAGATCCAATATTTCATGGGTGCTAGATTATAAAGGAGGGACGCGTCCGCCCGGTGTCGAAAATGTTAACCGCCATCACCGAAGAATAGCCCCGGGGGGCCCTCGCGTCAAGGCCGAAAAACGGCGTGTTGGAATTATTTTGGGATTTTGCTATCATCATCGAAGACGGATCGGTAGCTCAGCGGTAGAGCAAACGCCTCTTAAGCGTAAGGTCGTGGGTTCGATCCCCACCCGGTCCAAAATTTAGCTCACGACGGCCGGGACCGAGCAATCCTCGGTCCTTTCTTTTAATGGGCGAGTGGCGGAACGGCAGACGCGCACGGCTTAGGACCGTGTGCCGAAAGGCGTGGGGGTTCGAGTCCCCCCTCGCCCATTCCGGACCCTCGCCGGAGGCAACATGGGAATCTTCTCAGCGCTGAAGTCGGATAGGCCGAAGTTCAAGAAGCTCAAGGAGGAAGGCTGCGTCGTCACGCTTTCCGTCGAGGTCTCTCCCCAGGAAGTGACCGACCAGTCCCAGACCGCGCTGATGCGGCTGCAGTCGCTGGCCCGCATCCCCGGCTTCCGCGCCGGCAAGGCGCCGCTCGACATCGTCAAGCAGCATTTCGCCGGCCGGGCGCGCGAGGAGGCCATCGACGCCCTGATCCGCAAGCACGTGCCCGCCGCCCTCGAGGACCTCAAGCTGCGCGTCGTCGAGACCCCGTCGGTCTCCGACGTGAAGTGGAAGGAAGGCGAGCCCCTGGTCGTCACCGTCGAGGCGGAGATCGCGCCGACGCCCGTCGCCAAGGACTATCTCAAAATCCCCGTCGCCCGCAAGCCGCAGGCGGCCGACGCCGCCGCGCTCGACAAGCGCATCGAGGAGCTGCGCGACGCGCAGGCGCGCCTCGACATATCGAAGGACGAAGCCGTAGGCGAGTCGAACTTCGTCGTCATCGACTACTCGGCCTCCCAGGGCGGCAAGCCTCTCGCGAACGCGAAGGGCACCTCCGAGCTCGTGGACATGTCGTCGGAGCAGAGCGTCGAGGGCCTCTCCCAGGGCCTCAAGGGCATGAAGCGCGGCGAGACCAAGACGATCAAGGTCAAGCTCGGCGGCAAGGAGACCGACCTCACGGTCACGGTCACCGAGATCAAGACGAAGGTCCTTCCCGCGCTCGACGCCGAGTTCGCCAAGGACATGGGCATGGAAAGCCTCGACGAGCTCAAAGGCAAGCTGAAGGAGGTCCTCGACCGCGAGGTCAAGAGCGCCTCCGAGTCCGACGTCGTGCGCCAGATCGAGGAAGCGCTGGTCAAGGCCAACGTGTTCCCCCTCCCCCCCTCGATGGTCGAGCGCCAGCTCGAGGGAATGATGGACCGCATGCGCCGCCAGCTCATGGGCGCGACCCAGCTCTCCGAGAAGGTCCTGACCGACCTGCGCCTGAAGCTTCAGCCGAAGGCCGAGGACGAGGTTCGCCTCGCCTTCGTGATGTCCGCGATCGCCGAGAAGGAGAAGATCGAGGTCACCGACACCGAGCTCGCCTCCGAGCTCGAGGCCGGCCTCAAGGACGCGGAGTCCGAGGCGAAGAAGAAGGAGTTGACCGAGATCTTCTCCAAGCGCAAGGACCAGATCTCCCACATGATCCGCGAGCGCAAGACCATGAACCTGCTCAAGGAAAAGGCGGTCTACAAGGACGCGTAAAAGACTTAGCCCGAAAAAAAAGGAGCGCCGGCGAGCGATCGCCGGCGCTCTTTTTTTGTCCCTTCTTGAGCGGCATTCCCAGAAAAGCTATCCTCTCTTCATGCCCGCCATACTACCCCAAGTGCTCGAGAAGTGGAACCAAGGCTCCGCCGTCGGCTACGACATCTTTTCCCGGCTGCTCAAGGAGCGGATCATCTTCGTCGGCGGGGACGGCGGCGCCGTCACCACCGATTCCGCGAACCTCCTCATTTCGCAGCTCTTGTACCTGGACGGAGAAGACGGAGATAAAGAGATCCATCTCTACATCAACTCCCCCGGCGGCATGGTCACGGCCGGCCTCGCCGTCTACGACACGATGCAGTTCATCCGCGCGCCGATCTCGACCTTGTGCATGGGCATGGCGATGAGCTTCGGCGCGGTGCTGCTCGCGGCCGGCACGAAAGGCAAGCGCATGATCCTTCCTCATGCTCGAGTCATGATCCACCAGCCCCTGATCCGCGGCGGCATGCAGGGCCAGGAGACCGACATCCGCATCGAGGGCTCCGAGATGGGCAACACCCGCAAGCGCCTCTCCGAGATCCTGGCCAAGCACACCGGCCAGCCCTACGAGAAGCTCGATCGTGACGTCGAGCGCAACTTCTACCTGTCGGCCGAGGAGGCGCTCGCCTACGGCCTCGTCGACTCCATCGTGCCCGCGAGCAAGGTGCTCCCCCGGTTCAAGCCGTGAGCGAAGCCAAGAAGACGCCTCCCGCCCGTCCCGCGCGCCTGCCGCTGCTCGCGGTCCGCGACGTCGTGGTCTTCCCGCACATGGTCCTGCCCCTGTCCGTCGGCCGCCCCAAGTCGGTGAAGGCGATCGAGGCGGCGATGAAGGATCACGGCAAGCTCCTGTGCGTGGTCGCGCAGAAGGACGTGACGGTCGAGGACCCCAAGACCGAGGACGTTTACGGCATCGGCGTGCTCGTCGAGGTCGTGCAGTACCTCAAGATGCCCGACGGCACGCTCAAGGTCTTCCTGCAGGCGCACGGGCGCGTCGCCGTCAAGTCCATGGAGTTCTCCGAGGAGGGCGGCCACTGGAACGCCGTCCTGACCTACGTCGAATCGCCGGCGAAGCTCTCGGCCGAGACGAAGGCGCTGATGCGCCACGCGATCGAGGTCGCCGACGAGCACTCGAAGTTCGCGCGCCGCGCCCCGGCCGAGATGCCGGCGCTGGGCGCCGTCGAGGACCCCTCCGAGCTCGCCGACAAGCTCGCCGCCTGCTCGGTTTTGAAGGCCGCCGACCGCCAATCCCTGCTCGAGGTCCTGGACGCCAAAGCGCGCCTGGAGAAGCTGATCGTGGTCCTCAAGGCCGACATCGAGATCCTGACGCTCGAGAGGAAGATCCACACCCGGGTCAAGACGCAGATCGAGAAGACACAGAAGGAGTACTACCTCAACGAGCAGATGAAGGCGATCCAGAAGGAGCTCCGCCAGAAGGACGACTTCGCCCAGGAGATGGAGGAGCTCAAGAAGGCGATCAAGGACGCCAAGATGCCGGAGGAGGCCGAGGCCGCGTCGCTCAAGGAGCTCGCCCGCCTCGAGAAAATGGCGCCGTTCTCCCCCGAGTCCACCGTTTCGCGCACCTACCTGGACTGGATGACGCACCTTCCGTGGTCGAAGCGCACGAAGGACGTCATCGACCTCGAGAAGGCGCAGGCCGTGCTCGATGAGGACCACAGCGGCCTTCCCAAGATCAAGGAGCGCGTCCTCGAGTATCTCGCGGTCACCAAATTGACGAAAGGCCTGAAAGGCCCCATCCTGTGCTTCGTCGGGCCCCCCGGCGTCGGCAAGACCTCGCTCGGCAAGTCCGTCGCGCGCTCTCTCGGGCGCAAGTTCGTGCGCATGTCGCTCGGCGGCGTGCGCGACGAGGCCGAGATCCGCGGGCATCGCCGGACCTACATCGGATCCCTGCCCGGACGCTTGATACAGCACTTGCGCAAGGCCGGCACGCGCAACCCCGTCATCCTGCTCGACGAGATCGACAAGATGGGCTCGGACTGGCGCGGCGATCCGTCCGCCGCCCTGCTCGAGGTTCTCGACCCCGAGCAGAACTCGGCCTTCCTCGATCACTATCTCGACATCGAGTTCGACCTGTCGCAGGTCATGTTCATCTGCACCGCCAACGACCTCGCCGGCATCCCGGTCACCTTGCGCGATCGCCTCGAGGTGATGACGTTCTCCGGGTACACGCTCTCGGAGAAGGCCTCGATCGCGAAGTCCCACCTGCTCTCCAAGGCGCTCGAGGCCCACGGCCTCAAGCCCGGGCAGCTCGTCCTTGAAGACGCCGCCTTGGAGCGCGTCATCGAAGAATACACGCGCGAGTCCGGCGTCCGCCACCTCGAGCGCGAGATCGCCTCGCTGTGCCGCAAGGCGGCGCGCAAGGCGGTCGCCGAGAAGGACGGCGCGATCGTGATCGCGGCCGGGGACATCTCCAAGCTCCTCGGTCCCGCGAAATTCCCGCGCGAAAAGAACTCTTTCAACGCCGTCGGCGTCTCCACGGGCCTGGCCTGGAGCGAGGTCGGCGGCTCGACGATGGCCATCGAGGTCGTGGCGGTGCCGGGAAAGGGCGACGTCAAGATCACCGGACGCCTCGGCGAGGTCATGACCGAGTCCGCGCAGGCGGCGCTCTCCCACGTGAAGTCGGTCGCCGTCGAGCTCGGCATCTCCGACGACTCGTTCCGCCGGCGGGATTTCCACATCCACGTTCCCGAGGGCGCCACGCCCAAGGACGGGCCGTCGGCCGGCATCGCGCTGGCGACCGCGCTCGCGAGCCTGCTGTCCGGCCGGGCCGTCGTTCCGGGCCTGGCGATGACCGGCGAGATCACCTTGCGCGGCCGCGTGCTCCCGATCGGCGGCCTGAAGGAGAAGGTGCTCGCCGCGGACCGCGAGGGCCTTAAGACCGTGCTCTTCCCCGATGGGAACGTCAAGGACCTCGAGGAGATCCCGGCTGAGGTGCTCAAGCGCGTCAAGATGATCCCGGTGAAGCACTTCCGCGACGTCGCGGCCCTCGCGCTGGGAGCGCTGCCTTCGGCAGCTTCTGAGACACCCTCGTGGCTCGCTTCCGGCGCCGTCGTCCCGACCCCCAACCCCAGCACCCAGAGACCTTCATGACCAAGAATATCATGCTGACGCCCGGCCCGACCCCTCTTCCCCCCTCCGTCCTGGAGGCGATGTCCCGTCCGCTGATCCACCACCGGACCGCGGAGTTCGGTCGATTGTTCGTCTCCGTCATCGAGGACATGCAGTTCGTTTACCGGACGAAGAACTCCGTGCTGATGATGACGGCCTCCGGCACCGGCGCGATGGAGTCCGCGGTCATCAACCTGCTCTCCCCGGGCGACCTCACGATCGTGTGCACGACCGGCGCGTTCGGCGACCGTTTCGTGAATATTCATAAAGCTTTCGGTCTCAAGCCGTTGGTTCTGCCCTTCGAGTGGGGCACCGCGGTCGACGGCGAGGCGCTTCGCAAGGCCCTGAAAGAGAATTCAGGCGTCAAGGCCGTGTTCCTCCAGCATACGGATACCTCGACCGGTGTGCTCAACGACATCAAGGCGCTGTCCCGGATCATCCGCGACGAATCCGACGCACTTGTCGTCGTGGATTCCGTGTCCGGGCTCGCCTGCGAGCCGCTCGAGACCGACGCGTGGGGACTCGACTGCGTGGTCACCGGATCCCAGAAGGGACTGATGAACGCTCCGGGCCTCGCCTTCGCGGCCGTCTCGGAGAAAGCTTGGAAAGCGGTCGAAACGTCGAGATTGCCCAAGTTCAATTTCGACTACAAGCTCATCCGCAAGTCTCTCGCGGACAAGGAGACTCCCTGGACCCCCGCGATCTCGATCGTGGCCGGCCAGGCGGCCGCTCTCAAGATGCTTCGTTCGGAGGGCATGGAAGCGTGCTGGAAGCGGCACGACGACCTAGCCGCTCACGCCCGCAAGCTGCTGACCGAGAAGCTGGGGCTGCCGTTTTACGCCAAGCACCCCGCGAACATCTTGACCGGCGTAATTCTTCCGCAAAATGTGGACGGCACCAAGCTCCTCGGCGACATCCTCAAGGAGGAGGGCATCTCGATCGCGGGCGGCCAACTCCACCTGAAGGGCAAGATCTTCCGCCTCGCGCACATGGGCTACATCTCCAAGCCCGACATCGAGGCGGGCGTGGACGCGCTGGCCAAGCGTCTCGTCGGGGTCAAGGCCTAGGGTGCTCAAGCTCAAGGTCCTCGTCACCGACAAGATCGACCCCGCCGGCCTCAAGCCGCTCGAGACGCATCCCGGCATCGAGCTCGTCTACCTGATCGCGCCCAAGCCCGAGGACCTCGAAAAGGCCCTCCCCGGCGTCGGCGCCTGGCTCGTGCGCTCGGAGACGAAGATCTCCGCCGACTGGATCGCGAAGGCGCCGGACTTGCGCCTGATCGGCCGCGCCGGCGTCGGCGTGGACAACATCGACCTGCCGGCCGCCACTCGAAGAGGGATCGCCGTCGTGAACGCTCCCGCGGCGAATACGCTCGCGGCGGCCGAGCACGCGGTCGCCCTCATGCTCGCCCTGGCCCGTCACGTCGCCAAGGCGGACGCCTCGACCCAGGCGGGCAAGTGGGAGCGCGGCAAGTTCATGGGGGTCGAGCTGTTCGGCAAGACGCTCGGCGTCGTGGGCCTGGGCCGCATCGGCCGCGAGGTCGCCAAGCGGGCGCAGGCGTTCGGCATGAAGCTCGTCGGCTTCGACCCGTTCGTCACCGACGCGCAGGCGCGAGAGCTGGGCATCGAGCCGATGACTTTTCTGGAGGTGCTCGCGCAGTCCGACTTCGTAACCCTTCATGTGCCCGGCGGCGAGAAGACCAACGGGATGGTCAATGCCGCGGCGCTGGCGAAGGCGAAGAAGGGCCTGCGCCTGATCAACTGCGCGCGCGGCGAATTGATCGAGGATGCCGCGCTCGCGGACGCGCTCAAGAGCGGCCAGGTCGCCGGCGCCGCCCTCGACGTGTTCCACGCCGAGCCGCTTCCCGCGGACAGCGTCCTGCGCTCCGCTCAGAACCTGATCCTCACCCCTCACCTCGGCGCGTCCACGGCCGAGGCGCAGAGCCGGGTCGCCACCGAGCTCGCGACCGCCGTCATCGATTTCCACGACAAGGGCATCGCGCCCAACGCCCTGAACATGCCCGGCTTCGACCCGCAGACGCTCGCCTCGCTCGGCGAGTGGGTGCCCCTGGCCGAGGCCATGGGCCGCTTCCTCGCCCAGACGCTCGAGGGCGGCGTCAGCGAGTTCGCCTGCGAGTTCGCGGGCGAATTCAACAGCCGCGAACGCCGTCCGCTCGGCGTGTCCGCGCTCAAAGGCTTTCTCACGCCGATCATGGGGCCGGGCGTCAGCTGGATCTCGGCCCCCGCCGTCGCCGCGGACCGGGGCATCAAGGTGGGCGAATCGTCCGACCCGCGCGTCTCCGAGGGCGTGCGCCGGATGCTGACCTTGACCGCCGCCACCGATAAGGGTCCGGTCTCCGTCTCCGGCGCCGTGCTCGCCCCGGGCGAGCCGCGCATCCTGAAGCTGGGCGGCCTGCGCATCGACGTGAGGCCGCAGGGCAAGATGATCGTCATCGCCAACACCGACTCCCCGGGCGTGATCGGCCGAGTGGGAACCCTGCTCGGCAAGGCGGGCGTGAACATCGCCGACATGCGCGTGGGCCGGCGCTCCGCCCACGGCGAGGCGGTGATGGTTCTCAACGTCGACGAAGAGGCGCCCGCGTCCGTGCGCGGGGACCTGACCAAGGTCGAGGGCATACGCCGGGTGCACTGGGTGGAGCTGTAGCGGTGACCCTGCGATGAGCGCTCCGGCCCAGTGCCCGCTCTGCGGAACCAAGCTTCGCCCCGACTGGGAGTCCTGCCCCAACTGCCCGATGTCCTTCCTGGACGCGCCCCCGGAGAAGTCGGCGCTGCAGAACGACAACTTCCGCAACTTCGGCATCCCCATCCTCTTCTTCGGCGGGCTCGCCTACGGAATCTGGGCCTTCAGCCAGTATATGTGGAAGACCGCGGAGCAGGGCACGAAGGCCGTCTCCGGAGCTCTCAGCCCCACGGCCAACTCTCCCACGATCATCAAGGGCGGAGGCGTCGTCCCCAGCGACAGCGCCGGCATCCAATCCCTCGTCGATGAGCTGCGCGTCGAGAGGAAGCATTCGGGCGGCGCGGACCCCGGTCCCGCCGCCGCCAAGACCGCCGAGGAAGAAGGGCCCGGCATCGTCTCGGTGATGGCCGAGAAGGGCGCCCGCCCCAAGGCCGTCTTCGAGTGGAAGATGCGCGGCGTGGTTTACGATTTGATCTCGCTGGAGCCGGTGCCGGGCGTGCACCTGATCTTCACCGACAACGTGACGAACTCCCGCGCGCAGATCATGACCGATCCCCAGGGCCGCTATCGCGCCATCCTGCCGGCGCTGGCCGGGCGCGGCTATCTCGTCTCGCTGTCGAAGACGGGCTACCTGAAATCGTACCTCGACCCGGGAACCGAGGGCGTCACCGAGATGCCTCTGGAGCGGCGCGTCGAGATCGTCAAGGAGCTTTCGTCGTTGATCGCCGAGCCCGCCTCGCTGCAGCCGAATTCGGACACCCCTCTCGTGACCGATTTCCACATCGCGCCGAATCGCTAATCGGCGTCCTTCCCGGCGGCCTTGATCTTCGCCAGGACCGCGTCCCGGTAGCGCCGCTTCGCCGATTCCTTGCCGGCCTGGCTCTCGTAGCTGATCGTGTACACGGCGCGGTCCTCCTCGGGGTGAAGGTTGGCGAGCCCGCCGAGCACGCCGCCGATGCCGCACTCCACGCTGCGGCCGGGCAAGCGCGCCCATTCCGCCGCCTCCTCGGCCAGGCGCGCCATTTCGCCGTCGAAGGCGAGGATGCCGTGGCGCCGGGCGTCCTTGAGCCACTCCCGCGTCGCGAACAGCGGCGAAGGCAGGGCGGCGAACAGGGCCTTCTTCTTCCTTCGCCCCGCGAGCGCGTTCTCGAACGGGACCTGGCGGCCCCCGAACGAGACGAACTGGGTCGGGAACAGCAGGTCGTAGCCGTCGAGGCTCTCGTCGACCCGCGCGACGGGCCCCGCGTAATACACCCGCCTCGCTCCGCGCCGGACGATCGGGGTCAGCGACGCGGCGAGGATCTCGCCGAAGTTGGTGCGGCGCGGCACGACGGTCATCGTGACCGTCGGCCCGGTGCGGAAGTAGGCCAGGCGCCAGTAGTCGTTCTCGTAGACGCCGAGCAGGTCGTCCTTCCAACCCGGCTCGAAGAGGTAATCGTAGCCGGCGATGACGGTGTCGGCGGTGTAGGGCACCGTCGCCAGCAGCGAGCGCATCGCCCGGACCCCCGGAAGCGGGTATTTGCAGTCCGGGCACGTCAAGGTCCGGACCTGGGGCCCCGCCTCCTTCGCGCGGTCCGTGAGGATGGCCCACTGCGCGCGCGTATGGAGAAAAAGATCCTGGCCGTAAAAGTCGGAATAGACGAGGCGGGGCCGCAGGCCCGGCTCGGGGGCCAGCACCCACGCCGCCTTCCCGTAGCTGACGTAGGGCGAGCGCAGGCGGTAGATTCGCCGGTAGCCGAGCTTCTTGTAGTGCTGCAGCAGGTCGGAGAAGGAGCCGAGATAAAAGTCGAGGTTCCACATGCGCCGGCGCAGGAAGGGGCCGGTCGTGCCGAAGCGCCTCTCGGCATAAGCGACGGGCTCGTTCATGGCCGGCGTGCCCTTCAAAGCCGAGATCGCGTCGGCCCCGATGCCGTCCTCCTCGAGAAAATCCAGCACCGGGCCCGGCGGCGGCGGCCAGGGCAGGCGCACCATCGGCTTGCCCGGAAGGAGGTCGTGGTAGCGGCGGATCTCGCCGACGAGCTTGTCGGCCTCTCCGATCGCGGTCGGATCGACCTTGAGGATCTGGTCCCGGTAGTCCTCCAGGATGTCCGAGTCCGCGGTCAGGCCCGCGGCCACGTTCCGGGCGAACAGCTCGGACTTCTCCCCGAGCAGGACCTGCATCGCGCCGAGCTCGAGCCACTCGGCCTGGCGCACGAGCTCCTCGCGCAGGAGCACGACGCTCTGCTTCTGGATCGTCAGGACGAGCAGCGCCACCTCGGGGTCGTAGGACGCCCCGACGGGCTTTGCCGCCCGGACATCAAGGGGCGTCGCGAACAGCAACGCCGCCGCCAGCGCCTTAAACGAGGGTCGCAATCTCGACGGGCTTCTCGCCGATGCCCTGCGCGACCGCGGCGTGGGTGACCTTGCCCCGGTAGACGTTGACGCCCTTGCGCAGGGCCTCGTCGCGCCGCACGGCCTCCTCGAGCCCGAATCTGGCGATGTCGCGCGCGTACTTGAGCGTCACGTTCGTCAGCGCGTAGGTCGAGGTGTGGCTGACCGCGCCCGGGATGTTGGGCACCGCGTAGTGCAGGACGCCGTGCTTGACGATGATCGGACGATCGTGGCTGGTGACCTCGCAGGTCTCGATGCAGCCGCCCTGATCGACGGCGACGTCGACGATGACGGAGCCGGGCTTCATCTTCTTGACCATGTCCTCGGTGACCAAGGACGGGGCCTTCGCGCCGGGGATGAGGACGGCGCCGATGAGGAGGTCGGAGCGGACGACGGAGTTCATGATGTTCTCGTCGTGACTCATCAAGGTCGAGACGGCGTTGCCGAACACGTCGTCGAGGTAGGCGAGGCGCTGGGCGGAGACGTCGAGGATGTTCACGCGCGCGCCCATGCCGATGGCGATCTTGGCGGCATTGATGCCCACGACGCCGCCGCCGATGATGGTGACGACGCCGCGCGCGACGCCGGGGACGCCCCCGAGCAGGACGCCGCGTCCGCCGTGGTGCTTCTCGAGGAACTGCGCGCCGAGCTGGACGGACATCTTGCCGGCGACCTCGCTCATCGGCGTGAGCAGGGGCAGGCTGCCGTCCTTGAGCTGGATCGTCTCATAGGCCACGCCCTTGATCTTGGCCTTGACCAGGGCCTTCGTCAGCGCGGGGGCCGGGGCCAGGTGCAGGTAGGTGTAGAGGATCTGGTCGGGCCGGAACAAGGAGTACTCCTCCTCGAGAGGCTCCTTGACCTTGATGATCATCTCCGCGTCCGCGAACAGGCGCTTCTTGTCGACGATCGCCGCGCCGGCGGCCTTGTACTCCTCGTCCAAAATACCGGAGCCGAGGCCGGCGGACTTCTCGATGAGGACCTTATGGCCGTCCTTGACGAGGGCGCGCACGCCGCCGGGGACGAGGCCGACCCGATGCTCGCGGTTCTTGATTTCCTTCGGCACTCCGATGATCATGATCGTTCTCCTGTAACGTCTTCTAGGGCAGCCCGAAATATGCGGCGAGCTCGTCCGGCGAGGACGCTCCGCGCGGGAAGCCGTTGACGCGCTTGACGACCTCGCCGGCGCGGTTGCTGACGATGAACAGCGGGACCCCGCGGGCCTTCATCGCCCCGGAGGCGTCGAGCATGGCGTCGGAGCCGTACAAGGCGGCCATGCCCTTGAGCGCCTCGAGCTCGTCGAGCCCGACGACGACGCGGCTCGACACGCCGGCCTTGTCGAGGAAGCGGCGCAGGCGCACGATGTCGGGCGTCACCTGATGGCAGACGCCGCACCAGGGGGCCACGAGCACGGTCAGGCACTTCTCGGTCGCGCAGGACGCCAGCGAGGGGCCCAACGGGCCTCCCAAGGTGGGCAGGCGGACGTCCGGCAGGCCGGCGGCCTGGTCCGAGGCGCCGCAGGAGGCGGCCGCGAGCGCGGCGGCCAGGACGAAGGCGTAGGCTCTCATCCCCGGGATTCTAGCAAAGGGAAGGCCCCGAAGCTGAAGCCCTCTTTGGTAGAATCGGGCATGGCCGAGGAGCTCAACGACTTCGCGAGGCTGATCCGGGAGGCGGGCGTCGTCGGCGCCGGCGGGGCGGGCTTCCCCTCCTACGTGAAGGCCGCCTCGAAGGCCGACACCGTCATCGTCAACGCCGCCGAGTGCGAGCCGCTGCTCCAGAAGGACCAGGAGCTGCTCGCGCGGCATACCGAGGAGGTCCTCGAGGGCCTGGCGCTGCTCATGGGCTCCACGGGCGCCGCGCGCGGCGTCGTGGCGATCAAGGACAAGCATCCGGAGCTTATCGCCGGGGTCGAGTCCGCGATCAAGGGCCGCCCCGGCCTGGAGGTCAAGCGCCTGCGCGACGTCTATCCCGCGGGCGACGAGTACTGCCTCGTCTACGAGGTCACCGGCCGCCTCATCCCCGCGGGAGGCATCCCGATCCAGGTCGGCGTCGTCGTCAACAACGTCGAGACGCTCTACAACATGGCGCGCGCCGCGAGCACGCCGGTCGTTGACACCTGGTTCACCGTGGCCGGCGCGGTCCGCCGGCCCTGCACGGTCAAGGTGCCCATCGGCACGTCCTACGCGGAGGCCCTGGCGCTGGCGGGCGGCTCGACCG
>JAUYSH010000085.1 GCA_030696455.1 Elusimicrobiota bacterium
TTCCCGCGCCGCCGGCGGCCAGGACGAGGCTCGCGCGCCGGCAGCCTTCGGCGGCGAAGGCCAGCGGGACGGCGGCGCCGGCGGCGGCGGTGGCGGGAAGCAGGATCAGTCCTACGGCGGCCAGCTTGAGCGCTTCGAAGAGGTAGAACCCGGCGGTGGTGTCCGGGACGGCCGCGCGGAGAAGCGCGAAGATGTAAGGCAGCTGCGCGCAGGCGAGCAGGCACAGAGGCAAAGCGATCGCTTGCGCCGCGAGCGCGGCGGGGAGAGCGCTGCGGCCCAGGCGCCGGGAAACCGGGCCTGCCATGAGCGCGCCGAGGGAGCCGCCGAAGATGACGGCGGCGGCCGCGCCGGCGAAGGAGTGCTCGGCCGAGCCCCCCGACAAGGCGGTGATCCGTATCCAGACGAGCTCCGCGGTCATGGCCGCCAACGCGGCGGCGAACGCCGCCGCCGCGCCCGTCCCCGGCGCGAGCAGCGGCGCTCGCTCGTCTTCCCGCCGGGCGGGCAGGGGCTCGCGGCGCAGAGCGAAGAGCCCCGCCGCGGCGCTCACCGCGGCGATGCCGATGAGGGCGCCGTCGAGCCCGAGGGCCGGGATGAGAACGAAGCTCGCCGCGAGCGTGCCGAGAGCGGCCCCGCCCGCGTTGGTAAAGCATAAGCCTTGGAATAGGCCTTCGGAGCGGTGGGCGTGAGCGCTCAGGGCGGGGAGGACGGCGCCCTGGATCACCGCCGGCGCGAACACGAGCAGGAACCCGGCCGCCACGCGCAGACCCTCGGGAAGCAGGCCCAGCGCGGCGGTCGCGGGCGCGCTGAGGAGGATGAGAGCGGCGACCGCGAGCTGAAGCTTGGCCGCCGCCGCGAGGGGACGGGGCGAGGCTTCGGCGCGGCGGCCGAGCGCCGCGGCGCCGAGCGCCAAACCCGACAGGTACGCGCCGAGCACGAGCGCCTGCGTCGGGGCTCCGCCGCCGAGCTCAAGGGCGGCCGCGCGCGCCCATACGGCCTGCGCGGCGAGCCCGGTGAAGCCGGACGCGGCCGCCTGGCCGAAAAGGAACGCCCGGCCCCTCATGCCCTAGAGACCGGCGGGCCAGCCGCGAACGTCGCTTTGCCAGGAGGACCGGGTCAGGCTCACGTTCGTCGTGACGATGCCGGAGGCCGCGTTGCCGTTGTAGTAGAAGTCGACGGGGGAGGCCGCGGCGATGGTCGAGGTTCCCACGGCGTAGAGCACGCCGTACACATCGCTGTTGCCGCCGCCGCCGCCGCCGTTGTTGAAGTTCCCGCCGACATAGAGAAAGCCGTTGACCGATATTTTACTGGAGTTGAGGGGGGTGACCGTGGCGGTGTAGTCCGAATTGATGCCGGGGAAAGCCGCCGGGTCGGTCGAATCGTTCCCGTAGGCCTGGTAGGTGGCCCAGGCATTGCAGTACTGCTTCCAGGCTTTGTCGGGCATGATCATCGAGACGGTGCCCTTGCCCCAGACGCCGGCGGGCAGATTCATATTGCCCATGACGATGAGCGTCCCAGTGTGGAACATCCCAGGCGACTTGACCGAGAGACTGCCCTCGATAAAGATGGTTTTTCCGCTCGTGGTGTTGGCCCAGTTGGCGACGCTGCCGGCGTAGTAGCATGAACCCGCGGGCGTGCCCCCGGCGGGGCAGCCCGCGGTGGCCGCGGCCGAAGACCGGTAGAAGTCGAAGTCGATGGAGGGCGCCGCGGGCAGGCTTGTCTGGAAGGCGTGCCATTGGCAGCAGCCGGGAGAGTCGCAGTTCGGCGGATTGGCGGAGGTGTCCTTGCCGATGATCTGGCTGGCCGACCAGAATTGAGGGAAATTTCGGCCGGTCGCGTCGATGTTGCTGGGGCTCATGACCGCGCCCCAGTGCACGTTGGCGCCGCCGCCGACGCGCACGCCCTGCCCGGCGAAGATCGCGGTGTCGCCCATGACGGTGTTGCTGTAGACGACCCGCAACGCGCGCGTCTCCCGTCGGAGCCGGTCCCGTCCGACGGTGATGATCGTGACTTGCTGAGCCGCGGGACCGCTGGTGATGCTGATCGCGTAGGTGCCCCCTTCGATGTCGGCAAATGCCTTGTCGAAGGCGTAATCGGTTTGGGGAATTCCGGCCTGGATGGCGTTCCAAGTGATCGTCGACAGCGAGATGTAAAGGTAGGCTTTTTCCGTGCCGGCTTCCGCGAGGTGGAAGGCGGTGGTGTTGTGGGACTGCTTGCTGGCGAAGATCGTCTCGCGCTGGATCCACAGCACGATGGCCGGGACCATCACGGCCAGGATCACGAGCATGGCGACGGCTCCCGGGAGGATCTGGCCCCTTTCCTGACGGAATATGGAAGGGGCACTTCCTCGCTTATCGCTCGGTCGACCGCTTATTTTAATCATTAGTTCATCACTCGGATTTTTTGAATGGTCAGCTCGAGGACCTTGCGCCGGCCGAGCTGGATGGACTTGCCCATCGTGATCGAGACGCTGACGATCGAGATGTCGTCGGTGCGGGGATAGGTGAAGGCGATGTAGACGAGGTTGTTGCTGACGATGGATTGCGCGGTGTCGATGACCTGGATGAGCCGGCTGCCTTGCTGGCGGAACTCCATGTAGCGGCCGTCCACATGCCGGAAGCGGATGCGGGAGAACGGCCCCTGTCCGGCGGGGGTGTCCATGACCACGGTCGTGGCGACGGCCTGGCGCATGTAGCGGTTGACGGTGTCGAGCGTCGTGCGCGCGTCGCGCTGGATCTCGTAGCGCGCGCTCGTCATCAGGAAGAAGTTCTGCATCTGGGTCAACATGGTCGGCCCGACGGTCGCGAGGATGCCGATGATGGCGACGACCATCATCATCTCGGTCAAGGTGTAGCCGCGCCGGTTCGTCAGCTTCATCATGGGAGTGTCACGTTCTTGGAGGTCGCGACGCTCGGGGCGACGACGATGCCGCTGTAGGTCTTCGTCGTCACCGTCACGCCCGCTGCGGAGACGATGGGGATATACGCGGAGAGATAGTAGGTGGCGCCGCCCCGCACGGGCAGGACATAGGTGCCGTCGGCCTTGCTCGACACCATGTAGAGGGGGACCTGCGCCGGCGCGGAGGACCCGACGATGGCGGCGGGCGAGGTGGCGATGGTGTTGGTCGAGGCCAGCAGCAGGGCGCCGGAGGTGACGAGGCCGGCGGCATCGCTGACCGTCCCGGTGATGCTGCCGAAGGCGCCGGTGACGGTGAAGGTGCCGACGAACACGGTCCCCGTCGAGGTGACGGCCGCGGGAAGCGTGTTCGGCATCATGTCCTGGCCGGACTCCAGCACCGGGAACACCGTGTAGGTGCCCGTCGAGACGTTGCGGATCGTGAAGTTCCCGCTGGTGTCGGTCACGCCGGTGCCGACCTGGAAGCCGGCCCCGTCGATCGCGGCGACCGGCTGGTAGGCGAGGGGGGTCGTGCCCGTGGTGATGTAGCCCATGATGCGGCCGCCGAAGTTCAGGGTGAAGTCCTGGGTCGTCACGGCGCCTTCGGCGATGACGGGCGCCTCGATGCCCTGGACATAAGACGGGTTGACGTTGTTGGGATTGGCGATGATGGTCACGGCACCGCTCGACACGGCCATGAAATACACGCCGTTGGAGCCGGTCGTTTTCGTGGCGCCGCCGCCTTGGACGACGATGCCGTTGATGGGCTGGTTGGAGGGGTTGGTGACCGTGCCTTTCACGAAGCCCGCGGCGGTCGTGCTCGTGAGCTGCATATGGACGGCTCCCGCGGCGGGCCAGGGGGGGGTGGTCGTCGCGTTGGGGACGCCCGTGTAGCCGTGCTGGACGACGACGACGTTTTCATAGGTGTTCGAGTAGCCGGCGTAGGCGGCGGAGACGATCCAGGCCCCGGTCGAGACGGCCGCCAATTGAAACCGCGAGTACGGCAGGCCCGGGGCCGGGATCGTGCCGCTCGCGATGTAGGCGGTGAAGGCCGTCGTGGAGCCGGAGTTCGAGTCGCTGGCCGAGATGTAGGTCGTGCCGAGCAAGGTGGGGACCTTCCCGGCGATCGTCGTGAAGGCCCCCGCGGCCATGTTCTTGGGGGGATACACGAAGCCCGAGAACGAACCCGACTCGTAAAGGAAGTCCCGCGCGTTGCTGCCCGAGTCGTACGCGCGCCCGTAGTTCGGCAGGTCGGCCGCGCTGATGCCGGGGCTCGAAACCCGGACGAGCTGCTTGCCCGGCGGCACGCCCAGCCCGTCGGAGGCGGCGTCGTTGGGGATGTAGGTGCCCTCGTAATACCCCGCGGGGGCGTTGTTGTTGTCCGCCCAGCCGACCAGGTCGATGTAGGGGCTGGGGTAGGCGTGCTCCCAGTCGTAGTACAGGAACACGGAGCCGGCCTTGTTGTTCTTGATGTAGTCGGGATAGGTCAGGGGCAGGCCCAGCGCGTGGTCGCTGTAAGCGTCCGCCGCCATCCACCCGCCGTTGAGGTAGAAGTAGGAGGCGTTGGCGATGAGGTAGTAATGCCCCGGCGCGATGTAGGTGGTCACCTGGGTCATGAAGAATTGGCTGCCGAAGGAGCTCGAGTCCCAGCGGAAGGTCCCATCTTCTTCCCTGTATCCGAGCATGATCGTCTTGTACCCCGCCCCGGTCGTGCCGACGTTGAACGGGGAGGTGGTCGGGTTGTAGAGCTCGACGTACTCGAGGTCGATCGGCGTGCCGTCCGGGACGAAAGTGGCCGACGAGGCAAGCACCTGGCTGATGACGGGGAACGGGTTGTACCAAACGGCGCCGGTGATGTAGCCCGTGGCGACGGCGGTCAAGGTGAGGTCGGCCGTGACGGTCCCGCCGCGGCTGGCGATCACCGAGCCCTTGATCCCGTCGGTGAAGCCGGTCGAGGATGCCCGGACGGTGTAAGTCCCGCGATAAACCGCGAAAGAGTAGGCGCCGGCGGCGTTGCTCATGGCGCCCCAGTTCTCGTTCTGCTCGACGACGACGATGGCGCTCGCCACGGTGCCGCCCGCGGAGTTATTGACCGTCCCGGCGATCGTCGAATCGAGCGGGTTGACGTTCGGATTTTCGAGGAGGTTGCGCAAAGTCCACGATTTCTTGTTGCCCGCCTCCGACCAGACGATGCTCACCGTGATCTGCTTGAGGCCGGTGTCGGGATAGGTGAAGGCCACGCTGGTGATGTCGCTGCCCAACATATCGGCCATGCCCACGTAGGTGTAGCGCGTGAAGGTGATGCCGCCGATGGCGATGGTCTCCGGCGGGTAATTGACGGTGTCATAGAGGATATGGGGGCTGACGGTGGCGTCGGTGCCCGTCGCGGTCGTGATCTGGAGGGAGTAATAGCTCAGGTTTTTGAGGGATTCGATGCGCTCCTGCCCCAGGTTGGTGGCCAGAGAGGTCGCGCGCGAGATGAAGGTCGACCTCGCGATGTATTTGAACGCCCCGAAAAGGCCCAGAACGCCCACGGAGAGGATGACCGTGGCCACCATCAGTTCGGTCAGGGTCCCGCCCTGCCGGGAGTTTCGTTGGCGCATGTGCCCACGCAGTATAGGTGGTTGCCGAGGACAAATCAAGGAAACTTCTCCGCAATATAGGGAAGCGACCAAAGTCACGGCCCGGGGCTCGACGAGCCGCGCGCCGACTGCTATCCTATGAGCATGCCCCTGAGCAAAGACGCGCCTCCCTCCCTGGTCGGCCTCCTGAAGGCCTACCCCTGGTTGGGCGTCCTGCTCGCGCTCAGCCTGATCGTCACGTTATGGGCGGCCACCCGGCGCGCCCCGCCCCCTCCCGAGCCGATCCCTCCGGCCATCGAACCGGCCGCCGACGCTCAGGCGCCCGAGGCCGAGGTCGAGCCGGAGCCCACGGTGTGGCCCGACAGCCCTCCGCCGGCCCCGGAACCCGCCGCGTCCGCGGTCAAGCCGACGGCCGATGCCGACGAACCCTTGACCCAGACCGAAGACGGCGCGTGGAAGGGCCCGACTTTGGCAAAACCCGAGCGCTAGACCGCGGCGGTCACGAGCATTCGGAGTGGCCGCAGTCGTGGCAGGTCACGCCGGAGCAGCCCGACTCGTGCGAAACGTTGCGCGAGAAGCATTTCGGGCAATGCTCCGCGGCCGCCGCCTCGGCGGCGGCCTCCGGGGCGGCCCCGCCGCCGTCGATCCAGCCCGTCTTCTTGAGATGGGCGCGCAGGGCGATGGCGAGGGCGTGCGGGATGGAGTCGACGCGGTTGGGGCCCAGGCCGATCGGGCGGTCGCCCTTGACCGAGTTGAGGTGCTTGAGCAGGCGCAGGGGATCGCCGCCCTCGGCCAGATATTTCGAAACGAGGATGCCGACCAAGGAGGTCAGGCCCGCGATCTCGGTGCCGAGCGGAGGGATGTTGGTGAACAGCTGGAACGGCCCCCTCTCATCGTAGTTGATGTGCACGTGCAGCGGACCGTAGCCGGTGCGGATCTGGTAGTACTCGGCGTCGAGGCCGAGGGAAGCGTCCGGCGCGCGGCGCCTGCCTTTTGACGGAGTCGAGGAAAGGTTGAGCACCTGCTGGGCCTTCGACCCGTCCCGGTAGACGGTGATGCCCTTGCAGCCGAGCTCGTAAGACAAGAGATAGGCGTTGCGGACGTCCGCGGCGGTCGCCTCCTCGGCCAGGTTGATGGTTTTCGAGACTCCGTTGTCGGTGTGACGTTGAAACGCCGCCTGCATCCGGACATGGGTCTCAACGGCAACGTCGTGAGCAGTCGCGAACAGCTTTTGAACGGAATCGGGGATCTCAGGAAGGCCGGCCAACGACTTGTGATTCGAGTCGATGCGGCGCATCAACGTCTTTTCGTCGGAACCGAACCATTTGTTCTTCTCAGCGAAATCCCGGAAGAGCGGATTCACTTCGAAGAATACGTCTTTTTCGTCGGGCTGTTGGCCGAGCTTGAGAAGCGCGAGAGCCTTTGCGTTGTAGCGTGTGTAACTTATCGCGAAAAACGGCTCGATGCCGCCGCCCTGCAGGCCCGCGGCGATGGCGATGGTGCCCGTCGGCGCGATCGTGGTGCGCGCGCAATGGCGCGGACGCCGCTTCTTTCCCCGGAAATGGCTCGAGTCCGGGTCGTAGGCCGAGTCTTTCCAGTTCGGGAAGACGCCGCGCTCCGCGGCGAGCGTCTCGGAGGCGTCGAGGGCGGCCCCGTTGATGAACGACATGACCTTGTCGCCGAGCTTGAGCGCCTCGGGCTCGCCGTAGGCGACGCCGCTCTTGACCAAGGCCTCGGCCCAGCCCATCACGCCCAGGCCGACGCGGCGGTTGCCCTTGGCGAGGCGCTCGATCTCGGGCAGGGGATAGTTGTTGACCTCGATGATATCGTCGAGAAAGCGCATGGCGAGACCGACCGTCTCTTTCAGGCGCGGGAAATCCCAGCGCCCCTCGCCGGTCACGAAGGCGGCCAAATTGAGCGAACCCAAGTTGCAGGGTTCCCACGCCAGCAGCGGGACCTCGCCGCAGGGGTTGGTGCTTTCGATCTGCCCGAGGGCCGGCGTCGTGTTGGAGCCCGAGGCGTTGATGCGGTCGAGGACGACGTAGCCCGGATCGCCGGTCCTCCAGGCGAGGTCGACCATCGCGTCGAAAACCTCCTTGGCGCGCAGCTTGCCGGCCGGTTTGCCCGAGCGCGGATTGATCAGGTCGTACTCGGCGTCGGCCAGGACCGCGCGCATGAAGACCGCGTCTACGCCGACGGAGATGTTGAAGTTCTCCATGACGCCCGGCTGCGTCTTCATCTGGATGAAGTCCATGATCTCGGGATGGTCGTATCGCAGGATGGCCATGTTGGCCCCGCGACGGGTGCCGCCTTGCTTGACCACGTCGGTCATGGTGTCGAAAAGCTTCATGAAAGACAGCGCGCCCGAGGCGACGCCCCGCGTCTTCTTGACCGGATCGCCCTTGGGACGCAGCGAGGAGAAGGAAAAGCCGGTGCCGCCGCCCGACTTCTGGATCATCGACTGCGCCGAGAGCGCCTTGGTGATGGCCTCCATCGAGTCGGGCACGGGCAGGACGTAGCAGGCGGAGAGCTGCTGCAGCTCGCGGCCGGCGTTCATCAAGGTGGGGGAGTTCGGAAGGAAGTCCCAATGCGCCATCAGGCCGTAGAACTTGGAGGCCCACTCCTCGCGCAAAGCCTTGGCCTCGGGATGCTTGGCGCACGCTTTTTCCAGGTTGGCCAGCAGGCGCGTGAAGTTCGCCTGCCGCGCGTCGTTGTCGGGCGGGCCCGCGTGAAAGAGGGTCATGCCCGCCTCGGTTTTGCGCTCGACCCCGGCGAACGCGCCCCAGGCCTCGGCCTTCGGATGGCTCAGCAGTTCCCCGAGGGCCACGTTGCGAGCCACGCCCATGAGCCACGCCTCCACCGAAGGGGCGTCGCGCAGGTATTTGTCCTTGATGACCTTGTGCTGATTGGCCGTCAGGTGAATTTTTCCGGCGGCGTGGGTTTTAGCCATTGGGGGGACCTTCCTCTCAGAGTGTAACAGCGGCCCCGGCTTCCGTCCAGGGTCAGGCGAGGATGGGGCGGGCGGCGAAGTCGGCGCCGATGGAACGCGCGAAGGTTTCCAGGGCCTTCAGGTCCACCCCGGGAAGCTCCACCGCCGTGACGCGCGTGCGGATGCCCGCCTTGACGCAGTTGGCGGCGAATCGCCGCGAAGCGGCGAACCCCTCTTCGCGATACGCCGGCGCCGGACGCAGCAGCTCGACCCATTGCTTCGGGTCGGCGGTATTGAGGCTGACCGCGACCTCATCGAGATAGCGGGCGAGTTCCGGGGTGATGTCCCGGTCCCAGATCAGGTCGCCGAGGCCGACGGTGTTCAGGCGCCGCGTCACCTGCGGGTAATGGGCCTTGAGATGGAGGCCGACCGTGGTCATCTCCGGGAGGCGAAAGGTGGGCTCGCCGAAGCCGCAGAACACGACCTCGGCGCAGCCTCCGCCGGCGCCGAGCTTCGCCTCGAGGGCGTTGATCAGCCGAGCCGCCGTGGGCTCCGGGCCCTTGAGGCGAAGGTCGTTGCCCTCGAACAGGTAATCCCAGGGAACCTTGACGCAGAAGCTGCAGGAGACCGGGCAGCGGTTGGTCAGGTTGAGGTAGAGGGCTTGGCCTTTTTCGTAGAGGATCATGGCCAAGATGCTGTAGCAACGATACGGCTTGGAACGTGAGCAAGATCACCGACGTGAGTTGATTCGGCCAGTGGCAATCGACCCGGATTCGTACTATACTGAGAGCATGGAGCGCATGAAAAGAGTCGTTAAAGTGATCCCCGCCGGCACTTGGCCGGACTCGCGGGCGGATCAGCGCGCTTATTGGCTCTCGCGGCCTCCTTCGGAGCGCGTTCAGGCCGGAAGAGAATTGCAGCGAAAGATGCACTGGTGGATGACCGGCCGCGAGTTTCCGAGGAAAATGGATAAAGTGGTTCGCGTCTTTCGATACGATCAATGAGCCGGGACTCTTCGGATGATTTCGGCTCGGATGATTTCGACAGAATCGTCGCCTCTCTCAATAAGCATCATGTCGACTTTATGATCATCGGCGGCTTTGCCGTCGTCTACCATGGCCACATCCGTGCCACGAAAGACCTCGACCTCTATATTCGGCGGACCGACGAAAATGCCGAAAGGGCGGTCGCCGCGCTTGAGGAAGTGGGTTTCGGCTCACCCGAGATGACGCCGCAAGTGTTTACCGCCGACAATGGGATTTCTCTGGGCACTCGGCCGCTCCAGATCGACGTCATGTCCAATCTCCGGGGTGTCGATTTCGACACAGCCTGGGCTCGCCGAGAGACCGGCTCCTTCGGGCGGGAAACCGTAAACTACATTTCTCGCGAGGACCTCATCAGCAATAAGCACGCGGCGGGCCGGCCGTTGGACCTTGATGACGCCCGTGAATTGGAGAAGGGGAGAGATTCGAAATAGTCGAGGCCGCGGCCTTGCTTGCGCTTCGTCGGTGGTTTTGTTATGATGTACGCCTACCTCAAGAGGAGTCCTATGTACGCGATTATCGAGACGGGCGGAAAACAACTTTGGGTCATTCCCGGCGAGACCGTCAAGGTCGAGAAGCTGGAGGCCAAGGAAGGCGAGACGCTGACGTTCAACGCGCTCTGGGCCGTCGGAGACGCTCCGGAAGGCCAGGAGCCGAAGTCCACGCGCAGCGCGAAGGTCACGGCGACCGTCGTCAAGCAGGGCCGCGGACCCAAGATCATCGTCTTCAAGAAGCGCACGAAGAAAGCGTACAAGAAGACCCAGGGCCATCGTCAGTGGCTCACGTCGATCAAAATCGAGAGCATTTCCTTAAACTAATATGGCTTCAACAAAAGCACAGGGCTCATCGTCAAACGGCCGGGATTCCCACGGTCAACGCCTCGGCGTCAAGCGCTACGGCGGAGAAGTCGTCAAGGCCGGCATGGTCATCATGCGCCAGCGCGGCACCAAGATCCTTCCCGGCCTCAACGTCGGCCGCGGCAAGGACGACACGCTGTTCGCGAAGATCAACGGCGTCGTGACGTTCGAGTGGGCGTACAAGGACAAGAAGCGCGCGTCCGTGTACCCCGCCGGCGACGCGAGGACCGTGACGGCGAAGACGCTCGCGAAATCCGCCAAGTAGATCGACTCGGCGCGCTCGCGCGCGCCGACGACGGCCGCCGGCAATGCCGGCGGCCGTCCGCTTTAGGGTAACACATGAACTTCATCGATAAAGTCAAAGTCTATGTCGCCGCCGGCGACGGCGGCGACGGCTGTCTCTCGTTCAAGCACGAGAAGTACATGGAGTGGGGCGGACCCAACGGCGGCGACGGCGGACGCGGCGGCGACGTCTGGTTCGTCGCGGCCTCGCGCCTGACCACCTTGATGGACCTGCACTTCCGCCCGCACGTGACCGCGGGCCGCGGCGGCCACGGCAAGGGATCACACAAACATGGCGCCGCAGGCGCCATGGTCGAGATCCCGGTTCCCGTCGGCACGCTCATCTATCGCGACGGCGTGCTCGTCGCCGACCTCCACAAGGAAGGCCAGCGCTGGCGCGCCGGCGAGGGCGGCCGAGGCGGCCGCGGCAACTGGTCCTTCAAGACCCGCCTCAACAACGCGCCTCGCCTGGCCGAGAAGGGGGGCCCCGGGGAAAGGATCACGCTCGACATGGAGCTCAAGCTCCTCGCCGACGTCGGCCTCGTCGGCTACCCCAACGCCGGCAAGTCGAGCTTCGTCTCCCGCGTGTCCAACGCCCGCCCGAAGATCGCCAACTACCCGTTCACCACCTTGTCGCCCAACCTCGGCGTCGCCTACCACAAGCACGTGAGCTTCGTCGTGGCCGATCTTCCGGGCCTTATCGAGGGCGCGGCCGACGGCAAGGGCCTGGGGGTCAAGTTCCTCAAGCACACCGAGCGCTGCCGCCTGCTCATCCACCTCATCGATCCCGCCGGCTATATGGGCGAGTCCCCGCTCGAGGGGATCAAGACGATCGAGGGTGAGCTGAAGAAGTTCAGCCCCAAGCTCAAGAGCAAGCCCAAGCTCCTCGTGCTCAACAAGATGGACCTTCCCGAGAGCGCGGAGGTCCTCAAGACGTTGAAGAAGAAGCACAAGGGGATCCTGGCGATCTCGGTGGCCACCGGCGACGGCGTGGACGTCCTGCTCGACAAGATCATCGCCGAGCTCGCCAAGCACGACGGGCCCATCCATTTCGCGGAGAAGACGGTCGACGACTCGATCCACAAGGTCGAGCAGGGCTTCGTCGTCGAGAACCTCGGCGGCGGGCATTTCCATCTCAAGGGGAAGTTCGTCGAGCGCGCCTCGGCGATGCTCGACGTCAGCCTGCCGGAGGCGATCAACCGCTATCAGCACACGCTCAAGCGCATCGGCGTGGACCGCGCCCTCAAGAAGGCCGGCGTGCAGAACGGCGACCGCGTCCGCTGCGGGGAGTTCGAGTTCGAGTGGTCGAACAACCCGCTCAAGCGCCTGAACCAGAAGCGCGGCGACGGCCGCACGCGGATCGGCATCGGCAAGAAATAATGGCGGATACGCTCAAGGCCTACGAGGCGAAGCTCTCGGATCCGAACGACGTCTCCGGGGCTTATCGCTTCTGCCAGGACCTGGCGGATTCTCATTACGAGAACTTCCCGGTCGCGTCCTTGCTCCTTCCGAAGCGCCTGCGCAAGCATGTCGCGGCTCTTTACGCCTTCGCGCGCATCGCCGACGACATGTCGGATGAGCCCGAGTACGAGGGCCGGCGCCGGGAGTGCCTGCTCAACTGGCGGTCTATGTTGGCCGACACGGGCAAGCGCCCCCCGACGCACCCGGTCTTCGTCGCCCTCGGCCGGACGATCAAGGAGCTCGACCTTCCCAAGGAGCCCTTCGACGATCTCCTCTCCGCTTTTCTTCAGGACACGGAGAAAAGCCGTTACGCGACCTACGACGAGGTCCTCGATTACTGCCGGCGTTCGGCTAATCCGGTCGGGCGCATCGTCCTCATGATCCACGGCTACAAGGATCCCGAGCTGTTCCGCTACTCGGACGCGATCTGCACGGCCCTTCAGCTGGCTAATTTCTGGCAGGACGTGTCCGTCGACCTGAAGAAGGACCGCATCTATATTCCGGAAGAAGATTTTTCTTCTCACGGCTACTCCGAGGCCGACCTGCGCATGGGCGTCTACAACGACCGTTTCAAGAGCCTCATGAAGTTCGAGGTCTCCCGCGCGCGCTCACTGTTCGACCAGGGCAAGCCCCTTCCGGAAAAGCTGCACTGGCCGCTTTCCCTCGAGATCCGCCTGACCTGGTACGGCGGCATGCAGATCCTCAAGCTGATCCACAAGCTCGACTTCGACACCATCCGCACGCGTCCGATCCTGAAGAAAAGGGAGTGGATCCCTCTGGTCGCGCGTGCCCTCATCGGCACATGACCTCCGTGCCGCCTCGCGCCGAGAAGAAGTCGAATTTCTTCCTGGGCTTCCTGCTGCTGCCGAAGCCCAAGCGCGAGGCGCTCTCCGCCGTCTACGCATACTGCCGCCTCATCGACGACATCGTCGACGAACCCGGTTCCAAAGATGAGGCGCGCCGCCAGCTCGTTTTTTGGCGCGAGGAGATCGAGCGGCTGTATGACGGGAAGCCCGGGCACGCGGTCTCGCGGGGGCTGCAGAAGGCGATCGCCGACTATAAGATCCCCAAGGACGCTTTCCTCGAGATGATCCGCGGCTGCGCGATGGACCTCGACGGGGCCCGCTACGAGACGATCGAGGACCTGGAGAGCTACATGCGCGGCGTGGCGTCCTCGGTGGGGATCATGTGCGTGCACATCTTCGGCTGGACGCACACGCCCAAGGAGCGCATGTACGAGTTCGCGACGACTTTCGGCTATGCCTTCCAATTGACCAACATCATCCGCGACGTCGGCGCCGACCTCGAGATCGGCCGGGTCTATTTGCCGCTGTCGGAGATCAAAGAGGCCGGCTACTCCGTCGACCGCCTCGTCCTGCGCGACCACGGCTACGCCTTCGACCGCCTGATGCTCGGTCAGTACAAGCGCGCGAAGGGCTACTACGCGCGCGCCCGCAACCTCGTGGACTTTCGCGACCGGCCGGGGCTGCTGCCCGCCGAGGTCATGGCCCACGTCTACGAGGGCTTGCTCGACGAGATCAAGGAGCGCGAGTTCCGCGTCCTGTTCCAGAAGACGAGCCTGCCGGGCTACCGCAAGCTGGCGCTCGGCTTCAAGGCGTGGCTCTACTGCCATGGGCTCTGAGAAGACCGACGCGATCGTGCTCGGCGGCGGCTTCGCGGGGCTCTCCTGCGCGGTCGCGCTCGCCGAGAAGGGAAAAAAGGTCCTCGTTCTCGATAAAAAGCCGCATCTTGGAGGACGGGCTTATTCGTTCCGGGAAAACGGCCTCGACATCGACAACGGCCAGCATCTGTTCATGGGGTGCTATTTCGCGACAATAAAATTTCTGAAAACGATCGGCACCCACGACAAGCTCGACGTCTATCAAGACGTGGTCGTGGATTACGCCGAGGCCGGGGGCAAGCGCGACCGCTTGGCGTGCCCGTCATGGCTTCCCGCCCCGCTGCATCTGGCGGCCGGGCTCCTCGGGCTCAAGGGCGTGTCGTTCCGTGAGAAATCGGCCTTATTGTCGTTCGACCGCTCGCTCAAGTCCATGAAATCCGGCCCGATCCCCGAGGCCGTCGAGAAGCTGACGGTCCGCGCCTGGCTGACTTCGCTCGGCCTTTCCGCCAATTTCCAGACCCGCTTCTTCGACCCCGCCGCGATCGGCATCCTCAACGACTCTCCCGATGTCGCCTCGGCCGCGGGCTTCGTCCAGGCCCTGCGGACGATGTTCTTCACGGGCGCGGAGTCCTCGCGCTTCGCGCTGGCCAAGACCGGGCTCTCCGAGCTGTACACCGACGCGGCGCGCGACTTCGTCGAGGCGCGCGGCGGGCGCGTCATCTCCAACGCGAAGGCGGCGGGCCTCATCGAGCGCGACGGCCGCGTGCGCGGCATCGTGACCGACATGGACTCGCGCTTCGAGGCGGGTCATGTCGTTTCTACGCTGCCTCCGTGGGATCTGAAGAAAATCGGTATTCCCTCCGCTCTGCGCGGCCCGTGGGAAGACCTCAAGCCCGCGCCGATCGTCGGCGTGACCATGAAGCTCGACCGCCCGGTGATGACCGAGCGATTCCTCGGGATGCTCCACACCGAGACCCACTGGGTTTTCAACAAGACCTTGGTCCATGGCACGAAGGAAGAGGGGCAGACGGTGGCGGTCGTCATTTCGGGAGCGCATAAGCAGATCGGGTACTCGCCCGAGAAGATCATGGCCGCCGCGACGCGGGATCTGGCGGCGTGCCTGCCCGAGTTCTCGAAAGCGAAGATCTTGGCGAGCAAAGTCGTCAAAGAACCCTTCGCGACCTTGTCCCCGCAGCCCGGCTCCGAGGCCAAGCGCCCCGAGCCCGGAACCGGCATGCCCGGCTTCGCCTTCGCCGGCGACTGGACGCGCACCGGCTTCCCCGCGACGATCGAGTCGGCCTGCCTGTCCGGCCAGATCGCCGCCGGACGGCTCTAACTGTTTCCGGAAACAGTTATAATTTATCACCACCCGACGGAGGAGCCCGAGATGATCAAGTCCGATATTTGGATCCGCGAGATGTCCCAGACCAAGAAGATGATCGACCCGTTCGTCGAGCATCAGGACGGCAAGGACAAGATCTCCTACGGGCTGTCTTCTTATGGTTACGATATCCGCGTCGCGGACGAATATAAAGTCTTCACGAACGTGCATGGCACCCTCGTCGATCCAAAGAACTTCGACGAGAAGGCGTTCGTCGACATCAAGGCCCCGACCTGCGTCGTCCCGCCGAACTCCTTCGCGCTGGCCCGCTCCCTCGAGAAGTTCTCGATCCCTCGCGACGTGCTCGCGGTTTGCCTGGGCAAATCCACTTACGCCCGCTGCGGCATCATCATCAACGTGACCCCTCTTGAGCCCGGCTGGGAGGGGTTCTTGACCATCGAGATTTCCAACACCACGCCGCTGCCCGCGAAGATCTACTCCAACGAGGGCATCGCCCAGCTCCTGTTCTTCGGAGGCGATCAGCTCTGCGAGACCTCCTACTCCGACCGCAAGGGCAAGTACATGGACCAGGTCGGCGTGGTCCTGCCCCGCATACTCGCCGCCAAGTGATGCTGAGCCTCCTGCTGTCGCTGGCCGCCATCGCGCACGCGGGAGCCCTCGGCGGCCATGAGCCCGCGGCGGCGCAGCCGGCCGTCGAGGCGGAGGACCGTGCCGCGGTGCTCGAGGAGATGTGGTCGCGGCGCATTCTATTGCCCGATCAGCCCGCCTGGGCGCCGGCGGACGCCCAGTTGCTCGGGCAGATCCGGATGGCCGAGGCCGACGCCCTGGCGTATTTGAGGAAAAAGGTGGGGAACACCCGCCGTTGGACCGCCCCGCGCCGCGGCAAGGAGGCCGGCCCCCGGCTGCTCACGAAGGAGGGCTACGAGAAGTATCTCTTCCACGTCACCCAGGACGCCCTCGCGTATTTCGAGAAAAAAGGCGCGGGCGCCAAGTGGGCGCTCAAGCTGACCGACTGGGACGGACGGCGCCTCTTCGACGGGGACGGCCGGTTGACCCCGGCGGGGCTCACGGTGTACACCCGCGCCAGGCTCAAGCTCGAGGTGTACTGGAAGTCGCCCAACGGCGAGGTTTTCGGCACGAGACGGCCTCCGGCCGCTCGTTAATACCCTTGTTCCCCGACGGGGGAATTTGTTAAGATTAACCACTATGCCTCAGAACAGCTATATGCATCCTCCCCGCCAGGCGGCCACCAGCCGCAAATGGCATCACATCGACGCGAAGGGCCTCGTGCTCGGACGCATCGCGACGAAGGCCGCCGATCTACTTCGTGGAAAAGGCAAGGTCACCTACACCGATTACGTGGATTGCGGCGATTTCGTCGTCGTGACGAACTGCAAGCAGATCAAGCTGACCGGCAACAAGCTCGATCAGAAGACCTATTTCTCCCACTCCGGCTTCGCCGGCGGAGCCAAGGTCATGCCCATGCGCCGTCAGATGGAGCGGGATTCCCGCCGCGTCATGATGCTCGCCGTGCGCCGCATGCTCCCCAAGAACCGCCTCGCCCGCAAGCAGATGGTTCGCCTCAAGATCTACGTCGGCGACAAACACCCGCACTCGGCCGTCATCGCGCCGAAGGCAAAGTAAGGAAACCATGAGCAAAACCGAAGCGATCTGGGCCACCGGCCGCCGCAAAACCTCCGTCGCGCAGTGCCGCCTGCTGCCGAAGGGCGAAGGCAAAGTCACCGTCAACAAGAAGCCCGTCGAGATGTACTTCCACGGCCTTCCCCACCAGGTTCGGGACGTCACCGAGCCGATCACGATCATCGAAGCCGCCAAGAACCATGACTACATCGTCAAGGTCGTCGGCGGCGGCATCTCCGGCCAGGCCGGAGCGGCCCGCCACGCCATCTCCCGCGCCCTCGTCAAGCTCGACGAGAAGCACAAGAAGGCCCTTCGCGCCGCCGGCTTCCTGACCCGCGACCCCCGCATGGTCGAGCGCAAGAAGCCCGGTCAGCCGAAAGCCCGCAAGCGCTTCCAGTTCTCGAAGCGTTGATCGGACCGTCTCCCATGGAGACGATCAAGATCTCAGGTCTGGCCCGTCTCGCCGCGGCGATCTTCGCCGGGTGGGGCGGGCTGGCCGCTTTCAAGGGGGTCTACGACCTTCTGGGCGGCGAACCCGAGGCCAACCAGTACGCCCCGCAGGCGTGGGCCTTCGTCACGCGGGCGCAATGGCATCGCTTCGCGGCCTTCGAGCTTGTTTACGGCTTGACCTGCCTCGCCTTGGCCTGGTATTGCCTGCGCTGGTCCCGGCGCCTGCCGGAGACCGTCAAGCGCCCCCGCCGTGAGCCGGAATTCAGCCTTTTCGGATGATACGCGTCGGCTGCGCCGGCTACCCTATCGGCCGGGACCGCTACTGGCGCTCCCTGTCGTTCGTGGAGACGGACACGGGCAAGGGGCTTCCCAGGCTTGAGACCTTGGCGGCATGGCGGGCGGACATCCCGGCGGGCGGTGAAGCCTCCCTGCAGGCGCTGCGATCGATCACCCATGGCCCCGAAGACCGGGGTTTTCCGGCCTCCGGCCGGAAAATGCCCAAGAACCGCCAGGTCCTTTGCGGCGCCTTCCGCGAGAGCCTCGAGGTGCATGAGGCCTGGATGGCCACAAAGGCCGCCGCCGAGACCCTGGGCGCCAAGATCGTGGTGTTCGAGACCCCCGCGTCTTTTCAGCCCGGCTCGGACCGCCTGCGGGACATGTATCGCTTCTTCAAGGGCGCCGCGCGCGGCAAGCTGGTCTTCGTGTGGCATCCCCGAGGGAGCGAGTGGTCCTCCCTCGAGGACAAGGTCTGCGCCGAGCTGGGGCTGATCCGGGCCTTCGACCCCCTGCGCCAGCCTCCGCCGCGCAAGGGGGCGTTCCTGTACATGCGGCCGCTCATCGCGCGCATGGGAATCTTAGGTGTGGACAATATGGCCACAATCGCCTCCTCCTGCGGCGACGTCCCCGCCTACCTTGCGCTCTCTCATCGGACGGGCTTCCGCGACGCCGAAAGGATCAAGGACCTTCTGGGGCCGAAGAGGACGCGGTGAGCCTGTGGTCGAGGGCGCGTGTGGCCTGGCAGGCCTTCAAGACCCGCCGCAAGCTGAACCGTCAGTTCGGCAAGCGCGAGGACCCGTTCTCCTATTCGACCGACCCCTATGAGATCGGCCGGCTCGAAGCCCTCGACGCGGCCTTGGGCCCGGGCCGCCTCGGCCGGGTCCTCGAGTTGGCTTGCGCGGAGGGCCATTTCACCGAGCGGCTGGCGCGCCGCGGCGCTTCGATCACCGCCCTCGACATCTCGGCCGTCGCCATCGAGCGGGCCCGCAGGCGCGCCCCCGGGGCGGCCTTCGTGGAGGGCGACCTGCTCGTCTGGGAGCGGGTCGGGGCCGCCTTCGACGCGATCGTCGTCGCCGAGGTTCTCTACTACCTGGACCGCCCCGGCGTGAAGGCCGAGTTCGAGGCGCTGTTCCCTCGCGTCGTCGGCTGGCTGAGGCCGGGGGGCCTCCTTGTCATGTCCCACGCCTTCGCCGGAGACGCGGAGCTCGCGCACCGGAAGTCGTTCCGCGAGCGTTTCGAGCGCGCCGGCTTGCGTCTTTTGAATGAGACGATCCCGCCCGCCGACCGCGGCGGCGTGCGCTGCCTGGTGTCGACCCTCGAGAAAATTTAATACACTTGCGCTCCGATGAGGAGAAGCGCGGCGGAAAGCCTGAAGGGCCAGACGGAGACGCTCGTGGACGCGGCGACGGCCGCGGCCGACTGGTTTCGTCGTCCCGCCCCCTCGGCGCTGTCGGCGGCGCGCACCGCGCGCCTGCGGGCCCGGGGCTGGCGGGAGGCCGCCGTGCTCGCGCATAAGAGCCTGCGAGGGTTGCCCAAATCCGACGCGGCCGACGCGTCCTTCGCGCTTCGCGAGGCCGTCGAACATGTGACGCAGGCCGTGTCCGAGGGCGCGCGCTTCACCGTAGAGTCCGACGACGGCCTGGTCCGGACCGCCGAGGCCGTGCGCGAGGCGTCCAAGGCTCTCGCCGCCGCCGCCGCGGGGCGGGGCAAGCAGAAGGCCGCGGCGCTCGTGCTCGCCAAGAAGTGGGCGGGCGAGGCGGAGCGGCTGCGCCGGCTCACCCGCTCGGAGGCGCACGAGTTGCCGTCGTTGATGAACGCCCTCAAGCGCGAGGCCGTGTCCAACCGCCTGTCCAACGCCGCCGAGGCCGTGCAGCAGGCGTGCGACGCGCTGTCCGGGGATCTCGTCGAATGAGCCTTCCTCGCCTCATCCTTCTCGTCGCGCTTCTGCTCGCAAAGGACGCCTCCGCCGAGGAGACCGTCAAGATCCGCGTCTATCACACCAACGACGTGCACGGCTGGATCATGCCCCGTCCGGATAAGTTCCAGAAGAACCGCCTGATCGGCGGCGGCGCGGCGCTCGCGGCCCTGATCGCCAAGGAGGCCGGCCCGAAGCTCGTGCTCGACGCCGGCGACTGGTGGCAGGGCACGCCGGAAGGCGGGCTGACCAAGGGCGAGGCCGTCGCCGACGTGTTCAACGCGGTCGGCTACGACGCGATCGTGGTCGGCAACCACGAGTACGACGACGGCGCGGAAGCGCTGCGGACCCTGATCGGGAAGATGAGGATGCCGGTGCTGTCGGCCAACACCTATGGCGCCGACAACAAGCCCGTTCCTTGGGTGCGGCCCTGGATCGTCAAGGAGGTCGCCGGCGTCAAGGTCGGCATCTTCGGCCTGACGACCTCGAACATGCTCCGCCTCGCTTTCCCGAAGAACATCCTCGGCCTGGATTTCCGGCGCGAGGTGGACGTCGCCCGCGACGCGGTCAAGGCGCTCAAGAAGCAGGGTGCCACGGTGATCATCGCGGTCACTCACATCGGCCTCGAGGGGGAGAACTCGAAGTTCGAGGGCGACCAGACGCTCGCGCGCGAGGTCCCCGGCATCGACCTCATCGTCGGCGGTCACTCCCACGCCTTCCTGAGCCGGCCGATCCGGGGCGAGAACGGGACCTTGATCGTGCAGGCGGGCCATTACCTGATCAAGGCCGGCCGCGTCGAGCTCGAGATCGACCCGAAGACCAAGACGGTCGTCGCCTCCTCCGGCGAGCTTCTCGACCTGTGGCCCGACCGTCTCGGCGAGGACGCCGGGGTCAAGGAGATCGTCGCTCGCCATGCCGACGCCGTCGGAAAGATCTTCGAGACGGTCGTCGCCACGGCGCCGGCCATGCTCGGCCGCGAGTCCGATCGCGAGAGCGCGCTCGGCAGCTGGATGGCGGACTGCTACCGGGAGACCTTGGGCGTCGATACCGCGCTTCAGAACGGCGGCGGCATCCGCGCCGAGATCCCCGCCGGGCCGGTGACCTTGCGCGAGATCTTCAACGTGATGCCGTTCGACAACGCCTTGGTCAAGCTGACGCTCAAGGGCTCCGACCTGCGCAAGGTCCTCGATCACGGCGTCGGGATGGGCCGGATCGCGCAGATCTCCGGCGCGCGCGTCGAGTATCACCGGCCCAAGCCCGCCGGCGAGCGCCTCGTCTCGGCCGCCGTCGGCGGCGCGCCGCTCGATGACGACTCGCTCTATACGATCGCCAGCCTGGATTTCCTGACGAGCGGAGGGGACGGCTACTCCGTCTTCGACCGCTTCGTCTCATCGGAGGCGACGGGCGTTCTCGCGCGCGACATGCTGGGAGCCTGCGCCCGCAAGCAGGGCGTCCTGACCGCGCCCGAGCCCGGGCGCATGCGGCAAAGGGAGAACTGACATGGTGTTCAAGGAGACGCGGGCCAAGGTCGAGAAAGGCTGGACCACCGCCAAGAAGCTTCTGGCCATGATGAGCGTGTGGGGCCTGTTCTTCAGCCTCATCACCATCGGCCGCCTGGCCGTGGCCTTCGATTACGACGACACCCTCGTGGACGCCTCCAAGGCCTACGAGAAGGCCTCCGGCGCCGCCGTCACGCGCGAAGGGCCCGCCTTCTGGGGCGCGCTCAATAACGCCTACGACGTCGAATCCGTCAAGTACGTGCCGTTCGCCCTCGCCTGCGCCCTGCGCGGCCTCGGCTTTCGGGTCATGATCATGGCGGAGCGTCAGGGCGCCGACGGGGACGCGCTGAGGAAGGAATGGCGCAAGCTCTCGCCCCGCTCCTTCATCTTCACCCCCGACCCCGCCGCCAAGCATCTGCACATGCAGGAGGGCCACTTCGTCGCCTTCTTCGGCGACAGCGACCAGGACATGCTCGAGGCCAAGAAGGCGAACGTGCTGGGCGTGCGCATCAAGCGCGGCAAGCGCGCCGTCAAGAACGACCAGTACTCCCCGGGCAAGATGGGAGAGGTCGTCGTCCCCCTGTCCCAGTTCTAGATTGGTGTCAGGCATGTCGTTCTTTGCATAAGTCCTGACGCCAAAATCAGTCTATCGCCACCTGATTTTAACCATTGACAGGGACGCGCGCACCCTGTAGAATTCCTCCTGACGTCCGCAGGATGGAATATGTGGCCAATTTGGCCACAATGGAGACAAAATGGCATCCCCTTTGCGCCGTCCGCTGCTCGCCGGAAACTGGAAAATGAACCTCACCTTGGCTCAGTCGGTCGAGCTGGCCAAACTCGTGGCCGGTGGGGCCAATTCGGCCTCGGGTGAGGTGGCCGTGTTCGTGCCCGCCACCGCGATCACCGTCGTGGGCGAGGTCCTCAAGGACACCCCGGTCCGTCTCGGGGCCCAGAACTGCTATTTCGAAGCGTCGGGCGCCTACACGGGCGAGATCTCCGCGGGCCAGGTCAAGGACGCGGGCTGCTCCATGGTCCTCATCGGCCACAGCGAGCGCCGCAAGCTGTTCGGCGACACCGACGAGTGGATCAACAGGAAGCTCGGCGCCGCGCTCAAGGCGGGGCTGACCCCGGTCGTCTGCGTCGGCGAGACCCTCGAGGAGCGCGAGTCGCAGAAGACCTGGCGCGTGCTCGAGACGCAGATCGCGGGCGGCCTGAAGGGGTTCGCTCCCGCCGACCTCGCCAAGGTCGTCGTCGCCTACGAGCCCGTCTGGGCCATCGGCACCGGCAAGACCGCCTCGCCCGCTCAGGCGCAGGAGGCGCACCTGTTCATCCGCTCCCAGCTCGCGAAGATTTATGGGGAAGGGTTTTCTGCGGGCACGCGAATTCTTTACGGGGGTTCCGTGACCGCTGAAAACGTGGACTCGCTGATGGCCCAGGCCGACGTGGACGGCGCGCTCGTCGGCGGGGCGAGCCTCAAGAAAGATTTCTTGCGCATCATGGGATATCAGATCGCGTGACGGTCAATCCCCTTGCCGAGGACTTGTCACGCGAGATCGAGAAGCGCATGAAGCGCTCCAAGCTCGACATCCCCGCCGGGGTCTCGGTCAAGCACTGCCACCTCACCAAAGAGCACTTCAAGATATTGTTCGGCGCGTCCGCCGAGCCCAAGCGCGTCAAGGACATCAAGCAGCCCGGCTTCTACGCCGCCGAGGAGATGATCGACGTCCAGGGGCCCAAGGGCGTGCTCAAGAAGATAAGGCTCGTGGCGCCGTACCGGGATCACACCCAGATCGAGATCGCCGTGAGCGACGCGATGGCCATCGGCCTCAAGCCGCCGGTGCGCGAGTCGGGGGCCGTGAAGGGCTCCGCCGGCGCGATCCTCATCGGGCCCGCCGGACAAGTCGAGATCAGAGAGGGCGTCATCATCGCCCAAAGGCATCTGCACTTTTCGCCGAGCGAAGCGAAGGGCCTCGGCATCGCCTCCGGCGAGGTGGTGAGGGTTCGCGCAGGAGCGAACGGCGGACGATCGACCGTCTTCGAAGACGTCGTGGTCCGCGTCTCGGATAAATACAGCCTGGAATTTCATGTCGATACGGACGAAGCGAACGCCGCCGGGATCAAAACCGGAGACATCGTACACATCGCGTAAGGAGAACACTGAATGAACGCACTTGGAATGATCGAGACCCGCGGCCTGATCGCCTGCGTCGAGGCCGCTGACGCCGCCGTGAAAGCCGCCGACGTCCGCATCGTCGGCTACGAGAAGGTCGGCACCGGCCTCGTGACCGTGCTGTTCCGCGGCGAAGTGGCCGCGTGCAAGGCCGCCTGCGACTCCGGCGCCGCCGCCGCGCAGAAGGTCGGCGAGCTCATCGCCGTGCACGTCATCCCGCAGCCGCACCCCGACCTCGAGGGCAAGATGCCGATCTCTTCGCCTGAGACGCTGGCCAGGAAGAAGTAAATGATCTTCGCCCGGGTCACGGGCACCGTCGTCTGCACGTTAAAGGATGAAAAGCTGGTGGGTTCCAAGCTGCTGCTGGTGCAGCCCGTGGACCTCGCCGGCTCTTCCAAGGGCAGCCCCCTCGTCGCCGTCGACTCCGTCGGCGCCGGCGAGGGGGAGCTTGTTCTTCTTGTGCAGGGATCGAGTGCGAGACAGACCACGCGAACGGAAGGACGCCCCGTCGATGCGGTGATCTTCGCCATCGTCGATACGGTCGAGGCGAATGGAAAAACGGCGTTTAAGAAGTCTGAGGACGCTAATGCAAAGTGAAGAGATCGCACGCATAGTCTCCGAAGTGCTTAAGCGGTTGGAAAAAGAGGAGTTAGGCTCCGTCGTTACATCACCGTCGGCACCGGGAAGGTTCCCCAATCCGTTGCCGTTGAAATCATGCTCATCCGTCGTTTATCCATCCGTCGACGCCGCCGTTCAAGCCGCGGTCGTCGCCCAAGGCGAATTTCAGGACCTCGGGCTGGAACTCAGGCGCGAGGTCATCCGCGCGATGCGCAAGGCCGCTATATCCAACGCCGAGCGCCTCGCGAAGATGGCCGTCGAAGAGACCGGCATGGGCCGGGTCGCCGACAAGGTCCAGAAGAACCTCGTGTGCGCCACCCGCACCCCCGGTGTGGAAGACCTCGCCAGCCGCGCCTACACCGGCGACAAGGGCCTCACCCTCGTCGAGTACGCCCCCTACGGCGTCGTCGCCGCCATCACCCCGTCCACCAACCCCGCCGCCACCATCATCAACAACGCCATCTCCATCATCGCCGCCGGCAACGCCGTCGTCTTCGCCCCGCACCCCGCGTCCTTCAAGACCTGCGTGGAGACCATGCGCCTGCTCTGCGAGTCCGCCGTCGCCGCCGGCGCGCCCGCCGGCCTCATCACGACCTACGACAAGCCCTCCCAGGAGAACACGAAGAATCTTCTCGCGCACCCCGACCCGCGCGTGAACATGGTCACCGGCGGACCGGCGATCGTGAAGGTGGCCATGACCGTCGGTAAGACGTGCAAGACCATCGCCGCGGGCCCCGGCAACCCTCCTGTCGTCGTGGATGAGACTGCCGAGTTCCCGAAATGCGCGGAAGACGTGATCTTTGGGGCGTCGTTCGACAACAACGTACTTTGCACGGCGGAAAAAGAAGTCATCGTCACCGCCGCGGCCCGCGACCGCTTTCTCGCGGGGATGCGCGGCGACCGTCGAGCCTTCGAGTTGAACGCGTCTCAGACCGAGGCTCTCGTGAAGTTGGTGATCAAGGTCGGGGGTCGTGGATGCAAGGATCCAGTCCTCAATCGTGACTTTGTCGGTAAAGACGCATCGGTCTTGGCCAAGGGGATCGGCTTGGAAATCCCCAAGGAAGCCCGTCTTCTCTGGGCCGAAGTCCCCAACGACCATACCTTGGTGTGGACCGAACAGCTGATGCCTTTCTTGCCGGTAACCGTCGCCCCGGATGTGGACGCCGCCATCGACCTCGCCGCCCAAGCCGAAGGCGGCCACCGCCACACCGCCGCCATGCACTCGACCCATGTGGGCAACCTCACCAAGATGGCCCGCCGCATGCAGTGCTCGATCTTCGTCAAGAACGGCCCCACCCTGTACGGCCTCGGCCTCGGCGAAGGCTACGCGACCATGTCGATCGGCACGCCGACCGGCGATGGTCTCACCAAGGCGTCCCATTTCGCGCGCCCGCTGCACTGCGCGCTCGTCGGATACTTCCGGATCGCGTAAGGAGAACCATGCTCGCCAACCTCGCCGTCGGATTCCTGGAAACCACCTCGCTCGCCAAGGGCGTCGAGGCGACGGACGCCATGGTCAAGATGGCGTCGGTCAAGCTCGTGAAGACCTCGGTCGTCGCGCGCGGCAAGCTGGTCATCTTCATCAGCGGCGCTCTGGGCGAGGTCGAGAGCGCGATGCGCGCGGGCCGCGAGGTCCTGGGCAAGACCCTGGTGGATGAAGTCCTCATCCGCAACGTGCACAACCAGGTCGTCGCCGCCCTCGACAAGCGCGTGCCCGTCGAGGTCTTGGGCGCGGTCGGCCTCATCGAGACCAAGGAAGCCATCGCCGCCGTGCTGGCGGCCGACGCCGCCGCCAAGGCGGCCAACGTCCACCTCATCGAGGTGAAGACCGTCGTCGGCGGCGGCAAGGGCTACCTGGCCCTGTGCGGCGAGGTCGGCGATGTGCGCACCGCGATCGCGGCCGGCATCACGGCGATCAAGAAGGAGCTCATCGTCAGCCACGTCGTCATCCCGCAGGCCGATCCGCAGCTGCTCGCGACGGTGGGCAAATAAGATGAACGCCGCCGTCGTCCTCGCCCTGTCCTTTGCGCTCGCGGCTTTCGCCGCGGCTAAGGACATCCGCGTGGCGGCGGACGGCTCCGGCGATCACAAGAAGCTCTCGAAGGCGCTCGATAAGGCCGTTCCCGGCGACGTGATCGTCATCAAGAAGGCGTCCGGCATGGTGGGCGCCATCCTGAAAACGGGGAGCGACTTCATCCTCGACGGCGTCGTGGCGGGCAGCCCCGCCGAGGCCGCCGGCCTCAAGAAAGGGGAGCGAATCGCCGCCGTCGACGGGGTCGCGACGGCCGGGCGGTCGATGCCCGAGGTGGTGTTGCGGATACGGGGCCCGGTCGGCACGACCGTCGAGCTGACGGTGGCCGGCGAATCGGGGGAACGGGTGGCGACGATCGTGCGCGGCGAGATCCGCGTCGAGATCAAGGACGATTTGAGCAAGATGCGCATCGCCCAGGGTGAAGAGGACTTCGAGACGGCCGCGGAATACGCGCGGAAGCTCGCGGAGGGCGGATCCGTCGACGCGCAGGCCTATCTCGCGTTCCAGCATCACAACGGCCAAGGCGTGAAGAAGGACCCGAAGAAGGCGTTCTTCTGGGCCTCCCGGGCCGCCGAGGCGGGCGACGCCGGGGCCCAGCGCCTGCTGGCCTGGTTTTATCAGCGCGGGGCGGGGACGCCGCAGGACCACTCCCAGTCGTTGTACTGGAACAAGAAGGCCGTCGAGAAGAACGATCCTTACGCCATGGTGAACTTGGCCACGGCCTACGAGAACGGTTGGGCCGTCCAGGCCGACCCGGCCGCCGCGTTGGCGCTGTACCGCCGCGCGCTCAAGCTGGAATTGAACGCGGAGACCGCGTCGGCGGTTCAAAGCCGTGTCACCTTGCTGGAGCGGGCCGCCGCGGCCCCCGCGCCCGCCGTCGCGAACTCGCCCGCTCCGGCCGCGCCTGCCCCAGTCGCGCCGACGGCGCCCGCCGCGATCCGCTCAGACCTCGACGACCTGCCCGCCGCGCGCCCGGTGAACCCGAACGCGGTCGCCGTCGTCATCGGCGTCGAGCGCTACCGCGAGAACCTGCCCAAGGCCGACTTCGCCGCGGGCGACGCCAGGCTCGCGGCGGAGTATTTCCGCCGCATCCTCGGCGTGTCCGAGGAGAATCTCGTCGTCCTGACGGATGACCGCGCCACGAAGAGCGACTTCGAGAAGTATTTCGAGCAGTGGCTGCCCAATCACGCGGATAAGGACTCGGAGGTGTTCGTGTTCTTCTCCGGTCACGGCGCGCCGGATCCCGCGAAGGGCGACGCCTATCTGGTCCCCTACGACGGCGACCCGACCTATATCAAGCAGACCGGCTACTCGGTCAAGCGCTTGTACGCTCAGCTGGGCAAGCTCCCGGCGAAGAGCGTGACCGTGGCGCTGGACTCCTGCTTCTCCGGAGCGGGCGGCCGTTCCGTGCTCGCCAAGGGCGCGCGGCCGCTCGTCACCGTCCAGCAGGGCGCGCCGCCGGCGAGGATCACGGTCCTGTCGGCGTCGGCCTCCGACCAGATCTCGAACAGCTATCAAGAGAAGGGCCGTGGACTCTTCACCTACTTCCTGCTCAAAGGCCTGAAGGAGAAGGGCGATCTCGAGGGCGCCTACGAGTACCTCGGCCCCGAGGTCTCGCGCGTCGCCCGGCGCGTGTACAATTCCGACCAGACGCCGCAGCGGCGGGAGGGAAAATGAGAGTCGTCATCGGCTCCGATCATGGCGGGTTCGGCGCGAAGGCCTTCATCATCAAGGCCATCCAGGCGCTCGGTCACGAGGTGGCCGATTACGGCTGCCACTCCACCGACGCCGTCGATTACCCCGACGTGGCCCAGCTCGTGGCCGAAGCGGTCGTCTCCGGGCGCTTCGACAAGGGAGTGCTCATCGACGGCTTCGGCGGCGCGGTGTGCATGGCGGCCAACAAGGTCAAGGGCGCGCGCGCGGTCGCGGCCTACGACTCCGTCTCCGCGCGCATGGCCGCCCAGCACGACGACGCCAATGTCCTGTGCATCGGCGGCAAGTCCCACGGCGAGCTGATCCACACCGAGATCCTGAAGGTCTTCTTCGGTACTCCTTTCGAGGGCGGGCGCCACTCGGGCCGCCTCGCCAAGGTCCACGCGATCGAAGGTTACCGAAAATGAATCGTTTGCTGATCGCCGCCTGCTTCGCGTTCGCCGGGTGCGTCGGACCCATGATGGTCGGCGCGCCGGGACAGACACGGTCGGTCAAGCCTCTCGGCGCGCCCGGCGTGCGCCCCGACGACCCGGCTCTCTGCGTCGCCGGGATCAGCGATAGGTTCTACGCCTATCTCCACGCCACGGTGGAACTGCGCTCGTTCCGGCTTCTGACACAGGAGCATTACGATACCGCCGGTTGCGACCTCGTGCTGCGACTCCTTCATCCCGGCGCGTCGACCTTCTCGCGCGACGAGATCCAGGCGTACTCCGCTTTTGGAGGGGAACAGCTCTGGCAGGGCGCGGCGCAGGGCGGGTCGGGGACATACGGCGCGTTTTATCTTCTCCAGCAGTTGATCCGGGATTTCCGGCCGGGAGAGCCGCTGCGCGCGAAGCTCGAGCATGACAAGGCGAGCGGACGACGCCTTGCAAAGGCCGATCTGGATCGCGCCGGCCTTGTCCTTCAATCCGAGGCCGGCATGGATAAGTCGGCCCTTCGTGCCATCGCGAGCAGCCGAGGGTCCGAAGCTCCTCGCTCGCTCGCTGCCGGAACCACCCCCGCGGCCACGCCGGCCCCGACCATAGTCCCGCCAATGTCCGCCGCCGTCCGCAGCGATGTCGATGACCTGCCAGCGGCGCGCGCCGCCTCGCCGAAGCGCCACGCCGTCGTCATCGGCGTCGAGCGCTACCGCGAGAACCTGCCCAGGGCGGACTTCGCCGCCGGGGACGCGAAGCTCGCGGCCGAGTACTTCAAGCGCGTGTTCGGCGTGCCCGAGCAGAACATCGCGGTCTTGATCGACGAGCGCGCGGCCAAGAGCGACTTCGAGAAGTACTTCGAGCGCTGGCTGCCGAACCGCGTCGAGGCGGGCGACGAGGTCTTCGTTTATTTCTCGGGGCACGGTTCGCCCAACCCCGCCAAGGGCGACGCGTACCTGGTCCCCTACGACGGCGATCCGACCTACATCGACCAGACCGGCTACGCGCTCGACCGCCTGTACGCTCAGCTGGCCAAGCTGCCGGCCAAGTCGGTCACCGTCGCGATGGACTCCTGCTTCTCCGGCGCGGGCGGCCGCTCCGTGCTCGCGAAAGGCGCCCGCCCTCTCGTCACCGTCGCCGTGGTCGACGCGCTGCCCGCGAATATCACCGTGCTCTCGGCCTCGGCCGGCGATCAGATCAGCAACAGCTATCAAGAGAAGGGCCACGGACTCTTCACCTACTTCCTGCTCAAGGGCCTCAAGGACAAGGGCTCGAACATGAAGGACGTCTTCGAGTACCTCAAGCCCGAGGTCGCGCGCACCGCGCGCCGCGAGCTCAACAGCGACCAGGATCCGCAGTGGAGGCAGGGCAAATGAAGCTTGCCCGCGTCATCGGCCGCGTGTTCTGCTCGCGCCAGGAGCATGCGCTCGACGGCAAGACCATGCTCCTCATCCAGCCCCTGCGCTGGGAGGACGAGTCACCCCTGGGCGACCCGATCGTGGCGGCCGACGCCGTCGGGGCGGGCTCCTCGGAAAAGGTATTCTGGGTGGCCTCCCGCGACGCGGCCGTCGCTTTCAAGGACGCGCCGCCGGTGGACGCCGCCGTCGTCGGCATAGTCGACGGCCATCAGGTCAAGGATTTTCGCCGTGCGAAATGATCATTCGCGGTCGTGTCGGTCCGCGACTGTCGTCAACGACAGTGCGGTTGTGAAAAGCGTGGATAACTTCATCGCGGCATCGAGGACGGCATAACATGTTCGTCGCCGAGGTCGTGGGCAACGTGTGGGGCACGCGCAAGCACTGCTCGCTGTGCGACAAGCGCCTGCTCCTCGTGCGGCCGATCGATCCGCTGACCGAGGAGCGCACCGGCGACGCGCTCATGGCGGTGGAGTACGGGACCGGCGCGGGCCCCGGCTCGATCGTGCTCGTGATGGACGAGGGCGGCTCGGCGAGAAGCGTGCTGCACGATGAAAAAGCGCCGATCCGGACCGTGATCGTCGGGATCGTGGATTCGGTCGTTTCGGGTGGGAAGGTAAAAAAATATGACTGAACATAGTGAAGAAATGGTCGCGTCCATCGTCGTGGGAGGCGACCATGACTGAAGCTCAGCTGAGAAACGTGGTCGAGGAAGTCGTCAAGGCGCTCGCCGCCAAGGGGTTCCTCAAGGGGAACCGCTGCGAGTGCGAGAACGGCCCTAAGGCGCTCAAGGGCGAGGTGAAGACCTCGATCGGCAGCGCCGGCAAGGTGTTCAGCAGCGCCGCCTCCTGGGGCGCCGCTCCGGCCTCCCCGGCCAAGGGCCAGTTCTCCGCCCTGCCGCCGAAGGCCGCGCATGACGACGACGACGAGGACGCGCACGTCGACGCCCGGATCATCCAGGCCGTCGGCGCGGACCGCGTCTCCGTGTGCAAGCCCACGAAGAAGGGCTCCGACACCGCGCGCTTCGTCGATCACACCCTGCTCAAGCCCAACGCGACCCAGGAAGAGATCGGCAAGCTGTGCGACGAGGCCAAGACCTACTGCTTCGCCTCGGTGTGCGTGAACCCGTCGTATGTCGCCCTATCGGCCCAGCTCCTGAGAGGCTCGGGCGTGAAGGTCTGCACCGTCGTCGGCTTCCCGCTCGGCTCGACGACGCCCACGGTCAAGGCCATCGAGGCGCGCGACGCCATCGCCAACGGCGCCGACGAGATCGACATGGTCATCAACATCGGCGCGCTGAAGTCCGGCAACGACGTCGTCGTCTACGACGACATCAAGGCCGTGCGCGACGCCACGCGCGGCAAGGTGCTCAAGGTCATCCTGGAGACGTCCCTGCTCTCCAACGAGGAGAAGGTGCGCGCCTGCGCCGCCTCCAAGAAGGCCGGCGCGGACTTCGTGAAGACCTCAACCGGGTTCGGGGGAGGCGGAGCCACCGTCGAGGATGTTAAGCTTATGAGAGAGACCGTGGGCCCGTTGATGGGCGTGAAGGCCTCCGGCGGCATCCGGGACGCGAAGATCGCGGCCGACATGATCGCCGCCGGAGCGACGCGCTTGGGCACCTCGGCCTCCATCGCGATCGTCACCGACGCGAAGTCCGAAGGCAAGGGGTATTAGGCGAATGGGCAAAGAAAAAAAGGACGATCAGCCGCCGAAGTACAAGATCAACATCGACCTGCAGTGCGGGGCCTGCGCGGCGATCATGCACACGCACAAGGACCAGCCCTTGCCGAAGTTCTGCGCCGGCTGCGGCGCGGGCATGCAGAAGTTCTGCTTCAAGTGCCACAAGAAGGTGGAGATGTTCTTCGAGGAATGGTGGCCCGAGGACGATGAGTGCCAGAGGACGTACACCACGCCGCGCCGCTGCACGCACTGCAACGCCGTGCTCGAGACGGGCGCCGAGGGCCGCGAGGCCTTGGGCGAGGACGATTCGCGTTAAGGGGGACAGATGGCTGATATTCGAGAAGCGCTGGGCTTGGTGGAGACGAAGGGTTTCACGGGCATGATCGAGGCGTCGGACGCCATGGCGAAGGCCGCCAAGGTCCGCTTGGTCGGTTATGAAAAAGTAGGCAACGGCCTGTGCACGACCTTGTGCCGGGGCGAGGTCGGCGCCGTGCGCGCCGCCGTCGACGCGGCCGCGGCGGCCGCCCAGAAGGTCGGCGAACTGGTCGCGGTGCACGTGATCCCGCGCCCGCACGACGACCTCGAGAAATACCTCGACCGCATCGCCATCAAGTTGGAGCGCTAAACGCTCACGCGCGACGACCTGCTCGACATCCTCGTCGCCGGCTTGGCCAGGTCCAAGCCGGCGGCGGTCGCGCGTCCGTGGGTATCGACCGGGCCCGCGGGAAGGCCGTTCCTCTCGGAATACGACATAAAAAAGAGGTTGACGCCGGGCGGCGTTCGCCTTACAATTCCGGAGAATGCGATCATAAGCCCCTTGGTCACGGATTGGCTGACCCTAAGAGGAATAGAAATCGTAAGAGGACTGAGCTGACATGGCGATCGACATCAAGAACCTGCTGACTTTGATGGTGCAGAAGGACATCTCGGACATCCACTTCAAGGCCGACTCCGTGCCCGCCCTGCGGGTGCGCGGCGCCATGATCCTGGCCACGAACCTCCAAAAGCTCTCCGCCGAAGACATCAAGGCCGTCGCCTACGAGCTCATGAACAAGGAGCAGGCGGCGCAGTTCGAGAAGACGATGGAGCTCGACCTCGCCTACAGCCTCGACGGCCTGGCGCGCTTCCGCGTCAACGTCTACCGTCAGAAGGGCTCGCTCGGCCTGACCTTGCGCGTCGTGCCGATGAAGCTGCGCACCTTCGAGGAGCTCAACCTCCCCGTCGACGCGATGACCAAGCTCGGCAGCGAGGGCCGCGGCCTGATCCTGTTCACCGGGATCACGGGCGCGGGCAAGACCACGACGCTCAATAGCTTCCTGCACTACATCAACAACACCCAGCAATACCGCATCATCACGATCGAGGACCCGATCGAGTTCTATCACACCGATGCGAAATCCACGATCGTCCAGCGCGAGGTCGGCCTCGACACGCGCTCCTTCGGCTCGGCCCTCAAGCACATCCTGCGCCAGGACCCCGACGTCGTCGTCATCGGCGAGATGCGCGACCTCGAGACGATGCAGGCCGCCATCGCCGCGGCCGAAACGGGCCATCTCGTGCTTTCCACGGTGCATACGCTCGACGCGATGCAGACGGTCGACCGCATCGTGGACGCCCATCCCGCCCACCAGCACTCCCAGGTTCGCCAGCAGCTGGCGAACTGCCTCAAGGGCGTGATCGGCCAGCGCCTGGTCCTGTCCAAGGACGGCAAGACCCGCTTTCCCGCGACCGAGATCATGATCGGCAACAGCCTCGTGCGCCGTCACCTCCTCGAGGGCAAAACCGCCGAGATCCGCAAGGTGCTCGAGGGCGGCGAGTACTACGGCATGCACACCTTCGATCAGGACCTCCTCCGGCTGTTCGCCGAGGGGAAGATCGACGACAAGGTGGTGCTCGAAGAGGCATCCAATCCCGAGGACGTGGCTCTGCGCCTGAAGGGCTTGTCGGTCGGCGGCACCTGAGATGGCGGAAGAGCCGAAGAAGGACCATCCCGAGGACATCGAGTCCATTCTTTCGGACTTGGACGCCATCCTCTCGGATATGGGGGGCGAAGCCCCGGGCGCCCCCAAGCCGACGGAGCCCGCGAAGGCGGCTCCGGTCGAAGCCGCTAAGCCCGCCGAACCGCCGAAGCCGGTGGAGCCGCCGAAGCCTGTCGAAGCCCCCAAGGCTCCGATCATCGAGCTCGCGCCGCGCGACGGCATGATCAAAACTCCAGAGAGGAAGCCCGAGCCTCCGAAGCCGGCGCCCAAGCTCCCCGTGCAATCGGGAATCGAACTATCCTCGGGTCCCGCGCCGGCCGGCATTGATTCGCCGAAGGCGCCGCCTCCGCCGCCTCCGCCGCCTCCGCCGACCCCCGCGGAACCCCCGAAGCCCGCCGCGGCGCCCGTCGATGCCCCGCCGCCCGCGCCCGAGCCGGTGGCCGCCAAGCCGCCGGAGCCGGCGAAGTCCGCTCCTCCGGCCGCGGCGGACGCCAAGTCCGACGAGCCTCCGGCCGACGCGCCGAAGGAGCAGATCCGCCGCGTCGCGTACATCTACACCCCATCATGCTCCGAGGTGAAGGCGACCTTCGCGGCGTTCCTGAGCCAGGCCTCGCGCACGATCTCGAAGAAGCCGCTGTTCCTGCGACAGGTTCTGTCGCTCGAGGTCGGCGCGGCGAGCGATCCCAACGCCGTGGTGCAGAAGGCCCAGCAGGCGAAGGCGGTCGCCATCCTTGCCGTCGTCGAGGACTGGCCCGCCGCGAAGGTCGAGGATATGGCCGACGCGTGCTCTCGCGCGAACCTGTTGTTCCGCGCCGTGGCGCCGGCGGACGCGCAGAAGAAATCCACCGCCGTCGATGTCATCGTCGATATGATGCTGCTTCCGGGGGAAGGCTGATGGATCGCTGGGAAATCCGGCCCTCGCCGAACGAGGACGATCCCCAGCGGCATCTCCTTCTGCTGCACGGTGGCGTCGCCGACGTTTCCGCGGTGCTCAAGAAATTCGGAGCCTTGTGCGGCCGGCCCACGTCGCTCGACGGCGAGGAATTCAACTTGAGCTTCGTGCTTCATAAGGTGACGCCGGAGATGAGCGAGAAACTCGCCGACTGGCTCGGCAAGATGTCGCCCAAGCCGGCTCCTGTCGAGCCTCCGTCCACGCCTGCTCCGGCCACGCCGCCGCCGGCCGTCCCGCCGATGCCGGTGCTGGCGCCGCCGGCCGCCCTGGAACCGCCGCCGCCACCGACTCCTCCGCCGCTCTCCGGGATACCCTCCGCGTCGGAGCTCAAGCCGCCGTCCGATATCCTTCCGCCGATCCCGCCGCCCCCGGGCATGACCCCGCCCCCGCCGCCGACCCCGGTTCCGGCCAAGGAGCCGCTGATCTCCCTGGGTCCGGAGGCGGCGTTCACGCCGCCGGCGCCGATGGCGGTCCCGGCGCCGGCCCCGTCGGTGCCGTTGCCGCCGCCGACGGAGGTGCGCATGGCCACGCCCGCTCCGGCTCCGGCCGAGGCGCCCCCGGCGGCCGCGGGCCCGGTGAACGCCGCGTCCATGGCGTTGACGGACGAGCTTCGCCCTGATTGGACCTTCGAGACGCTGCTCGTGGGCGCGTACAACCGCTTCGCCCACGCGGCGGCCATGTCGGTGGTGACCTCCCCGGGGTCGATGTACAACCCGCTTTTCTTGTATGGAGTGCCGGGGACCGGGAAGTCTCATCTGCTCTACGCGATCGCGGGCTCGATGTCGAAGGGCCTGGGAACCGCGTCGCTGCTGGTGACCTCCGGCGCTCGCCTGTCCCGCGTGGTGAGCGCCGCCGCCGCGAGCGGGACCATGGCGGCCGTCGACAAGAAGGTGGCCGACTCCAAGGCGATCTTCGTCGACGACATCCACCTTCTGGCCGTCACCGACCAGAACAAGGATCTTCTCGCGAAGGTGTTCAAGTCGTTCTTCGACCGGGGCCTGCAGGTCGTCATCACTTCGATGTACCCGCCGAAGGCGCTGGGGACGCTCGAGGAAGCCCTGAAGTTCACGTTCGCCAAGGGCTGGTCGGTGGACTTGAAGATCCCGGGACCCAACATACAACGCGATCTCGTCGCGGCCGTGGCCGATCGCGTCGGCGCCCAGCTCAGCGGCGACGAGATCGGTCAGCTCGCCGACAAGCTGACGCTCTGGGGCTATCCGGAGCTGTCGTTGTGGGCCAAGCGCCTCGCCGTCTTGCGCGGAATCCGCACGGCCGCCGGTCAGCCCGCGCCGCTGATGGACATGCTCCGGACTATCTATGAGCCGATCACCATCGGCTCGGAGGCGCCGCCCGTGTCGACGGCGTCGGCGGTCTTCGCTCCCCCCGGGTCGCCGGCCGGCGCGCCGCCGCTCGCGATCGTCGTTCCGCAGGGCCAGCAGGGTCTCGGCGAGTACGCCGCCTCGCAATTCCTTGACGCGGGCGGCAAGAACGGATTTACGAGCCCCTACCGCTACGCGATGATGGGGACCTACGACGCGATGCAGCAGGTCGGCGTGCCGTTTCAGATCGCCGACATGTGCCACCGCGCCGGCGTGGCGCGCGCGCTCATCGTGGGACCCGGCCCGGAATCGCCGCTGGCCGCGCGCGCCAACGAGTTCGGCCACGCGGTTCGCCATATCCTCGAGAGCTCCGGTGTCGCCGCGGGTTGGGTGCCTCACTCCCAGGTGCACATCGCGGCCCATTACGTGAACGCCCACCTCGATTTCCAGAGATGACCAAGCCTAAGCGCGGCCGCTTCCTGACGACCTTTGGAAGCGGCACTTCCGCGCCTTATGGCGCGGTCGGAAATGGTCGCGTCGATCGCTTTCGGAGGCGACCATGACCGGAGCCGCGGCCGTCGTCGGCGTGCTGTCCTCGGCCTGCGCGGCCGCCGCGCTGTGGTGGTGGTTCTCGTTCCGCCGGGTGCTGCCCCTCGAGCGCGAGACGCGCGCGCTGCGCGCGGAGCTGGAGGATCTGCGCAAGTTCGCCGCCGAGGCGCTCGATCTCGACGCCGTCGTGCGCCGGCCCGGCCACGCCCTCGAGGAGGCTGCCGGCCGCGTGCTCGGCGCGATCCACCGGCGCCAGCCGGAGCTGACCTTGGCCGCCTTCGCTCGCCGTCCGGACGGCAGCGCGGCGCTGCTGGCGCACCGGGGCGGGCCTTGGGCCAGGCTCGAGCTATCGTCGTTCCGCTTCGACGCCGGCCTGCTCGCCCGAGCGGCCGCGTCCGGAAGCTCCGCCTGGAGCCTGCGCGACGCGGCGGGCGAGCCGGATGCCCTGACTCGCGGTCTCGCCCAACAGGGGTACAGCTCGGCCACGGCCGGCGGCTGGCTCGATGAGCACGGCGCCGGGGTCATCCTCGCGGTGCGCGCGGCTCCAGGAGAGGACAGCGGCGCGCTGGCCGCCCGCCTGGAGCTCGCCGCGGCCGCCATGCGCTCGGCCTCGACGCTCGCAGCCGGGCTGTCGGACCTCTCCAGCTCGCGCGAGAAGCTCGAGGGGGGGCTGTCCGCTGCGATGCAGGAGCTCACGGCCGCCCAGGACCGTCTTATAAAAAAGTCAAAGGAAATAAAGACTTTGCACGACGTCGCGGGAGCCCTGAGCTCGCGAGCGGCCCAGGCGCCCTCGACCTTGGCCGCGATCGTCTCGATCGTGGCGCGCTCCCTCGAGGCGGACCTCGTCGCGTTCCTGATCCTGGACGAGGGCACCGGCGAGCTCGTCACGCAGACCGGGGCCTTCGGCCTCGAGGGCGAGGAGATGCTGTACCGCCTGGCGCTGAGCGACGAGCGCTCTTCTTCCGTGAGAGTGTTCAAGACCCGCCGGCCCTTCATCAGCGGCAGCGCCCAGGACGACCCCCAGGTCAACGCCCACTACACCAAAATGTGGAGCATTCACTCGCTCATGGTCGTGCCTCTTATTTTAGAGGACCGCTGCATCGGAGTGATGCGGGTCGGAAGCAAGCGGAATGACGCGTTCTCCGACGAGCAGATCGCCCTCGTGTCGGTCATCGCGGAAGAGGCGGCGATCATCGTGGAGACCGCCATTTTGAACCGAAGATTGGCCAAGACGGCGGAACAATTGGCCACCCTCAATCGTATGAAGGATGAGTTCGTCTCGACCGTCAGCCATGAGTTCAAGACCCCCTTGACCACGATCTCGGGGTTTCTGACCGTGATGCTGGAAGGCGATACGGGACCGCTCAACGCACAACAAATGAAATTCCTCGCCATCGCGAAGGCCGCGTCGAAAAGGCTGTCGGGGCTCGTCTCCGACCTGCTCGACCTGTCGCGCCTGGAGGGGGGGGCCAAGATGGAGATGGGGCCCTTCGACCTCGGGCGCCTGGTGCTCGAGTCGGTGGAGAACCATCAGCCCTCGGCCGCCGAGGCGAGCAAGACCCTCTCCGCGGAGGCCCCGGGCGTGCTGCCCAAGGCCCTGGGCGACGAGCGCTGGATGCAGCTCGTGCTCGACAACCTCGTCTCCAACGCGATCAAGTTCACCATGCCCGGCGGCCGGGTGCGCGTGCGCATCCAGGACAAGGGGGAGTTCGTGATGGTTTCCGTCTCCGACGACGGCATCGGCATTCCTCCGGAGGACCGCGAGAAGGTGTTCGAGCGCTTCTACCGCGCCGGCAACCGCTCCGCGGTCAACGCGCCCGGGACCGGCCTCGGCCTCGCCATCGCCCGGGAGGTCGTCGACAAGCACGGCGGCAAGATCTGGCTCGAGTCGGAGCTCGGCAAGGGCACCACCTTCCACTTCGTCGTCCCCGCGGCCGGCCGCGAGAAGCAGGAGGCGAATTGAACCGCCTCGCTCTGCTCGCGGCCGTCTCCTTGCTGTCCGCCTGCTCCTCCTTCGGGCGTCTGAAGCCCGGCCTCACGAAGGACGGCGCCGCCGTCGCCGTCGTCGCGCCGACGGCGGCGGAGGCCCGCCGGCTCGCCGTGGCGGACGCTCTGCCCCTTTTCCTGGCGCCCGGCTCCTCCGCGTCGGCGCGGATCGCGGAGTCGTTCGGCGGCCGGGCCGACGAATTCACCGGGCGCGCCCGCTTCAAGAAGGGGCAGGGCGTCGTCGAGCTCCGCTTCGGAAGGATGCTCGCCGCCCTCGACAAGGAGGGCCTGCTGCGGCCGGCGGGCTTCCCGTCCCGGGTGCCTCGCGTCCTGCTCCTTGTCTCCGAGCCTCAAGGCATACTGGATCTGGGCGTGGGGCCCGCCGCCGACGCCCTGCGGCGCGGCCTGTCCGCTTACGGGATGACGGCCATCGACGGGCGCGACCACCTGAATAATTTCCTATCCAAGGGCCAAGACCCCGCGGCGCTGGCGGCCGGAGCGGCCAAGCTTGGCGCGGAATGGCTGGTCGTCGCCGCCGCGTCGGCGAGCGCGGAACTCGATCCCGTGACCGGTACCTGGCGCGGCCGAGCGACGCTCATCGCCGACCAGTACGCGGTCGCGGGGGCGGCGCCGGTCGGGCAGACGCAAAGCGACGCCTCGATCCTCGACACCTCCTCCGCCGCGGCGCGCGGCCGGGCCTTGGACCAGACCGGCGAGGACGCCGCCGCGAAGGTGGCCGCCGAGATCGGTCGCCGCCGCGCCGGGCGCTCGGAGGGCGCCGTCTTCGTCATCGGCGGCTCGGGGCTCGACAGCCTCAAGGGGCTTCTCGCCGCCGTGCGGCGCGTCGAGGGCGTGGAGGGCGCTTATCTGGGGGTCTGGCGCGGGGACGAACGCAGCGTCGTCCTGCGCGTGTTCCTGGCCGGCCTCGGTGTCGACGGCCTGGCGGCGCGGCTCCTGCGCAACTACCCGTCGCTGACCTTGATGGGCGTGGAGACCGAGAGCGGACGGCTCGCGGTCGAGCTGCCGGGCGGGCGAGACCCATGAGCCTCGCGCGCGTGAACGCGATGGGACTCAAGGGCGTCCAGGGCTATCCCGTCCTGGTGGAGCTCGACCTCGCCAACGGCCTGCCCAACTTCACGACCGTGGGCCTGCCCGACGACGCCGTGCGCGAGGCGCGGGAGCGGGTCGCCGCGGCCATGCGCAACTCCGGCTTCGCGATGCCCAACCGCCGGGTCACCGTCAACCTGTCGCCCGCCCGCCCGCGCAAGCAGGGAAGCCATTACGAGCTGCCGATCGCGCTGGCGCTGCTGACGGCGTCGGGCCAGGTCGCCGGCGGCGAGTGGTCGTCGCGCTGGTGCGTGGTCGGGGAGCTGTCGCTCGACGGCCGCGTGCAGCCGATCTGCGGGGTGCTCGCGATGGCGGCGCGCGCGAAGGCCGCGGGGTTCTCCGCCATCATGGTCCCCGAGGCCAACGCCGAGGAGGCGCGCGCGGCCGGCATCGAGGCGCTTCCCGTGGCCGACCTGCGTGAGGCGGCGGAATTGGCCGGCGGGGCTCTCCCGCGAAGCCGCAAGGGCGGCCCGGTCTCGAACGCCGAGGCCCCGGAGCCGGACCTTGCCGACGTGCGCGGCCAGGCCATGGCCAAGCGCGCGCTCGAGATCGCCGCGGCCGGCGGCCACAACTTATTGTTCGTCGGCGCGCCGGGCACCGGCAAGTCCATGCTCGCTCGCCGCCTGCCGGGCCTGCTGCCTCCGCTGACCGGCGACGAAGCCCTGGAGGTCACGCTCGTGCAGTCCGCCATCGGGCGCGCGACCCCCGGCCTGGTGCGGGAACGCCCCTTCCGCGCGCCCCATCACGGGGCCTCCGCGGCCGCCCTCATCGGCGGGGGGCCGTTCTCGCGGGCGGGGGAGGTGTGCCTGGCCCACGGCGGCGTCCTCTTCCTCGACGAGCTCGCCGAGTTCTCCCGGCCCGCCCTCGAGGCGCTGCGCCAACCCCTGGAGGACCGCCGCGTCGCCGTCGCGCGCGCGCGTGAGACGGTCGAGTATCCGTCCCGGTTCACGCTCGTGGCGGCGGCCAACCCTTGCCCGTGCGGCTGGCGCGGCCATCCCCGCAAGGCCTGCGTGTGCGCCCCGAACGAGGTGGGCCGCTACCTGTCCCGCCTGTCGGGGCCGTTGATCGACCGCATCGACCTGCAGATCGAGACCCCGGCCGTCGCCTTCGGCGACTGGGCCGCCGCGACCACGACGGGGGAATCCACCGCCGTCGTGCGCGCGCGCGTGTGCGCCGCCCGTGAGCGGCAGAGGGCGCGGTGGAACTCCTCCGCCGCGCCGGTCAACGCCTTCGTCGACGCGGCCGCGTTCCGCCGCGGTGCCCGCCTGCTCCCGGAGGCGCTCGAGACCCTCGCGGCCGCCGAGCGCAAGAGCGCCCTGTCGGCGCGCGCCCTCGACCGCGTCCTGCGCGTGGCGCGCACGATCGCCGATCTGTCTCATCGAGAAGAGGTGAGGGCCTCCGACGTGCTGGAGGCCGCCTCGCTGCGCGGCCTGGACCGCTTGCGGTCGGGCCTGGAGGTCGCCGTTTGAAGAAGCTGATATTCGTCGTCGCCGTGCTGTACGGGACGTACTGGTACGCGAGCCGCCACTATAATTTCTCGGACACCTTGGTCTTCGCGCGGAAGAATCCCCAGGCCAAGTGGGCCCCCGCCGCGGAATATTACGTCGGCCTGGTGTATTTTCAGCGAGCCGAGTACCCCAAGGCTCAGGAGGCCTTCACCCAGCTCCTCACGGACTTCTCGACGGGCCCCTACACCGCCAAGGGTCTGATGCGCCTGGCCGCCTCCGCCGAGGAGAACCGCGACTTCGAGGTCGCGCGCCAATCGCTGACGCGCTTCCTCGAGGAGTTCCCCGACCACAAGGACAAGAAGATCGCCGAGCGCCGGCTGGAGTACATCAAGTTCAAATGAGCGAAGCTCCGGCCTTCTCCCGCCTCGTCACGGACGCCATGGCCCGTCGCGGCCTGGGCCTGCGCGAGCTGTGCCGGCGAGCGAAGCTCGATCCGTCCTTCTTGTCGAAGGTATTAGCGGGAAAAAGAAATCCGCCGGCCGAGGAAGACGTGCTTCGGCGCATCGCCGCGGTCCTCGAAACCGACGCGGTGGAGCTGTTCGTCGCCGCCGGGCGCATTCCCTCGGAATGGAAGTCGTTGACGAGCAATCCCGAGCTCCTTCGCCGCGTCGACGCCATGATGCATTCCGGTCAACTTCGAAAACCAGCTCCGTTGCCGTTGAGATCCTTTCCCGCGCCGCGGTCCTCGACGCCGTTGCCGTTCTCTCCAAAGCCGTTCAACGAGGAATTGCTTTAACCGTGGCCGTCCCCTGGACCGACCGTCAGCGCTGGGCCGTGCGCTTGAACGTGGATACTCCTCCGCGCCGCGCCTGGGATATTCTCAATGAATTGGGCCCGCAAGGTCTCCCCAAATCCGTTGACGCCGACTGGTCCCGCGTCAGCGCGGCGAAATTAGAAGACGTCGCCTCGTGGCGCCGCGCCGCCCTCGCCTTCGACGTCGTCGCCGAGGAGCTCCGTTGCTCCTCATTGGGAGCCCGTCTCATCCTCAGGGGAGACCCCGACTACCCCGATCTCTTAGCCTCGATCCACGACCCGCCCCTCGTCCTCTACGTCCAAGGCACGTTCAGCCCCGCGTCCGCCGTCGCCTTCGTCGGCACCCGCTACCCCACCCCCTACGGCCGCCGCATGGCCCGGCGCTTGGCGGGCGATGCCTCCCGCGCCGGCCTGACCATCGTCAGCGGCCTGGCCCGCGGCATCGACGCCGAGGCCCACCTGGCCGCCCTGGACGCCAAGGGCCCGACCTGGGCCGTCCTGGGCACCGGCCTGGGTCACGTATACCCGTTTGAAAACGCCCCCTTGGCCCGTCGCATCGTCGCGGAGGGGGGGGCCGTCATCTCCGAGCGCCCGATCGACACCGGCCCCGACCGGCACCTGTTCCCGCGCCGCAACCGCATCGTGGCCGGCCTGTCCTGGGCCGTGGTGGTCGCAGAGGGACGCCATAAGTCCGGCGCGATGATCACCGCCCGTCACGCGCTGGACCAGGGTCGGGAAGTGTTGGCCGTCCCGGGTCCGGCCGACTCCGTCATGTCCGAGGCGCCTCATCGCCTGCTCGATGAAGGCGCTGCGATGGCCTCGGGTGTCGCGGATATCCTCGGACGCCTGCCTGACGGCCATTTATTGGCCGCCAGGAAGTCCTCCGATCCGGCTCCTGCACCGCTGGAGCCTCCGACGGGGGAGGAGGCGTCCGTGATGGCCTTGCTCGGCTCCGACGCCCTCTCCTTAGATGAACTGGTTCAGCTCTCGGGGCTTGACACGACGCGCATTTCCTCTATAATGTTCGGGCTGGAAATAAAGGATAAAGTAATCTCCGTACCTGGAAACCGCTATGCCCAAAAAGAAGCCCGCTGAAAAGAAGCCCGCCAAAGTCGTTAAAGCCGTCAAAGCCGCTCCCAAGGCGAAGGCTCCCCCCGTAGAAAAGGCCCCCAAGGCCCCTAAATCATCCAAGGGTGCCCGGACGGGCCCCAGCCTCCTGGTCGTCGAGTCTCCGGCCAAGGAAAGAACGATCTCCCGCTTCCTTAAGAATGAATTCGTGGTCAAGTCTTCCTTCGGCCACGTTCGCGACCTGCCCGTGCGCAAGATCGGCGTCAACGTCGACGACGATTTTTCACCTCAGTACGTCGTTCTGCCCCGGGCCAAGAAGATCCTGGCCGAGTTCAAGTCCCTCGTCTCGAAGGCCGCTTTCGTCTACCTCGCGACCGACCATGACCGCGAGGGAGAGTCCATCGCCTGGCACCTCGTCGACATGCTCAAGCTCAAGCCCGACCAGGTCAAGCGCATCACCTTCCACGAGATCACCCCGACCGCCATCAAGGCCGCCATCGCCGAGCCGCGCGCGATCGACGAGAACCTGGTGCACGCCCAGCAGGCCCGCCGCGTCATCGACCGCCTCGTCGGCTACAAGCTCTCGCCGCTGCTCTGGGCCAAGATCCAGAGCGGCCTGTCCGCCGGCCGCGTGCAGTCCGTCGCCGTGCGCCTGCTCGCCGAGCGCGAGCACGAGATCAAGGACTTCGTCTCCGACGGCTACTGGACCCTGACCGCCGCGCTCGAGAAGGCTGGAGCACCGCCTGTGTTCGATGCCAAGCTCTCTTTATGGAAGAAGGAGAAGGTCGAGACGACCCGCACCTACGACCTGTTCAGCGAGCAGTATCGCGTGAAGGCGACGACCTTGCGCACCGCCGAGGACATGGACGTGGTGTCCAAGACCGTCCAGGGCGGGGCCTTCAAGGTGGTCAAGGTCGAGAAGAAGGAGGTGCGCCGCCGTCCGCCGCCCCCGTTCTCGACGTCGACCATGCAGCAGGCCGCGTCCCAGAAGATGGGCTTCGCCGCCGAGCGCACGATGCGCATCGCGCAGTCCCTCTACGAAGGCGTCGACCTCGGCGGCACCGACCCGGCCGGTCTGATCACCTACATGCGCACGGACTCGTTCTCGATCGCCAAGACCGCGGCCGAGGAGTGCTCCGCGTTCGTGAAGGAGACCTACGGCGCGAATTACGCCCCGGCGGAATTCCCCACGTACCAGACCAAATCCCGCGGCGCCCAGGAAGCCCACGAGGCCATCCGGCCCACGAGCGTCCTTCGCACCCCCGACGAGGTCCGCAAGTTCCTCAACCCCGACCAGATCCGCCTCTATGAGCTGATCTGGAAACGGTTCGTCGCGTCGCAGATGATCGAGGCGACCTACGACACCGCCTCCGCCGACATCGAGAACGGCGAGTCCCTGTTCCATTGCACGGGCCGCACCCTCAAGAGCGAGGGCTTCCTGCGGGTGTACCGCGACGCCCCGAAGGGCGACGAGGAACCCGACGAGGAAGTCGAGGAGGAGGGCAGCCGTCTGCCCCCGCTCGTCGAAGGCGACATGCTCAAGCTCATCGAGCTCAAGCCCGAGGAGCACCGCACCAGCCCTCCCCCGCACTACAACGAGGCGAGCCTGATCCGCGCGATGGAGAAGCACGGCATCGGCCGCCCTTCCACCTACGCCCCGACCATCAAGACCATCGTCGACCGCGGCTACGTGCGCCGGAACATGAAGGACCGCAAGCTGATTCCCACCGAGCTCGGCATCCTCGTGACCGAGAAGCTCAAGGGTCATTTTCCCGACGTGGTCAGCCTGACCTACACCGCCAACGTCGAGGCCCAGCTCGACAAGATCGCCGAGGGCCAGCAGGGCTGGACCGAGGTGGTCAAGACCTTCTACGCTCCCTTCTCGAAGGCGCTCGTCGCGGCCGAGACGGAGATGGAAGCCTCGCGCATCGAGCCGAAGATGTCGGATGAGCTGTGCCCGATCTGCACGGCGCCGATGCTTATCCGCGAGAGCCGCTTCGGCAAGTACCTGTCCTGCTCGACCTTCCCCAAGTGCAAGGGCAAGATCCAGCTCACACCCGAGGGCCAGAAGGTCGTCCTCGAGCTCACCGGCGAGAACTGCGACCTATGCGGCAAGCCCATGGTCATCCGCACCGGCCGCAAGGGCAAGTTCATGGCGTGCTCCGGCTATCCCGAGTGCAAGAACACCTTCTCGCTCGACGCCGACGGCAAGAAGATCGAGGGCTCCCGGCCTCTTTTGACGACGCGCCCGTGCAACAAGTGCCAGAAGCACATGTGGCTGCGCGTCGGCAAACGCGGCTTCTTCCTCACCTGCCCCGGCTACCCCAAGTGCCGCAACTTGAAGCCGGTGTCGAAGGAAGAGGGCGAAAAGCTGCGCGTCGAAGGCGAAGGCCTGCGCGCGGCTCAGATCGCCGCCCGCCTGGCCGCCGAGGCGGCGGCCGCCGCCGCTGCTCCGACGGCGCCGAGCTGACGGCGGGGACATGGCGATCGAAGCGCCTCAGGGGCCTCTGCGCCTCCAATCCGAGCGCTTTCTGACCCATCTGCGCGCCTCGCGCAACTACTCCCCGCACACCCTTCGCGCCTACGGCAAGGACCTCGAGGCGTTCGTCGTCAAGTACCCGGGCCTCGAGCCGGGCGGCATCGAGCGCGTGCACGTGCGCGCCTTCCTCGCCGACCTCCAGAAGGAGGGGGGGCTGGCGCGGGCGAGCATACTGCGGCGCATGGCGGCCCTGCGTTCCTTCATCAAGTTCCTCCGCTCGGGGGGCCTGTTGAAAGGGAACCCGGTTTTCGGCGTGCCCCTGCCCAAGCGGGGGCGCCCCCTGCCCAAGTTCCTGACGGAGAACGAGATGGCGGAACTGATGTCGGTGCCCGCCTCTTCCAACGCCGCCCAACAGCCGCGCGACCGGGCGCTCATCGAGCTGATCTACTCGTCGGGCCTGCGCCGCGCCGAGGTGACCTCCCTCAACTGCGGGGACATCGACTACATGTCCGGGACCGTGCGCGTCTTCGGCAAGGGCTCTAAAGAACGTATCGTCCCGGTCGGCAATGGCGCGTTGAAGTGCCTGCGCGCCTACCTCGAGGGACGCCGCAAGGAGGACGCCGAGCCGGTCTTCGTCGGCCCCTCCGGCAAGCGCCTCTCCGACGCCGGGCTGGTCTTCATCCTCTCCCGCTGGGTCAAGGCCAGCGCCCTCAAGAAGCGCATCACCCCGCACGTCCTGCGCCACAGCTTCGCCACCCACCTCATGAACCGCGGCTGCGACATCCGCATGGTCCAGGAGATGCTCGGCCACGTCAGCCTCACTACGACCCAGATCTACACTTACGTCTCCCTCGACCGGATGAAAGAGGTTTACAAAGACTCCCATCCGAGAAGCCCGAAATGAGCATAATGGTGCCAGGCCTACCGGTATTTGCGTTACTTCGGGACACTTACGCAAATACCGGTAGGCCTGGCACCAGGTTGTAATGAAAGACAAGATCGAGCTGCTGATGGACGAGACCGGCTGCGACCGCGGCGAGGCGGAGCTTGCCTTGGAGATGTGCGGCTACGAGGTCGAGGAGGCCGTACGCCAGATCCCGCGCCTGCTCAACGACATCTGCGCGCTCAAAGGGAAGTTCGTCAGGCCCGCCGAGAACCAGCACGGGCTGTTCCTCGTCGTGCTGAACCTCAAGAACCGCAAGGTCCTGCGCGCCCGCGCCGTCATGTCCTACGACCCCGCGGTCTGCGCCGTCGAGCTCGACGAGGACTGGTTCGCGTTCGAAAAACATCTCTACGGGTGCCGTTTATGGGACGGCAGCCTGCCGGCCGAGAGCCTGGAGGTCGAGCAGCGTCTCGCCGCGCACTTCCGCGCCGCCGAGCCGGAGGTCTTCAACCGCCTGCGCGCCGCGAACGCGGAGGAGGCCACGGCGGAGCTCGCCGCCCCGCTGCGCGCGCATTTCCGCGATCAAAGTTTGAGCCTTCGCGCCAAAAAGGATATCCTCGACCTCGGCCAGTTCCAGTCCCTGCGCAAGGTGCCGGCGCCGGCCGCTCGACGCGGAAAGCCCGAATCGGGCATCCCGCCCGAGGAGGATTTGCTCGTCTTGAAGATAACCCTCGAGGAGGACCCCGAGGGCTTGCCCGCCGCCGAGCTGCGCGCGGGAGACATGGTGTTCGCCCGGATCGTCGACGGGCGCGACATCGCGCAGTACCTGGCCCGCCTGTTCGGCGGCTTGACGTCGTCGGGGCCGGTGCCGATCGAAGTGCCGGTCGAGGCGATCGAGTCGAGCCCGGCGGGGACCTTGGCGAGGGTGCGCTTCGCCGTCGGAGTGGCCGGCGACGCGATCGTCACCGGGGACAAGCTGTTGAAGGCCGCGCGCGGCGCCGCTCACGGCCGGGGCGACGGATCGTGGTGGCGCCGATTTTTCAAGGGCTAAGGGAGAATTTTATGCCGGCACTCGTGGTCGTGGGCGCCCAGTGGGGCGATGAAGGCAAAGGGAAAATCGTCCATTTTCTCGGCAAGGACGCGGACTGGGTCGTGCGCTATCAGGGCGGCAACAACGCCGGGCACACGGTGGTGTTCGGCGGGCAGAAGTTCGCCCTGCACCTGACCCCGTCGGGCATCTTGGCCAAGGGCTGCAAAAGCGTGATCGGCAACGGCGTCGTCGTCGACCCGAACGCGTTCGTCAAGGAAGTGAAGATGCTCGAGAGCCGCGGGATAAAGGTCCGAGGGCGTCTTTTCATCAGCCTCGCCGCCCATGTCATCCTCCCGTACCACATCTACGTCGACACCCTCCGCGAGGAGGGCGGCCGCGGCATCGGCACCACCAAGCGCGGCATCGGACCGTGTTATGAAGACAAGGTCGCCCGGATCGGCATCCGCATCGCCGACTTCCTCGATCCCGAGGTGTTCCGCAAGCTCGTGCGCCGCAACCTCAAGGTGCGCGCCGCCGAGCTCGCCAAGGTCAAGCCCCTGAAGACGATCGAGAAGGAGGTCTTCAAGGACTACGACCGCCAGCGCCGCTTCCTGGCCCCGTTCGCGGCCGACTGCTCTCTCTTCCTCGACGCCGCAAATAAGAAGAAAAAGCGTCTGCTCCTCGAGAGCGCCCAGGGCTCGATGCTCGACCTGGACCACGGCACCTACCCTTTCGTGACGTCCTCCAACCCCGTCGCCGGCGGCGCCTGCGCCGGCGCGGGCATCGGCCCGACGGCCATCACGGCCGTCATGGGGGTCACCAAGGCCTACACGACGCGCGTGGGCCTGGGGCCCTTCCCGACGGAGGTGGAAGGCCACGTCGGCCACTACATCCGCGAGGTGGGCAAGGAGTACGGCACCACGACGGGCCGCGCCCGGCGCATCGGCTGGCTCGACGTGCCCCAGCTCAAGGCCGCCATCCGCATGAACGGCATGACCGCTTTGACCATGACCAAGCTGGACACTTTGACGGGCGTCCATCCGATAAAGGTCTGCGTGGGCTACAAGCTCGGCAAGAAGCGCCTCGCCGACTTCCCCGTGTCCCGGCGCGAACAGCTCGACGTCGAGCCGGTCTACGAAAGCTACCCCGGTTTCTCCGGCGATCTGAGCAAGGCCAAGAAGTTCTCCGACCTCCCGCGCGGCGCGCGCGAGTACGTGCTCGCCGTGGAGAAGCTGCTCGGCGTGCCGGTCTCGATCGTCTCCGTCGGGCAAAGCCGCGAGCAGACCATCGTGCGCGACGCCACGCGCCTCTGGAGTTGACCCGGCATGGAAAAGCGGAGCTTTGAGACGATCATCCGCGCCCTGGATAAAGCCGGCGCGCGCTACCTGATCGTCGGCGGAGTGGCGGTGGTGGCCCACGGCTATGTCCGCTTCACGGTCGATTTGGATGTTTTCCTGGATCTCGAACCCGAAAATTTGAAGACGGCCCTTTCCGTCCTGTCGGGGCTCGGCTACAGGCCCCGCGCGCCCGTCAACATCGCCGATTTCGCGGATCCGGCCATCCGCCGGGTTTGGATCGAAGAAAAAGGAATGAAGGTTTTCTCCCTATCCAGCTCCGAACATCCCTCGACCGAGATCGACATTTTTTCCGAAGCCCCGTTTGAATTTTCCGCAGCTCATGCTCAAGCCGTTCGCTTGGAAGTTTGTCCCGGCGTGGCGGCCGCCTTCGTCGACCTCGATCGCCTCATCGCCATGAAAAAACGAGCGGGCAGGCCGAAGGACCTTCTGGATGTCGACGAGTTGAATGCCTTGCGCAAGGAGCCCTCCGGTGACTGAGGATTGGGAATGCGGCTGGGAAAGCCACCGCCGCGCGCAGGCCGTCCGATGCGCCGCGTGGTCGTTGTCGGAAAAGCTCGAGTGGCTTGAAGAGGCTCAGCGGCTCGTCGATCGTTTCGCCCGCGCCAAGGCCAAGTCGGAGGGCGCGCCGGCCTTCTTGCGCGATGCTCCGGACGCGAAGGGAAAAGAAGGGGGCTTGTGACGATTCCCTCGTCGAGGAATGCGATTGCCGGGGCCTTGGGTCTTGACAATAGAACGGCGCCTGCTATACTCCGAAGGTCGGACGTTGGAGCGATAAACCGGCAAACCGTTCGCGAGGGCGGGGCGCAAAGCGAAGGGCCTCGAAGAGTCCCGAGGTCGCCTGGCTACCGAAACCAAACATGCTGATTAAAGGCGTGCGCGCACGATTTCGCTCGGCCCTTGCTTACCATGGACGGGACAGAGGGGTTCCATGGTCGGTGGGGCCGGGCCTGTTTTTGGCCCTGGCGCTGCTCGCGCCGGCGGGCCGCGCGGAGACCGCGGCCGGCCTCGACGCGCAAGGGGTCGATCCCCGGGCCGCGGTCGAGAACAAGTGGGGCCTCGACGTCCGCGACGCGGCGGGCCGCCCCGTCAGCCGCGAGCAGGTCCTGTCCGACCTGAAGGGCGCCGCGGTCAAGCGCGCGGCCGACAACTCGTTTTCCAGCAATCTGCCCAGGGCTCGGGCCGTGTTGGCGGCGCTCGAGTTGGTCAACGATTTCGCCGACGCCTTCCGCATGGCCGCGGCCGGCTTCGCCTTGGCCAAAATCCTTCCCGGCCTGCCGGGGGGGGCGCCGAAGATCTCGGTGCTCTGGCTGCTCCTCGCGGCCTGCGTGCCCATGACTTTCGCCTTCTGTTGTCGTCCCTCGACCGTCTTGACGCTTTCCCGTTCCCGCCAAAGCTCCATCGAAGTCCTCCGCTGTTAAAGAAGGTGCCAACCCCCTCCTTCCCCGCTCCGCGGGGAAGATTACAGCGATAACCAAACCGTATGGACTCCGTGCCGGAAACATTTCCGACACCCGGTCCCCGCCGAAGAACCGCACCATAGAGGGTCAAATGACCAGCCTTGGGTGGATTGCGTCTCCTTGTTGTGCGCGCACGCGAAATAGCGCATTGCTCGTTGCGATGCTCTTTTTGGCGTGCGCCCTTTCTTATACGCGCGCGCACGCGGCGGCGGCGCCGCAGAAGCCCGCGCGCGCGAAGGCCGACCTGCGAGGCAGCGCCGCCGAGCGCCTGGAGGCGGCCGACGCCGCCCGCTTCGGCCGCGGTGCCCGTCCCGCGGCGGCCGAACTGGACGCGGCCGTCGCGCGCGAGGCCAATCCCCAGGTGCGCTACGGCCTGCTGCAGGCCCTGGCCGCCCAGGACCCCATCGCCGCCGTGCCGGTGCTGAGCCGCTCCCTGCGCTCGGACGCCTCCCCCATCGTGCGCGTGGCCGCCGCCCAGGAGCTGGGCCGGCTCGAGGACCCGGCGGCGGCCCGGGCGCTGGCTTCAGCGCTCGCGGGCGACGCGGACCTGGACGTGCGCCGCGCGGCGGCCGCCTCGCTGTCGGTGCACCGCTCGACCTCCGCCGCGGCCGCGTTGGCCGCAGCGGCCGTTCAGGCCGATCCCGGCGTGCGCCGGTTCGTGGCGCGAGCGTTGAGCCGTCATGACGGCGCGGGCGTCGAGGCGGCTCTGACCCGGCTCGCGGCCGATCCCGACCGCGCGGTCGCCGCCG
>JAUYSH010000102.1 GCA_030696455.1 Elusimicrobiota bacterium
CTCCACACCCGCGGCGCCGAGGCCGGAAGGCGCGGCGCCGGCGCCCGAGCGTCCCGCGCAGGAGCGCCCGCAGCAGGGCGGCCGCGAGCGGCAGGGCCGCGACCAAGGCCGCGAGCAGGGTCGCGATCAGGGACGCCGCGACCAGCAGGGCAGGCGCGACGGCCGCGACGGCGGCCGGGAGGGTGGGCGCGGACGCGGCGAAGGCCGGGGCGGCGACCGCCATCGCGATGAGCGGCGCGACGAGCGCCGCGACCGCGGCATGGAGCGCACCAACGCCGGCAAGAGCACGCGCGGGCCGGTCAAGCGCGAGGTGCTGGCCAACACCAGCTTCGAGGAGACCCGCATCGCGATCCTCGAGAACGGACGTCTGGCCGAGCTTCACTGGGAGCGCAAGAGCTCGCAGAACATCGTCGGCAACATCTACAAGGGCACGGTCGAGAACGTGCTGCCCGGCATCTCGTCGGCGTTCGTCAACATCGGCTTCGAGAAGAACGCCTATCTTTATATCTCCGACGTGCTCGGCGACAAGAACGCGCCCATCGACCAAACGTTGAAGAAAGGTCAGACGGTCATGGTCCAGGTCGCGAAGGAAGCGATCAGCACGAAAGGTCCCAAGGTCACGATGGATGTCTCCCTGCCCGGGCGCTACCTCGTCTTCACGCCCTACCAGGAGTATGTCGGAATCTCAAAACATATCGCCGAGCCCGAGGAGAGGACGCGCCTCGAGGGGATCGTCGACAAGCTGGTCAAGGCGCATCTCGGCGGCAAGGGCGTGGTCGTGCGCACCGAGGCCGAAGGCGCGACCGAGGAGGAGCTCGAGCGCGAAGTGAAGTACCTGCAGAACCTCTGGGCGTCGGTTCAGAAAAAGCATGAGGAGCTGCCGTCGCCCGCCATCCTGCACAACGACCTGGGCCTCGCGATGCAGATCGCGCGCGACGTCCTGTCGGACCAGGTGTACGTCTACCTGCTCGACAGCAAGGAGTCCCAGAAGCAGGTCATCGACTTCGTCGATGGCTTCGCGCCGGAGCTCAAGGACCGCATCAAGCTCTACGAGGCGAAGACGCCGATCTTCAAGGCCTTCAACATCGAGAAGCAGATCGAGACGATCCGCGAGACCAAGGTGTCTTTGCCCAACGGGGGCTCGATCGTGATCCAGGAGGCGGAGTCGCTGTGCGCGATCGACGTCAACACGGGCCGTTTTACCGGCTCTAAATCTCAAGAGGAAACCGTGACGGCGACGAATATCGAGGCGGCGACGCTCGTGGCCAACCAGATCCGCCTGCGCAACATCGGAGGCATCATCGTCGTCGATTTTATCGACATGCGCAAGGCCTCCAACCGCGCGAAGGTGATGGAGGCTTTCGCGGAGGCGTGCCGGGGGGACCGGGCCAAGATCCGCATTTTGCCGATCACGAGGCTGGGCTTGATCGAGCTGACGCGCGAACGCAAGCGCATGTCCACCGCGGCCCTGCTCACGGCGGAGTGCCCTCAGTGCCGGGCGTCGGGACGCGTGCTGTCCGTCGAGACCCTGCGCATCAAGATCCAGCGCGAGATCTTCGAGATGACGGGCGGACGCCCGGGAGGCTCCATCCGCGTCTCCCTGCATCCGACCGTCGCCGACGCGTTCCGCTCCCAACAGCCGATCATCGAGAAGAACGTCCAGCGCGCCGTGCGCATCCAATCCGATCCCAACCTGATGTGGGAGGACTATCACATCGTCCTCGAATAGATGAAGCGACTCGTCCTCCTGCCGGCGATCCTGTCGATCCTCGCGGCCGCGCCCTCCCGGGCGCTCGCCGCGGAGGTCGCCGTCGTCGTCGCCGGCAAGCCGCAGGGGGGCGCGGAGTTCTACCAGGCGGGAGGCCGGCCGCACCTCGACGCGAAGCGCGTCGGCGCCCTGTACGGAGGCCAGGTCTACTGGTACCCGGTGTCCGGCCGCGTGCAGCTGAGCCTGCGCGGCCGCGCGCTGCAGCTCGTCGTCGGCTCGAACAAGGCCTCCGACGGCGAGCGCGAGCTGAAGCTCTCCTCGCCCGTCATCGTCCGCGCCTCGCGCGCCTTCGTGCCGCTCTCGCTGCTGACCGGGGCGGACTTCGCGGCCTGGAGCGGCCACCAGACCCGATACGACGAGCGCACGAAGACCTTGATCGTCGAGAAGACGGGCACCGTCGGCGCGCCGAGCGCCTTTTCGTATAAAGGCCGCACCCGCATCTCGCTGGCGCTCTCCCCCGGAGCCTCCTACCGGGCCTCCGCCCGCGGCACCGGGGGCGTGGAGCTCGTCGTCGACTACGGCGTCGCCGAGGGCGACGAGAAGATCTCGCTCGATGACGGCGTCGTCAAATCCTACGAGCTCAAGCAGGAGGCCAAGCTCGTGCGCATGTCCGTCCGCTTCGCCGAGACCGGCCAGCGTTGGAAGGCCTTCGAGCTCTCCGAGCCGCGCCGCGCCGTCATCGACGTCTACGGGCCGGGGGAGACGGTCCCGCAGGAGGAGCCGCCGGCGGTCGCGGTCGCCGCGCCCGCCGTCCCCAAGGCGCTCCCCCCCGCGATGCCGCCGGCCGCCGCCTTCTCCGCGCCGAAGGCCGCGCCGCCCGTCCGCGCCGAGGCGCCCAAGCGCAAGCGCCTCATCGTCATCGACCCGGGGCACGGCGGCAAGGACCCCGGCGCCTCGAGCCCCCGGGGCACGCGCGAGAAGGACGTCAACCTCGCCGCGGCCCTCGAGCTCGCGCGCGTTCTCCGGGAGCGCGGCGACTTCGACGTGCTGCTGACGCGCGAGGAGGACGTCTTCGTGCCGCTGTCGGAGCGCTCGGAGCTGGCCAACTCGAAAAACGCCGACCTGTTCGTCTCGCTGCACTGCAACGCGGCCCGCGGCAAGGGGGAGCACGGCTTCGAGGTCTACTCCGTTTCCGAGACCGCCACCGATCCCGCGGCCGAGGCGCTCGCGGCCAAGGAGAACGCGGTCCTCGAGCTCGAGGGCAAGGACCCGCAGGACGAGATGGCCAAGATGATCCTGCTCGCGATGACGAAGACCGAGATGCTCAACGAGTCCGCCGCGCTGTCGGCGCTCTCGGCGAAGGCGATCGGCAAGCGCGTCGACCTCGCCGCGCGCGGCGCCAAGCAGGCGGCGTTCTACGTCCTGCGCGGCACGCACGCGCCCGCGATCCTCGTGGAGATGGCCTTCGTGAGCAACCCCAAGGACGAGGCGAAGCTCACCTCCCGCCGCTTCCGGCGCGCGATGGCCGAGGGCGTCGCGGCGGGCATCGCCGACTACGCCAAGCGCCAGGGGTGGCTCGAATGAAGAAGAATCCGAGGGCTCCGATCGGCGTGTTCGACTCCGGCCTCGGCGGCCTGACCGTGTTCAAGGTCCTCGCCCGGCGCATGCCCGAGGAGTCCCTGATCTACTTCGGCGACACCGCCCACGTTCCCTACGGCTCCAAGTCGCCCGAGGCGATCGCGCGCTACTCGAGCGAGGTCGCGCGCTTCCTCGAGAAGAAGGGCATCAAGCTTCTCGTCGTCGCCTGCAACACCTCCTCGGCGTGGGCTTTGCCCGTGATCCGCCGGTCCGTCAAGATCCCCGTCATCGGCGTCATCGAGCCCGGCGCGCGCGGCGCGCTGGGCGTCTCCCGCGGCGGGCGCATCGGCATCATCGGCACCGAGGCGACGGTGAAGTCCGGCGCCTACGAAAAGGCGCTGCGCGCTCTCAGGAAAGGAACGCTCACGGCCTCCGCGGCCTGCCCCCTGTTCGTGCCGCTCGTCGAGGAGGGCTGGTGGAGCGGGGACGTCGTCGAGTCCGTGGCGCGCCGGTACCTGGCGCCGCTGCGCCGCGCCCGCGTCGACACGGTGATCCTCGGCTGCACGCATTACCCGTTCCTCAAGCCGGTCCTCGCCCGCGCCCTCGGCGCGCGCGTGCGCCTGATCGACTCGGCGGAGGAGACCGCGCGGGAGACGCAGGCGCTCCTCGCCGGCCTCGGCCTGCGCGCGCCGCGCGGCGCGCGCGGCCGCCGCGAGTTCTACGCGTCCGACGCCCCGGAGCGTTTCAAGCGCCTCGCGCGCCGCATGCTCGGCGCCGGAGTCGCCAAGGTCGGCCTGCACCAGTTCGATTCATGAAAGATCTTCTCTCCCTGACGGGCCTGGCCAAGGCGCGCATGGACGCGGGCTTCTCCCGCGTCGGGCGGAAGCTGTCCGCCTCGGACCCCGCCGATCGGGCGCTGATGATCATGGCCGCCCGCGTGATCGCCCAGGCCAACGCGGTCATGGCGCTCAGCGAGCGCGGGCTCGCCAACGAAGCCCTGCCGATACTCCGCGGGATCGCGGAGATATGCCTGATGATGCGCTGGGTCGCGGAGAAGGAATCGACCGCGCGCGCCGTCGCCTCGCTGGCGGAGCTGCAGGACCCGGACTGGGAGACGCACTGGCCCAGCGCGCGCCTGCGCGAGCGGGCGGAGGCTTACGCGGTGCCGGGGGAGGCCGTCGAGGCCGTGCTCGGTTCCGTCGTCGATTTCGCGCGGGGCTCGGCGCAGGGCCTGCCCTGGGGCCACGTGTTCTCCGACGCGACGCGGCCCGGCCGGCGCGCCGAAGAGGTGCTCCCCGCGGCGGCGGTGTTTTTGGGTCACGCGCTGAAGGCGCTCGATTTGAGATGGGCCGGGGAATTTCCCGGAGCCGAAGAGATGTGGACGGGTGCCAAGCTTTCGAGAGGATAATAGAGATGATGAACGAAGAGACGACGGGACAAGGCGGGACGGGGTCGATCCCTCCCAGCGGCGGAGGCGGAGGCGATCAAGCGCCTCGCCACCAGTCCCAAGGCGCCGGCGGCCCGCAGGGCCCACAGGGCGGCCATCAGGGCCAGCCCGGCGGCGGCGGTGAAGGCCGGCGCCGGCGGCGGCGGCGCGGCGGACGCG
>JAUYSH010000103.1 GCA_030696455.1 Elusimicrobiota bacterium
GGGGCGCCCGCCCCGCGCCCACGCCGCGCGGCCGGGGCCGGCCTGGTCGCGGCAGTTGACCGCCTTGCTGTCCGCGTCGAAGATCCAGCTCATCGCCTTGGCCTGCTCGCCCGGGGGCCCGTGGCTGCCGAGGCTGTGCAAGGTCATCAGGCGCACGACGGGGCAGGGCTCGTGCTTGAGCAGCCGGTTCAGGATCGGCACCCCGTCGCCGCCGCGAGAGGAGAGCGCGTGCACGGCGGTCAGACGCACCTGCCAGTCGCCGTCCTCCGTCGCCGCGGCCAGGCCGGGAATGCCCTCCGACTGCATGTAATCGAACTCGTGCACGGCCGCGATGCGCGCGTTCCAGTCGCCGGTCTCGAGCTGGAGCATCAGCGCCTTGAAGTTGCGGCCGGCGACCGAGGCCTCCTCGAAGGCGCGCGCGCTTCCGGCCGGGAAGATCAGTACGGCGCAGAGGGCCAGGGCGCGGAGCACACCTCAGTTTAACCCCTTTCCCCGGAAGTTCAAGGCCTCCTCCGGCCGCTGAGTCATCCCCGATTTTCCACCGGTGGAATGTGGTCGCCCGGCGACTGTTTCCGGAAACAGTTCTAGCGCCAGCCGGGCTTGGCGCGCGCGATGCCGGGCTGCGCCTCGCCGAAGCGGAACAGCAGCGAGTACTTGAACACGTCGCCGAGCGCGCCCGACGGCGACCAGGCGAAGTCGAACTCCATCGCGCGCCAGGAGACGCCGAAGCCGAGCGCGGCGCCGGCCAGGCCGCCGGCGTCGGAGCCGGCGGTGTTGTAGCCGCCGCGCGCGGCCGCGGAAAGCCCGGGAGAGACGGTCCATCGACGCTCCACGCCGAAGCCGAGCGAGAGCGCGTCGCGCTTGGGCGCGTCGACCTGCGCGGCGAGCAGCCAAGCCTCGCGAGGCCGCCACGCCGCGCCGGCGTAATAGACCGCCGGCAGGGGATCGGCCACCGTCGCGTGCTTCAAGCTGCCGCCGAAGCCGCGCACGCCCGCCCCGATCGACCGGTCCCCCGTTTTATAAAGGACTCCGCCGTCCCCCGTCAGCGCGGAGGCGCGCTTGTCGTCGAGCGCGGAGTCCACGAGCTTGGCGGTGGCGCCGAAGGCGAAGTTCGTGCCCGTCGGGTTGAGCCCGTAGGACAGGGCATAGGCGCGATCGGAGGCGCCGAAGGTCCCGCTCGGCGCGTCGGTCTCGACGAGGCCGCGACGCTCGAGTCCGGAGGCCGCGAGGCTGTACACCGACAGCGCGGTCACGCCGTAGGCGTTGGCCCGGCGCGGAGAGTCGCGCCAGGCGAGCACGGGGACCGACAGGACGGCCGCGTCGTAGGCCACGCCCTCGAAGCGGGACTCGCGCGCCGCGGCGGCCTCGACGCGCTCGAGGAAGCCCAGGCCCGCGGGGTTGAACCAGGCGGCGAAGGCGTCGTCGCCGGCGCCGCCCAGGGCCGCGCCCATGGCCGCGCCGCGCGCGCCCGGGGCCAGGCGCAGGAAGGCGCCGGCGGAGGTGCCCTTGCCCCCGGAGCCCGCGAGCGCGGTCCCGGCGAGGCCGAGGAGCAGGAGGCCGGCGAGCGCGGCGGGCCTCATTTGATCACCGCCATCTTGAAGCTGCGGCGCTTGGAGCCGATCTCGACGAGGCCGATGTACAGGCCGCTCGCGACGTCCTGCCCCGCGTCGTTGCGGCCGTCCCAGCCCTGGTAGTGGGACTGGCCGGCGCCGAGCTGCCCCATGTCGATGGAGCGTATCAGCCGGCCGGTCGCGTCGAACACCCGCAGACGGCCCTGGCCGGAGAGGTCCGCCGGGACGCCGACGCGCACCATGGTGCCCCGCACGCTTTGCACGCCGGCGCCGTGGATCGTGGTGACGGATTTGATCCGGAGGTCGAAGGGGTTCGGGAAATTGTAGGCCTCGAGCTCGCCGACGTGCGCCGCGCCGCCGATCGCGCCCGCCGAGGAGTCCAGCAGGACGAAGGTGGAGAAGTGAGCGACGTTGATGGTGTAGGACCGGACCGAAGCGTCGAGCGCGGGAGCCCCGCCGAGCGCGTCGGGCTGCAGCACGTACTCGCCGGAGCCGGGGTTGTACCAATAGAGGTTCAGCGCGGACGGATCGGCGACGGCGGAGGAATAGACGAGGGTCAGCTGGGCCGGGCGGGCCAAGGTCGCGGGCACGCCGGGCGGCAGCACGATCTCGTAGAAGTCGCTGCGCGCGGGCAAAGTCGCGGGCAGCGCCGCCGCCGCCGCGCGCAGGGACGAGGGCAAGGACGCGGCCGACACGCCGGCCTGCGACGCGGCGCGGCGGAGGGTCACGACGACGCTCGACGACGCGTCGAGGCTGAACGCGCCGCGCGGCAGGACCAGACGGCCCGCGTCGTCGCCGACGAGCACGCCGCCGGCGGCGTTGGCCACGATCGCCCGGTGCGCGCCCGTCTCGCCCGTGAAGAACGCGGCCGTCGCCGTCGCGACGAGCTCGCGGGCGGCGGAGGGATCGACGGCGTCGTAGTCGAGAGACGAGGTCGGCGCCGAGGCGCGCAAGGTGAAGCTCGACTCGCCCACGCCCGCGTCGTAGTCGACGCTCAGGCGGCGGCGGTCGCTCGAGAGGCGCGCGTTGGACAGGACGCCGGCCGCCGCGACCGTGGAGACGACGAGGGAGGCGTCGTCGTCCCCGGGCGTGCGCGCGCGCAGGGGCCGGGAGAAGGTGAACTCGACCGTGGTGCGCGCTCCGGCCCGGCGCGAGCGCGCGGCGATCGTCGGCGCCGGCGGGCGCACGATCAAGTCGAGGACGCGGGCCTCGGCCGTGCTCGTGAGGACGACGGAGGACGCTTCCGCGGGCGACGCGGATTCATCGCCGGCGGTCAGCGCCAGGACGCGGTAGATCCGCCCCGCGCGCAGCCCGCCGATCTTATAGGAAACCGCGGCACGCGCGCCCTCGTCGCGCGTCACCGAGCCGTAGATGAACTCCGACAGGTCGGGCGTGACGGCCGCGACCGCGCGCAGCTCGTCGTCGGGCACGGGCGAGCCGTCGGGCAGGCGCAGGGAGCCGGAGAGCGTGCCGCCGCCGGCCAAGGTCAGACCGCCGAGCTCCGTGAGGGCGCCGGCCACGACGACGGCGCGGGTCAGGCTCGCCTGGCCGGAGGCGGTCACGGTCAGGCGGTAGGAGCCCGTCGCGAGCGCCGGGATCGAGAAGCGGCCGTCGGGCTCGGTGCGCAGGGCGTGGTCGGCCAGAGGATCGTCGGCCGGCGTCACGCCCGCGCGCTGGAGGAACAGCGCCGCGCCGGGCGCCTCGGCGGCCGCGCCGCCGAGGGCGGAGAACAGCGCCCGGCCGTCGGACGAGACCACTCGGCCGGACAGGGTCGACGCCGCCGGGGCCAGGGAGAAGTCGTGGGCCGCACCGCTGGAGATGTCGAGCGAGGACAGGCGCGCCGCGGCGTGCCCCGCGCCGGAGGCCGTGAGGTCGTACCAGCGCACGGCGGAGCTCAGGCCGCGCAGGAGATAGCGCCCGGCGGCGTCCGCCGTCGCGACCGCGGCGTCCCGCCGCGACTCGGGCGAACCGGCGCGCAGGGAGGCCCGCGCGGACACGACCGCGCCCGCGACCGGAAGCCCCGTCGCCGCGTCGCTGACGAGGCCGGAGACGGCCGCGCCGGCGAAGAGAGGCACCACGCCGAGGTCGACGGCCTGTCCCGCGCCGACCGTCACGCCGGAGAGGCGCGCCGGAGCGAAGGCCAGCGAGCCGGGCGACGCGTCGGCGGGGCCCGTGAATTCCACGTCGTAGGTCCCGGGAAGAAGCCCCTCGATGACGACGCGGCCCTCGGAGTCCACGACCGAGCCGTCGGCGGCCGCGCGGGCCGCGACCGCCCCTCCGGCCGCGTAAGGCACGGCCGTCGCCCGCGCGCTGAAGCCGCGCGGCAGAAGGAAGGCGTTCGCGGCGGAGATGAGCGTATGCTCCTCCGAGAGGTCGGGCAGGAGGCGGGCGAGGGACAGCCTCGCCCGCATCGTCGCGGCCGGCACGAGGGCGGTATCGCGTCCGTCGAGGTCGGAGCCCGCGACGACGACCTCGAGGGGGCGCGCGGTCCAGATCGCCGGCAAGCCCAGATCGACGACATCGAGCCGGTAGCTCCCGTCCGCGACGCCGTCGAGCGCGTAGGCGACTCCATCGTGGCCGTTGGACACGTCGGCCGAGCGGCCCGTCCGCCCCTCCTGGTCCGTGAGGACCACGCGCAAGATGCGGCCGTTGGCCAACCCCGCCGGCGCGGCCACGCGCCCGGATACCCGCCGTCCGCGGGAAAGGCGCAGGGAGACGCGCACGGCCGCGGTGCCCACGGAGACCAAGGTCCCGGCCTCGGCCGCCTCCGGGCCGTTCGACGCGTCGTCGTCGAGCTCGCCGGGGACGCGCAGGCGGTACAGGCCGGGAGAGACGCCCCCGAACGTGAAGCTCCCATCGGGGCTGATGGACGCCAGGAACGCCGCGCTCGCGGCCGGAGCCGTCGACGAGGCGGGAGCGGCGCACGCCCCCGCGGCCGGCCCGGGCGCGCGCCGCAAGGGCGGGGCCGAGGCGTCGAAGGGGAGCAGCTCGGCCCGCAGCGTCGACACCGTCCGGGGCTCGCCGAAGCCCAGCAGACAGAACGACGCGTTCGGCGCGGCGCTCAGCACCCCCGGGATCGAGCTCACCGCCACGGTCAGCGGCGCCCCCGAGGCGCTCGTCGTCGAGAACGCCGTCAGCCCGGCGTAGGACAGGCTGCCGCTCACGGCGACGGTCGCGCCGGACACGTCGAGGCTGAGCGCCGCCGTCGTGCCGTCGGTCAGAGAGACGCGCCCGCGGGCGAAGCCGCCGGTGCCGGAGAACAGCGCGGTCACGCGCGCGCCTCCCGGAGGCAGGGCCGGAGTGAACGCGGTCACGCTCGAGCAGTGAAGGAGCAGGAAGGAGCCGGTGACGGTCGACACCTGCGCGCGCGGCGCCGTCGCCGTCGGCGCCATGGCCGTCGCGTCGCCGAAGACGATGGGCGCGGCGCCGTCGGGCTCGAGCTGGAGGCCGAGGGTGCGGTAGGAGTCCGTCGAACGGCAGGCGCCCCCGGGCAGCGCCGGCACCCGGATGTCCAGGCGCAGGCGCGCGTCGAGCGCCGCCAGCGAGAACGAGACGGCGGCGCTGCCGCCCGCCGCGACGGTCACGGTGGCGCCCTGGGGCGGCGAGAGGCCGAAGCCGGGCAAGGCGGCGCGCACCGCGTAGGTCCCGGCGTCGAGCCCCGTCAGCGCGAAAGACGCGGAGGAGAACGAGACATGCGCGCCGAGCCGCAGGCGCGCCGCCGCGCGGTCCGGGCGGCCGACGCCGAGGGCCTCGATCTCGACCTCGAAGCTTCCCGCCGGACACGCGGCCGCCGCGCCGCCTTCCGCGGGGAAGCATTGCGCCGCGCCGCGGGAGTCGCCCAGCACCGAAAGCCCGCCGGTGACGCGCGCGCCGAGCCCCGCGGAGAGGTTCACGCCCGCGACGTCGGCGCTCCCGGAGACGACGACGATGGTGGACACGGCCAGGAATCCGGGCGCGCGGGCGAGCACGGTCCAGGTTCCGGGCTCGAGGCCGTACAGCGCGTACGCGCCGCTCGACGGCCCGGAGACGGAGGGCACGGAGGAGATGAACACTCCGCCCTGCGCGCCCGGCTCGCCGCGGCCCGCGAGGCTGGCCTGCACCGTGACCGCGGTCCCGAAGGCCGCCGTCGAGGGCAGGATGACCCAGCCGGTCACGCCGGCCTTCCGCGCGAGCGACACCGCGAGATCGGTCCCCGCCCCGGCCGACACGCTCACGCCCGCCGCGCGCGTCGACAGCCCCAGGTCCGGGATGTCGATGTCCAGGTCGTAGAGCCCCGGCGCGGCGGCCGCGACGCTCCAGGTGCTCGCGGAGCGGCCGAACAGCGGGCCGCCGTCGTCGGAGGAGGCGGCGCCGGAGGACAGCCTCAGCGTGCCCGAGAAGGCCGCCGTGCCGTCCGGGCGGCGCGCCGTGAAGCTTCCCAGCGACTCCCGCGGAGCGGGCGAGGGCGCGAGCAGGGCCACGCGCAGATAGCCCGTCACGGGCAAGGACAAGGCGCCGAGATCGGTCAGCGGCGAGGCGGCGGGCGCCGCCGCGAGCGCGGTCGACAGCGTGACCGCGCGCCCGAGCACGACCACGGAGGTCGACGCGGTGAGCGCGTACGGCAGGCCCGGCTTGAGGCCGCGCAGCTCGAAGTAGCCCGTCGAGGACGCCACCGCCCAGCGCC
>JAUYSH010000110.1 GCA_030696455.1 Elusimicrobiota bacterium
CTGGGCCGCGGCGGGCGCGGCCGTGCTGTTCGCCGCGTGGCGCCGCTCGGGCTCCAACGAGGACGCGCTCAAGCTCACCGCCGCGCTCGCCGCCGGCGCGCTCGCCGTGTCGCTGCTCTCACGCCTGGCGCTGCGCGCCGCCGCCTGGCTCGCGCGCAAAAGCGCGGCCCTGGGGGCGCCCCTGCCCCTGCGCCACGGCCTGCGCCGCATCGCGCGCCGCCCCGGCCCCTCGCGCGTGATGCTGTTCACCTTGGCGGGCGGCTTCGCGATGCTCGCCGCCGTCGGCACGGCGCGCGAGGGCTTAAGCCGCTCCCTGGCGCCCGCCTCGGCCGAGGGCGCCGCGGACCTGTTCCTCGTGGACGTGCAGCCCGCACAGCTCGAGCGGGCGCGCGCGGCCGCGGCGCGGCGCTCCCGCGGCGTCCCCGACCTGTCGCCGCTCGTGCGCGCGCGCCTGATCCTCATCGACGGGAGGCCCATCCTCCGCGGCGATCCGTCCAAGACCGGAGACGCGGAACGGGAGCGCCGCCGCCTGCGCGCCCGGGAGTACAACCTCACCTACGCCGACGCGCTCAATCCCTCGGAGAAGATCGTCGCTGGGAGATTCTGGAATCCCGGCGAGGCCGGCGCCCAGGCCAGCGTCGAGAAGGGCTTCCTCGAGCGCGCCGGCCTGAAGCTGGGCTCGCGCATGACCTTCGACATCCAGGGCCGGGAGGTGGAGGCGACGGTGACCTCGGTGCGCGAGGTCGAGTGGGCCGCGATGCGCCCGAACTTCTTCGTGACCTTGACGCCCGCCCTGCTCTCCGCCGCGCCGCAGACCTATATCGGCTCGCTGCGCTCCAAGAGCCCCGCCGATTCCGCGGCCCTGCGCGTCGATCTGGCCAGGAGCCTTCCCAACGTCTCGGTCATCGACGCCGGCGCGTTGCTCGACCGCGTGCGCGAGACCCTGAATCTTCTGCTCGCCGCGATCGGCGCGCTCGCGGGCTTCTGCGTGCTGACCGGCGCTTTGGTCGTCGGCGGGCTCGTGGCACTCGGAAGCGAGGAGCGGGCCGCCGACGCCGCGCTCGAACGCGCGCTCGGCTGGACCGCGCGCGAGACCTTGCTGGCCGACGCCGCCGAGCTGGGCGCGCTCGGCGTGCTGTCCGGCCTCGCGGCCTCGGCGACCGCGGTCGGGCTGGGCTGGGCGGTGGCCAGGCGCCTGAGCATCCCCTTCGCCGCCGACCCCCGCGAGGCGGCTTTGCTCCTCGGCGCGGCGGCCCTGCTGCCGGTCCTCGTCGGCCTGCTCGCCGGGGCGGCCGGGCGCCGCGCCGCGGTGATGGACGCCCTGCGCCGCGACGCCTAAAGTCCCATATCCGTCATGGGCCGAAAGGCCCGGACTGTGCTAGAATCGGCGAATGATGAAACTCCTCCCCGCCCTCGCCCTTCTCCTTTCGCCGCTGGCCGCCTCCGCCGAGCGCGGCGCCCTGCCCGCGTTCTCCTTCACCGGCGCCGCGGCGCTGCGCGCCGAGGCCCCCGCGCCCGCCGCGCCCGAGCCGCGCCCGGCCGACGTCGTGTCCAAGAGCCACATGCACATCCAGACCGGGAAGGACGTCCTGTTCGGGTTCGCCAAGACCCCGGAGCAGTTCGCCGAGGCTTCCTCTTACTGGATCGAGATCCTCAAAACCGCCGGCATCGAGCCCGGCGCTCCGACCTATAAGGATGAATTCTTCACCATCCCTTACCGCACGATGGACGGCCGCGCGCTGCGCGCCTTCGTGGCCGAGCCCAAGCAGTTCCCCCCCAAGGACGAGAACGGCCTGCGCGCCAACATGGCGCTCGCCTCGAAGGCCCTGTCCGGCGCCGGCCTGACCCCGGTCTCGGCGCGGGTGCTCAACCTCCAGTATTCGCTCCCCACCTATTCGATCCTCTATCTCGTCAAGCCCGAGGCCCTGCGCGAGCGCGAGACGCAGCTGCGCGTGCTGAAGCCGGGCGACGACCTCGACGAGGGCCTCATCGCCGCCTCCGGCGTGACGGTCGTGCAGAAGCCGCAGCCCTGGATGCTCGTGTACATCGGCGCCGAGCTCGGCTATGTCGGCCTGTGGGCCAAGACGGCGGAAGACCTCGCCCTGCGCGTCGAGAAGCGCAAGGCGTTCCTCGTCGGCCAGGGCAAGCGGATCGTCGGCGAGAAGCCTTACGCCATCGACCACCCCGAATACAAGTTCGGCGCGGGCCTGCTCTTCTTTCAATAATCGTCCTCGGACGAGGGCGCTCTAGTCGTCGGAGCGGCGGCCGAGGCGGCCGCCGTTGAAGAGGTCGCGGTCGAGCGAGCGGACCTTGCGGCGGGAAAGGCCGTACCAGGCCAACGCGCAAGAAGCCGTCGCGGCCAGGCGCCCGGGCGTGACGCCCTTGAACAGCATCACGAGCGCGCCGACGGCGGCGACGGGAAGAAGGAGCCAGCGCAGGCGTTCAAGCTTCATACGCGCCGCCAATCATAATATAGAATAGCCCCCGATGGGCGATTCCCCCGACGACGCCGCTCCCCCCGCCTCCGGCGGATTGATGGCCCTGCGCTACCAGCGCCTGGTCCTGCTCAACCGGATGTCCATCGCGCTGTTCGGCGACAAGCCCTTCGCCTCCGCCATGCCCGAGGCCTGCCACGCCGCGATGGCGCTGATGGGCGCGCAGTCGGTCGCCGTGTACTTCACCGACGAAAGAGGCGAGCTCGTCGCCGCCCACCGCCACTTCGACAAGCGCCTCTCGGACGACGCCGCTCGCCGCGCCGAAGGGGACCTCCTCGCGCGGGCTTGCGCCGAGAAGCGCATCGAGACGAGCGAGGCCGACGGCCGCTCCTGGGAGGCCGCGCCGCTGCTGCGCCTGACCGCCGAGGCGGCCGTCCTGACCGGGGGGGTCGTCTTCGGACGAGTGCGCGCCGAGCCGCTCGACTCCGAGCGCGAGGGCGGCCTCGTCGAGATCGCGCGTCACCTGCGCAACGCGCGCCTGATCCAGCAGACCCTTCAGCATCAGAAGATCGCGGCGGCGATCGTGGATCAATCCTCCGACGCGATCTTCGTGACCGACCTCGACCGTAAAATCATGACCTGGAACGCCGGGGCCGAGAGGCTCTTCCAGTGGCGCCGCGACGAGGCGCTCGGGCGCGACGGCGCCTTCCTCGTGCCGCCGGAACGCGTCGAGGAGATCGAGCGGCTGTGCGCGGAGGTCTTCGAGAAGGGCTCCAAGGACGCCGTCGAGACCGACCGCCTGCGCAAGGACGGGACCGCCGTCGCGGTCGAGGGCTCCTTCGCCCTCCTCAAAGACGACGCGGGCGAGCCGTTCGCGATCGTGCGCGCCTACCGGGACATCACCAAGCGCAAGCAGATCGAGCGCATGAAGTCGGAGTTCACGGCCTTGGTCAGCCACGAGCTGCGCACGCCGCTGACCGCGATCCGCGGCTTCGCCGAGACCCTGCGCGACTTCGGCGAGGAGCTCGAGCCGGAGAAGAAGCGCCACTACCTGCAGATCATCCTCGACGAAGCCACGCGCCTGGCCCACATGGTCGGCGATTTCCTCGACATCGTGCGCATCGAGGCCGGCGGCATCGAGACGGAGCTCTCGGAGGTCAAGACGGCCCCGCTGTTCGAACGGATCGCGAGCCTCTTCAAGGAGCACCCCTCCAAGGCGAAGTTCAAGCTCGTCGTCGGCCCCGGCGCGCAGGACCTGCGCGGCGACGAGGAGCAGCTTTACCGCCTCTTCGTCAACCTCGCCGGCAACGCGCTGAAGTACACGCCGCCGGGAGGGACCGTGACGTTGAAGGCGGAAGCGCTCGGAGACGAGATCGAGCTGAGCGTGGAGGACCAGGGGCCGGGAGTCTCCAAGGAGGACCAGGCGCGCCTGTTCGTGAAGTTCTACCGCGCGGGCGACGCCGTCACGCGCAAGACGCCGGGCACGGGCCTGGGGCTCGCGATCTGCAAGGGCATCGTCGAGGCGCACGGCGGGAGCATACGCATCGAGAGCGAACCGGGACGCGGCGCGCGCTTCATCGCGCGCCTGCCGAAGAAAGGCCCCGCCGCCTAGGCCGGGCGCAAGCGCCCGGCACAGATGTGCCGAGGAGCGCCTTGAACATCTAGGCCGGGCGCAAGCGCCCGGCACAGATGTGCCGAGGAGCGCCTTGAACATCTAGAGCGAGTCGGCCTCGGTCTTCTTTTCCACGCAGGATTCTTCCAGGCCGCAGACTTCGCCGCTCTCCGCCAGGCCGGCCTCGGGCGGCTCGGAGCGCTTCTTCTTCGCGGGCGCCGCCTTCTTCTTGGCGCCCGGAACGATCGGCTCCCCCTTCTCGTTGAACTTGTAGGTCGACCCCGACGCGGGAGCCTGGGACTTGTACTTCGAACGCTCGTAGTCGTAGCCCTTCTTCTTCACGGGCTTCTTCTGGGCCTTCTTGGCGGGCTTGATCTCCTCGGTGATGAACCCGTCCTCGGCGCGGACGAGCGCGGCCGGGGCGGCGAAGGAAAAGGAGAAGAGGGCGCTGAGGAACAGTCGTCGTGATGTCATGTCCCTAGTATAGCCCCCCCGACCCGCTCTTTCAAGCCGCACCGAGCGGACTATCCTTGAGGACCTAGCCGTCCGGTTAACCGACGGCTATGTCCTTGAGGATAGTCCAAGGGCTTCGGCCATTGCGGGTGTGGCGTCAGCACGCGCGCTCCCCGACGAGGGTCAGCTCCTCGCGGTCGTGGAAGAGATGGCGCGCGCGCAGCAAAGAGCACTTCGGGCGCAGCGCCTCGGCGCGGCTCAGCACCCGCAGCGGATCGTGGCGGCCGAACTTCAGGTTGACGACGAAGCGCCGGCACCAGCCCTTGTCGAGCCACTGCCCGAGCAGGTCCGCGATCCGGTCGGGGTCCTCGACCATGTCGCAGAAAAGCCAATCGACCGGCGCCTCGGGGGAGAATTTAAAAGCGTCTTCGGCCTTGTGGGTGATGCCCGGGTGGAGCGCGCCGCCCTTGAGCGGCCCGTTGTCGACGGCGACGACGAGGGCCCCGCGCTTGGCGGCGCTGAAACTCCACCCGCCGGGAGCCGCGCCCAGGTCCGCCACCGTTTCGCCCGCCTGCGGCTCGCGGCCCAACAGGCCGTAGGCCTCCTCGACCTTGAGGTAGGAGCGCGACGGCGCCTGAGGATCGTCGGCCATGCGGCGCTGGCCGCCGGCGACGGCCTCCCGGGACACGAAGGCGCGGTCGAAGCCCGGGAGGTAGGCGAAGAATCCCCGCGCGGGGCCGGCGGGCGGACGCCCGTGGACGGCGAGCTTGGCCACGCGCGACATGCGGCTCTTCACGGCGGCGTAGGCTTCCTCGGCGGCCGTCTTCGCGCGTCGGGACAGCCCGGGGTCGCCCGCGGACTCCACGCAGAACGGCCACGGGACCTCGAAGCGCTCGCCCTTCGTCGACGAGGTGAAGAAATCGGCCATGGCGCCGGCCAAGGCGTTGAGCGACTTGCCTTCGACCAGCGCCGGCGCCTTGAGGGAAAGGTGCGCGAAGCAAAGCTCTCCGGGCGCGTCGGGGCCCAGCACCCAGCCGGGGCCGGAGGACTCGACGGCGCCGCCCAGCTCCTTGATGAGAAAGGCCTCGTAGCCGGCCGCGCAGAGATGAAGGGTCATTTGCCGGCGACCCGGCGCCAGCGGTTGATCGCGATCCGCAGCGAGGCGAGCCCGACGGTGTCGTAGGCCTCGAGCGACTCGCGCAGGCGTTCGACCTCGCCGGTGCCCCGGAGCAGGAACGCCGCGTGGACGAGCGGGGCGGGATAGCGGCGGCCGCCCAGGACGGCGTAGGGCCCTTCCGGCGGAGCGGTCATATCGTGGAGATCTTTCGCGCGCAGCGCGAAAAGGTCCTCGAGTTCGGCCAGCCGGGCGGTCCCGCGCGGCCACGGCGTGCCCGCCTCCACGGCCCAGTAGAAGCGCTGAGGGTCTTTCTCGAGGAGGTGGAGCAGCAGCCCCGCGCGCTCGAGCGCGCCCGCGGGCAGCTTCAGCACCGGGGTTTCGGAGGGCTCCCACGCGGAGCGAGGCGGCAGGGCCGAGCGCTCGAGCGCGTCGTTGCGCGCGCCCGCCTCGCGCGCGGCCTTCGCCAGGCGCGCGCCGAACGCCTCGGGGTCCCCGGCGCCGCGCTCGACGGCGAACAGCAAGGTCGTCTGCCACGCCGCCTGCTCCGCCTCGACGACGGGGATCGGGAAGGCGAGCGCGGCGCGCGCGGAATTGAGGATCAGCAGGAGCTCGGCGTCGTTCTCGGTCGTGTCGGCGAGCCTCAGCGCGTCGAGCACGATCTCGGGACGGGCGCCGCCGCGCAGACCGATCGGATCGGGAAGACCGGAACCGCGGACCTCGCGGCGGGGTACGCGCCGCGTCGCCGCGAACAGCCGCCTCGCGGCGGGGCTCGAGGACGCCAGCGCCTCGAGGCGCGCGAGCTCCGCGGCCATCCTCGCCGACGGCGCGGTGTCGGGAGACCGCGCGGCGACGGGAAGCGCGAGGAGAACGGCCAGGATCACCGGAAGCGGGCGCATATCAGCCGAACAGGTACTGCTTCATGCAGTACACGCTGCCGCCGGACTTGACGAACTCGGAGGTGTCGACCTCGACGACGTTCAGGCCCATCGCGCGCATGTGACCGGAGGCGGCGTTGGCGCCTTTCTGGATGATCGCGGTCTTCGAACGCCACACCGCCGCGTTGCACGCCAGGCGCGAGACGGCGTCGGCCTCTGAGGATGTCACGACGATGGGAAAGATCTTGAGGATCAGCTCGAGGCTCGCCGCGTCGAAGGCCGCCGGGTAGATGAGCACCGTCTCGGGTGTCAGCGGGCAGAAGCAGGTGTCGAGGTGGTAGAAGCGCTCGTTGACGAGCTTGAGCTGGATGACGGGGGTCTTGAAGGTGTCCGCCACCTGCTCGAACATCCCCGGGTCGGTGCGAAAGCCGTGGCCTCCCCAGATCAGGCGCTTGCCGGGATGCCACACCGCGTCGCCGGAGCCCTCGAAGGTCTCATGTCCTCCGGGCTTGGTACGCGCGATGCGGTAGCCGTGCTCCTCGTACCAGGCCTCGAAGGCCTCGGTCTCCTTGCGGCGCGACGAGTGCCGCATCGAGGAGATCAGCGCGACCTTCTCGCCGTCAGGCCGCGTGCCCGCCAAGGACGAGTTCGCCGCGAAGACCATGTCCTCGAGGCCGGGGGTGGCCGGGATGACCGACACGGGGCAGCCGGCGCGCTCGAAGGCCGCCTTGAGCTCCTCCCACTGCTTGACGGCCTTGTCGCGGTTGACGTCCCCGACATGGCGCGCCATGTAGGGATTCTTCACGGAGAGGACCTGGAAGTGATCCGGCGGGCACATGAGCACGCCCGACGGCTCGGCCATCGGAGGGCAGTTCTTCAAGGAAAAGCCCTTCAAGTCCCCGATGCCGCGGTAAAGGTTGGCGCTCATGCGAAATGCTCCTGGGTGAACCGTTCGGCCAGCTCGTCGGCCCTCATCTCCGAAACGACGCCCGGCGAGCCCGCGCGGACGACGCGCACGCGGCCCGGGCCCGCCCAAGTCACGCCCCAGGCCTCCCGCTCCGACACGCCGAGGGGCTCGCTGCGGTGTACGACGGGGATCAGAATCAGCGGGCGGCGGCGGGCCACGCGTCCCGCGAGCAGCCGGAACAGGCGGCGGCGCGCGGGCGTTTCGCGCGCCATGTCGCCGGCCAACTCCGAGAGCAGAGCGGCGCGCGACGCTTCGGGGACCGACAGGCACTCGAGCATCACGCGAGCGACGGACTCGGAGGTCTCACCCGGAAGCAGGCCGGCGGCGACCGTCATCAGCCAGGCCTCGAGAAGGCGCCAAGGACCGCGGGGCAGCGGGATATGGTCGGCGGCGGCCTTCTCGAAGCGCGCGAAGGACGGGTCGGCGCGAAGGCGCGCGAGCGCCTCCGCCGGCAGGGCGCGCAGGGGGCCCGCGGCGCGCGCGCGCCGGGCCCACTCGCGCACACCGTACAGCACGCGCCCCGTCGCCGGCACGCCGCCGGACAGGACCATGCCGATCTCGCGGCCCTCGGCCAGCGACCGGAAAAGCCGCAGGGGCATACGGTCCCATCGCGTCCCGGCCGACATCCACGGCCCCGGGTGGCCGCGCCCCAAGGCCAGGCGGTCGATGCCGAGGTGGAAGTTCCCCATGAAGCCCGCGTACAGCCCTTCCTCAAGGACGCTGATCGTGTCCAGCGCGAACGGATCGATGGCCACGACGAGGCGGGGGCGGCAAGGCCGGCCGCGGACCGCCCGTAGGACCAAGGTGGCGTGGCGCACGAGCTCGAAGTTGAGGTGCGCCAGGTCGCCCATGACGGGCGGATGCGAGATCGCCGCGAGCAGGGCGGGCTCCAGGCCTGTTTCCTTCTCAAGCTTCGCGGCCAAGGCGCGGGCGTCCGCGACGGCGGGGGACGCGGGGTCGAACGGATACGCAAGTCCCGCGGACAGGAGCAGAAACAGCTTGTTATGAAAGGAGACGGTCCAATCGGCCGGCACGAGCTCCATGACCGCCGCGAGCATCATCCCCGCCGCACGCGTGAACGGCTCTAAGATCATCCGCTGCCATTCGAACTTCAACGGCAGGATCGTCCCTTCGGCGTCGAGGCGGATCTCGTAGGCCCTCGTCACCACCCGCATCAGGTCCTGGGCGGTGCCGGTGCGCGCGGACGGATAGGCGGGAGCCCGCCGCATTCTAACGGCGTTTGGAGGCGGCATTTCCTCGCCGTATAGCTCGGTCACGACGGAGATTCTACAAAAAAATATGATAGCCTCTGGAAATGATCGCCATCGCTTTCTCCGCCTTAATCGCGTTTTCCGTTCCCGTTTCAGCCGCCGTGCCGGCCAAGGGCTACGTCGTGAAGACCTCGGGCACGCAGATCTGGCTCGACTTGACCGCCGCCGACGGCGCCGCCCCGGGCCGAGGCTTCGCGGTCTATGAGGAAGGCGAGGACATCAAGCACCCCGTCACCGGGGAGCAACTGGGCAAGGCCGAGCGCAAGCTCGCCGAAGGGAAGCTCGAGGAGGTCGCGGATAAGTTCTCCGTCGGCCGTCTGGGCGAGCCCGCCCCCCACGTCCAGGCCGGCGCGCGCGCGCGCCTGACCTCTCCCGCCCCCGCTCCGCCCGCCGCGCCCGCCTCCTCGCGCCTTCCCGGCGAAGCCGAGCTGCGCGGTCCCCGGACCCGCGGGGCCGCCTTCCCGTACGTCATCACCGCCATGGCCGTCGCCGATTTCGACGGGTCCGGGGCCAAGCAGGTCGTGCTTTCGGACGACAAAGCTTTCCGCCTCTATGCCTATCCCGCGGCGGAGCACAAGGTGCTCGCCCAGATCGACATCCCGGGAACCGGCGCGCGCATCCTCTCACTCGAGGCGGCCGATCTCGACGGCAACGGCAAGGCCGAGCTCTTCGTCTCGATCTACAACGAGGGCTTCCGCCGCCTCGAGACGTCGGTGTTCGCGCTCGAGGAGGGCAAGTGGGCCAAGAAGGCCGACCTGCCGCTGCTCGTGCGGGCGCACCAGAACGCCAAGGGCGAGCCGAGCCTCGCCTCCCAGCAGATCCAGGACGACAAGACCTTCCCCTTCGGCGCGGTTTACCCGCTCGTCTACAAGGACGGCAAGTACGCCCAGGGCCGACCGAAGCTCAACCCCAAGCGCGCCGACTGGCTGTACGGCTTCTCCTACGCCCAGCTCGACGCCGCCGGCGAGCCGGCCGCCCTCTACCTGACCAGCGTCAACAGCCTGCGCGCCCAGTTCGCCAAGGGCCATTGGCGCTCCAAGGAGGGCTTCGGCCAGAGCCCGACCCGCGTGCGCTGGTACGAGAAGCTGCTCGAGTTCCATCCACCGATGCTCGCGACCTACAACGACTCGGGCTTCGACAAGCTCTACATCATCCGCAACCTTGCGATGCTCGGCGGCCTCGCCAACCCCTTCGGCCTGTTCAACGGCGGAGAGATCCACGCCAAGACCTGGACCGGGGTCGCCTTCGAGACCGCGTGGAAGGCGGACCTCGGCGGCTCCTCCCCCGGCTTCGCCCTCGTCGAGGCCGAGGCTGGCCGCAAGGAGCTCCTCGTCGCCGTCGCGGGCGCCACCGGCAAGTCGGCGGTCTGGACCTTCGACCCCTAGATGATGACCGGCCGCAAGATCCTGGTCGTCGACGACGACCCCTCTATCCGCGAGATCCTCTCCCTCCAGCTGACGCGCCTCGGCTTCGAGGTCGCCACGGCGGGCGACGGCCTGGAGGCCGTGACGGCCTTCAAGGCCGGGGCCCCCGACGTGATCCTCATGGACCTCATGATGCCGCGCCTCGACGGCCTCGCGGCCTGCCAGCAGATCCGCGCCGTGGAAAAGAAGACCGGCGCCAAACGCACCCCCGTCCTCTTCCTCACCGCCCGCGACTCGACCCACGACAAGACCAGCGCGGCGCTGTCCGGCGGCGATGAGTTCGTCGCCAAGCCGGTCAGCATTCGGGAACTCACCGAGCGACTCGAGGCGATCCTCCTCAGAAAGGGGAAGCCGTGAAAACCTTCGCGGTCGCGCTGGCGCTGCTGTCCGCCCCGGCGGCCGCGGCGGGCTTCGGGGACTCCTCGATGGGCCGCAAGCCCTACGGCGTCCTGCTCCTCGCGCCCGACACCGGCGGGGCGTTCAAGACCGAGCTTTCATTCATTCGCTCGCAGCTCCAAGGCGTCCCCCTCGACAGCGTCGAGACCTTCAACGACGGTACCGCGGTCCAGCGCGCCGTCGACCGGCTCAACGCCCAGCACGTCTCCAAGATCGTCGCCATCCCCCTCGACCTCGTCTCCGAGTCGGCGGGCATGGAGCACCTGCGCTATCTGTTCGGCATCCGCGAGCAGCCGGTCTCCGACCGCCCCGACGACACGCGCGCCCCGACGGCCCCGGTCAAATCCCTCAACAAGAGCTCCATCGTCCTCCCCGGCCGCGGCCCCAAGCGCCTGAAAAGCGACGCCGAGCTCGTCCTCACCGCGACCATCGACAAGTCCCCCGCGCTGGCCGAGATTCTGGGCGAGCGCGCCGTCGCGCTGGCCCGCGACCCCGCCAAGGAGGCCGTCCTCCTCGTCGGCGTCGGCCCCCGCTCGGACAAGTCGCTCGACGCCTGGAAGACGGCCGCCTCCGCGATCGCCGAGACTGTCCGCGTCAAGGGCGGCTTCCGCGCGAGCGGCATCCTCTGGGTCCGCGACGGCACCCGCGCCGGCCAGCAGGACAAGGACCGCGATGAGAACCGTGCCACTTTGCGCGGCCTCGTCACCGCGGGCGGCGTCGTCGCAGTGCCATTGGCCCTCGACGGCCGCCGCGCCGGCAAGCTGCTCCAGCGCCAGCTCGGCTCCGGCGGCTACCGCTGGAACGGCAAGGGCGTCCTCGGCGACCCGCGCCTGGCCGAGTGGATCGTCTCCATCTCCAAGGCCGCTTCCGCTCTTCCCGACGTCCGCCGATTCAAAGACAACGCTCAAGGGGGATTCCGATGACCGACAAAACCACTCTCAACACCGAGCAGGTGAAGGTGCTCGACAAGGGCTTCGTGCGCCTCGTCGACTTCATGGGCGGCGACCAGGGCGTCGTCGACGCCGCGCGCGTTTCTTACGGCGGCGTTTCCAAAGGCCCCGAGGCCGACAAGAAGCTCATCGCCTACCTCCTCAAGCACTCCCACCTCACGCCCTTCGAGCACGCGGTCTTCAAGTTCCACGTCTCCGCCCCGATCTTCGTCGCGCGCCAGTGGTTCCGCCATCGCTTCGCCGCCTACAACGAAGTGTCGTTCCGGTACACCGAAGTCAAAGATTACTTCTACATGCCCGCGAAGTGGCGCGGCCAGGATAAGAAAAACAAGCAAGCGTCCTCGGCCTCCGCGGAGCTCGACCAGAAGACCCTTCACGACATGTTCGCCAAGCAGGTCGACGCCTCCCTCAACACCTATAAAAAGATGATCGAGCACGGCGTGGCCCGCGAGATGGCCCGCATGGTCCTGCCCGTCAACCTCTACACCGAGTTCTACTGGACGGTCAACGCCCGCAGCCTCATGAACTTCGTGGCCCTGCGCGCCGACGCGCACGCCCAGCTCGAGATCCAGGCCTACGGCGAGGCGCTCGCCGCCCAGTTCAAGAACCTCATGCCCTGGACGTACGAGGCGTTCCTGCGCGACGGCTGGAAGGGCGAGAACCCGATCATCGCCGCCGAGAAGGCCGCCCTGCCGGCCCTTCAGACCGCTTCTAAATAAAGCGGTGCCGAGGTACGAAGTGGTGCTGGTCCGCCCCGACATCGCGGGCAACACCGGCCAGATCGGGCGCTCCTGCATGGCGCTCGGCTGCCGCCTGCACCTCGTCCACCCGCTCGGCTACAAGATCACCGACGCGAACCTCAAGCGCGCGGGCCTCGACTACTGGCCGAACCTCGACCTCAAGCAGCACGACAGCGTGAAGGACTGGATGATCAGCGTCGAGCCCGAGCGCGAGATGTGGCTGCTCTCGACCAAGGCCGAGAAGGACTGGGACCCCGGCGAGGTCGCGCCCGGCGCCACCCTCGTCTTCGGCTCCGAGACGGGCGGTCTTCCCGACGAGGTCCACGCGCGCTGGCCCGGCCGCGAGCGCAGGATTCCCATCGACCCGCGCGCCCGAAGCCTCAACCTCTCCGCCTGCGTCGCGATGACGCTCGGCAGCCTGATCTTTCGCAAGTAGCGAACTGTTTCCGGAAACAGTTCGGAGCTCGCGCCGCGCGCGAGCTCCCCGGCTATCCGATCAGGGCTTGGCGGGCGCCCTTCGGGCCAGGTTCTCGGCGATCATGGCCTTGACCTCGTCGGCGTCGCGGGCGATGCGCTTGAGCTCGAGGACGGCCAGCTTCTGGACGCGCAGCTTCTCGCGGACCGAGGCCATGATCTGGAGCTTCTCGCGCTCGGTGATGTTCGGGTAGTCGCGGTGATCGGGGTTCGCCGCGATCTCCTTGATAAGCCCGGGGGTCATGCGGTCATCGTACTTGCGGTAGGCCACGACGATGTCCTCGATGGCCAGCTCCGCCTCATCCGAGCGCAGTTCCGTCTCGCGGCGCTTGTCCTGGAGGACGAACAGGCGCTCGTACAGGGCGGCCAGGGCGAGGTTCTCGTTGCCCTCGACGGCGGTCCGGGCCATGGTCAGGCCTTGGGCGACGGAGGCGTCGAACTCCGCTGCGAACGACGAGGCGGGGACGGCCAGGAGGGCGGCGAGGAGGATCGGTTTCATGAGCCGATTCTAGCACGATTCTTAAGCCAGCGGCGCGAGCGACTTTGACAAGTCGACGGCAACTGTTTCCGGAAACAGTCGACTGACGGTACCGTCAGTCGGGAAGCAAACTGGGAGCTTCTGCCCATTGCGCGGCCCTCGTTTTCCCCTTACAATTGCACGTCGGCCAATTTGCTACCCTCCCCCCATGAAGCGGATTCTCTGCGCCGGCCTCGTTTTCCTCGCCGCCCACGCGGGCGCGGCGATGCCCGCCAAGGTCAAGCGCGGCAACCTCGAGATCCGGGTGAAGGTCACGGGCACGGTCATCGCCGACGACATCTTCCGCATCAAGTCCACGATCGAGGGCCGCGTCGAGAGCGTGCTGACCTCGACATACGTCTGGCGCGGCGCCGACCAGCATCTCGCGTTCCTGGCCCATAAGGAGCTCGCGGCGATGCTCGACTCCAAGGGCGCGCAGAACGTGGACATCCTCGAGGACCGCTGGCAGCGCGTTTACCGGCCGACCTCGGCGCGCTGTCCGGACACGTGCTTCATCCTCAAGAGTTTCCTGAAGCCCAAGACCTGGGTGCGGCCCGAGTCGGTGATGTTCGAGGCGGCGTCGACGCTCAAGCTCGTCGCCCGCGTCCGGCCCGAGGACGCCTCCTGGATCCGCGACGGCCAGGACCTGGTCTTTTGGCCGCTCAACGACCCGAAGCGCCGGCTCAAGGGCCGGGTGGCCAAGTTCATCCTCGACATCCAAGGGGAAAAGGTCACGCCCGGCGGCACCTTTACCCTGCTCATGTCGCCGGACCGGTACTTCAATCCGGGCACCGAATGGGAAGGCGAGATCGTGCCCATGTCGAAGAAGGACGTGCTTTACGTGCCCACCGGCGCGCTGATCCGCGAAGGCGGCGCCACCTATCTCCCCGTGCGCGTCTCGACCGGGATCACGACGGAAGGGCTGACCCAGATCACGGCCGGCATCGAGGTCAACCGCGACGTCCTGGTGCTCGACGACGAGCAGCTGAAGGGCTCCCAGCGGCACCGGCAGGAGGCGGACCTCGAAGCCCTGCGCGCGAAGGCGCGCGCGCAGCGCGGCGAGGAGGAATCAGCCGGCCCGTCCATCGACCCCGTACCCGTGAAGAAGAAGCCCAAGCACGCCGAGGTCTTGGACGACATCGATTACGGAGAGGATCCCTATGGCGAGCCCTAGCAAGCCCAACATCGCGCCGACGCGCCGCGTCCTGGCGATCGTGCTGGCCGGCGGCAAGGGCGAGCGCCTGCACCCGCTGACGCACGAGCGCTCCAAGCCGGCCGTGCCCTTCGGCGGCAAGTACCGCATCGTCGATTTCGTCCTCTCCAACCTCGTCAACTCGGGCATGCTCTCGATCTACGTTCTCGTGCAGTACATGTCGCAGAGCCTCATCGAGCACCTGCGCTCCAACTGGCGAACCGCCGGCCTCACGCGGGAGCACTTCATCACCGTCGTGCCCCCGCAGATGCGCCTGGGCACGATGTGGTACCGCGGGACGGCGGACGCGGTGCGCCAGAACCTGAACCTGATCCACGACTACGACCCCGACTTCGTCGTCGTCTTCGGCGCGGACCACGTCTACCGCATGGACGTCGGGCAGATGGTGCAGTGGCACGTCGAGAAAGGCGCCGACGTGACGATCTCGACGATCCCGGTCCCCTTGAAGAGCGTCCCGTCCTTCGGCATCGTGGAGACGGACGCGAAGGGGCGCGTGTCCGGCTTCGTCGAGAAGCCTTTGACGGCGGATCCGATGCCGGGAAGCACGACCCACGCGCTGGCGTCGATGGGCAATTACGTCTTCACCAAGGACGTTCTCGTGGATCTGCTCAAGAATCACCACAAAGACGAAAGCGATCTCGACTTCGGGAAGAACGTCCTCCCGGCCATCCTGAAATCCCATAAATTGTACGCCTACGACTTCTCGACCAACGTGCTGCCCGGGCTCAAGCCGTACGAGGAGCAATCCTACTGGCGCGACGTGGGGACGCTGAGCGCGTACTACCAGTCGAACATGGACATACTGGGAGCCCGACCCCGGCTCAACCTCAATAATCGCCGCTGGTTCATCCACTCCGGGCGCTACGACGGCCCCCCTGCCAAAGTGCTCGACGGCAAGCTGACGAACTGCATCATCAGCGACGGCTGCTTCGTGCGCAACGCGACGATCAAGAACTCGATCATCGGGCGCGGGGTGCACATCCACGACGGCGCGGTGATCGAGGACTCGATCATCATGGACTTCTGCAAGGTCCGCTCCGAAGCCCACCTCAAGCGCGTGATCGTGGACCGCTTCAACGAGATCCCGACGAAGCTGAAGGTCGGCTTCAACGCCGAGGAGGACGCGAAGCGCTATTTCGTCGATCCGAGCGGCCTCGTGATCGTCCCGCGCGGCGAAACCCTCCAGCGGTGAGCGCCCGGGTTCTCGCCGTCGAGGACACCCCCGCGCTGCGCGCGCTGCTGCAGCTGTGCCTGACGCGGGCGGGCTACGCCGTCGTCCTCGCCGAGGACGGCGGGGCCGCGGTGGAGATGTTCCTCGCCGGGGAATTCGACGCGGTCGTCATGGACATCCAGATGCCGGTGCTCGACGGCCTCGCGGCGGTCGCGCGCATGCGCGAATGGGAGAAAGGTCAAAATCGCGCTCCGGTTCCCATGCTCGCGCTGACCGCGAACACGGAGCCCGGCGACCTGCGCCGCTGCCTCGAGGCGGGCTTCACGGCGACGGTGCGCAAGCCCTTCGGCCTCGAGGACCTCCTGGCCGCCGTCGCGCGCGAACTCGGCGCCCGTCCCGCGCCTGCCGGCGATGATCGCATCCTCATCGCCGCAGATCCCGAGTTCGCCGATCTCATCCCGCCGTTCCTCGACAACTGCCGGCGCGAGGCCTCCGCGATGCGGCGGGCCCTCGAACGAGGAGACTACAAGGAGATCGCCGCCGCGAGCCACAAGCTGACGGGCGCGGGCGCCAGCTTCGGATTTCAACCCCTCAGCGACGAAAGCCGCCGCATCGAGGCCGCGGCGAAGTCCGCCGACCCCGCGGGCGTGAAAGCCCATCTCGAGGCGATCGGGCTCTACCTCGACAAGGTGAAGGTGATCTATCCATGAGCGAAGCCCTCAAGCCCCTGATCCTGAGCGTCGAGGACGACGACAGCATGCGGATGCTGATCGAGCGAATCCTCGTCAACGGCGGCTACGCCGTGCGTCCCTTTCCGGACGGAAAAGCGGCGCTCGAATGGCTGAAGACCGGCCGCCCCGACCTGATCCTGACCGACGTGATGATGCCCGGCGCGACCGGCTACGAATTCTGCGCCCAGCTCCAGTCCGACCCGGAGCTGGCGCTGATCCCCGTCATCTTCCTGACCGCGCTCGACACCGCGCAGGACAAGACGCAGGCGCTGGCCGCGGGCGCGGTGGGCTTCCTCGCCAAGCCTCTCGACAAGAAGTCCCTGCTCGAGGCCGTCGCCGAGCATGCCCGGACCAAGGGCCGCTGGGCCGGGCTGAAGGAGGGCCTCGTCGCCGCGGCCTGGGCGCCCGACGCGCAGCGGCCGCGCTTCGCGACCGTCAAGCTCGCCGCGGAATCCGCGGGACTGGAGTATCTCGCGAACATCAATCCCGAGACGATCCGCCTCGGCGTCCTGCCGGCCCCGTTCTGCCGGAAGAATCAGGTGATCGCGGTCGAGGACGCTCGAGGGCCCGCCTTCGTCGTGGGTGACCCGTTCAACCGGGAGCTCCTCGGCCTGCTCGGCCGCTACGCCGAGGGCGCCGAGGCCCGCATACTCGTCACCGAACCCCCGAACATCGCGATGCTGCTAAAGCGGCCCGACAAGGACCGGCTCAAGTCCCGCCTCGACGACGGCCTCGAGGAGGTTTCCATCGCCGAGATCTCGGCGAACATCCTCGACAGCGCGGTCTACGAGCGCGCCAGCGACATCCACATCGAGCCGAAGAGCGACGCGACCGTCGTGCGCTTCCGCATCGACGGAGACATGCGCGAGGTCTACCAGCTCAAATCCCTGACGGGCCTGCAGCTGATCACCCGCTTCAAGGCGCAGGGCCGGCTCGACATCGCGGAACGGCGCAAGCCCCAGGACGGGTCGATGGAGCTCGAGATCGACGGCCGCACCTTCATCCTGCGCCTCGCCACGACCTGCACCCCGGCCGGCGAGAGCCTGATCCTGCGCCTGCTCGAGCCCTGGGCCAAGGCGAAGCCTCTCGAGGAGCTCGGGATGTCCCCCGCGCAGGTCAAGCACATGGTGGACTTCGCCCACCGCAACCACGGGCTGATCGTCATCGCCGGGCCGACGGGCTCGGGGAAGACGACGACGATCTACAGCCTTCTCCAGCACATCGACTGCAAGAAGCGCAGCCTGATCTCCGTCGAGGACCCGGTCGAGTACCGCATCCCCAGCGCCAACCAGCAGCAGGTCGACGAGAAGGCGGGCCTCACCTTCGAAGCCCTGCTGAAGTCCTCGCTGCGCCAGGACCCCGACATCCTGTTCTTGGGCGAGATGCGCGACCCCTTCTCCGCGAAGATGGCGATCGACTTCTCGAGCACCGGCCACCTGACGATCAGTTCCGTGCACACGACGAACGCGACGACGGCGATCTTCCGCCTCGAGCGCATCGGCATCACGCGCGGGGCCATGGCCGACAGTATTTTGGGCGTGATCGCCCAGAAGCTGCTCAAGCGCCTCTGCCCTCACTGCAAGAAGACCGGGCCGACGACGGACGAGGAGCGCGCCTGGTTCGCCCCGTTCACCGACGACATCCCCGCCCAGGTCGCGCGCCCCGTCGGCTGCCTCAAGTGCGGCGGCACGGGCTTCCTCGGCCGTGAGGGCATCTACGAGATCGTGAAGTTCTACCCGGAGATCTCGGACATGATCCGCCGCGACGTCCCGATCTCCCAGATCCGCGATTTCGCCCGGCAACGCGGCGATATCCTGATCGTCGACCACGCCGTCGAGAAGGTCCGCGCCCTGCTCTTCGACGCCCGCAACGTCTACGAGAACGTTTTGCTCGAGGAGTCGGAATACCGCCGATCACCGGGCGCCAAGATCGCGGCCGCCGATCCCGTGCCGTCGAATTCGGCCGAGGCCGCGAATCGGACCAATACGCCCCCAAAACCTCCCGCCATCATCATGGACGCCGGGAAGGCTACGGCAACGATACTCGTCGCCGAGGACGACGCCGACACCCGCTTCCTGATCCAGCGCGTGCTCGAGAACCAAGGCTACGCCGTCACGACCGCCGCCGACGGCGTCGAGGCCCTCTCCCGTCTCGCGGCGGGGACCTTCGACCTCATCCTGTCCGACGTCAACATGCCCAACCTCGACGGCCTCAAGCTGATGGAGATCAAGGCGCAGAAGAGGATCGATACGCCCGTGATCTTCTTCACCGCCGAAGAAGAAGGCGAGGCCCGGGCGCTCGCGCTGGGCGCCGAGGACTACATCAAGAAGCCCGCCGCCAAGGAAGTGATCGTCCAGCGCGTGCGCCGCGCGCTGGAGCGGCGGAAGCGATGAGCCTCCTCACCGGCGGCTGAGCTGTTTCCGGAAACAGCCGCGGCGGCTCGCGCCGTCGCGAGTTCCTCCCCTGCGCGACCCGGGGCGAAATGGTTACAATGACCTCGTGAGCCACCGGCACATCTGCGTCCACGGCCATTTTTACCAGCCCCCGCGGGAGAACCCGTGGACGGGCGCGGTCGACCGTGAGGGCTCGGCGGCCCCGTTCCACGACTGGAACGCGCGAATCGCCGAGGAGTGCTACGGGCCGATCACCTTGGGCGTGCGCGCAGGCAGCGACGGGCGCACGATCGCCTACGACGAGACCCTCAAGAGGCTTTCCTACAATTTCAGCCCGACCTTGCTCGCCTGGCTCGAAAAGGAGCGGCCCGCCCTCCTCAGCCGCGTGCTCGCCGCCGACGCCGCCACGCAGACGGCCATCGCCCAGCCCTATTTTCACAATATCCTGCCCTTCGAGTCGCGCCGCGACAAGGAGACCTTGGTGCGCTGGGGGCTGGCCGAGTTCCGGCATCGCTATAAAAGAGAAGCCAAAGGCCTCTGGCTGCCCGAGACCGCGGTGGACGTCGAGACGCTCGAGGTGCTCGCCGGGTGCGGCGTCGAATTCACCATACTCGACCCCAAGCAAGGCGAAGCGGTCAAAGGCCTGGGCTCAGACGACTGGGTCAAGGTCGACGCTGAGCACCTCGACCCCAAGACTCCTTACTTATGGGTCTCGCCCAAGGACCCGTCCAAGAGCCTCGTCATCTTCTTCTACCATCATCGCCTGTCGACGGGAATCGTCAGCGGCGAGACTATGGTCAGCGCGGAGCACTTCGCCGCGGCCGTGCACTCTCGCCTGATGCCCAATGACGCGGCTCAGCTCGTCCACGTCGCTTCCGACGGCGAATTCTACGGACATCACCACCCGGGAGCGGAGCGCGTGCTGGCGCTGACGCTCGACCTCCTCAAGGCGGATGGCATCCCCGCGATCGATCCCGCCCGGTTTCTGGCCCTGTTCCCCCCGCCGCATGAGGTCCGCATCCGCGAGAACACGGCCTGGAGCTGCGACCACGGGCTCGGTAGATGGGACAAGGACTGCGGCTGTCGATCCTCTCACCTGCCGGCCTGGAACCAGGAATGGCGCACGGGCCTGCGCGACGCGCTCAACAAGCTGGCGCACCGCCTCGACGCGTTCTACGAGGACGACGCCGCGCGCTTCTTCGACGACCCGTGGAAGGTCCGCGATGAATCGGCGGCGATGTGGCTCGAGCCCGGAGGCGAGCGCGCCTCCGCCTTCTTGAAGGCGCGCGCCAAGCGGCCGCTGACCGCGGAGGAGAAGACGCGCGCCCTTGAGCTGCTGATGATGCAGCGCGAGCGCCTGGCCATGTTCACGAGCTGCGGCTGGTTCTTCGACGACATCTCCGGCGTCGAGGCCGTGCTTTGCCTGACGCGCGCGGCGCGCGCGATCGACCTGGCCAAGCTCCTCGGCGAAGACCCCGAGGAGAGCTTCGTCTGGCGGCTGGAGTCGTGCGTGTCGAACATGCCGTGCTACGGGAACGGCGCTAAGGTCTGGAGGACCTTGGTCGCCTCGGCGCGCGTCGGCCTGCCTCGGGCGGCCGCGCACGCGGCCATGCTCGACCATCTCGACCTTCCGGCGCCGGAGCCTCCGCTCCTGCGATGGAAGGCCGGCCCCGCGTTCCGTGCCGACAAGGCCGGCCTCGCCGGCCGTTCGCGGACCCTGTCGATCAGGGATGTGTCGGTCCGAACCGTGGATACGCACCAGAGCGCCGAATTCCACGCCCTCGTCCATCGCGCCGACCGCCTCGACTTCGCCTGCTGGCTCTCCCCGCGCCGGGATCCCTTGGATCCGGTCCTCGTCGGGGACCAGTTTTTGCGCCTGACGGACGACGAATTCCGCGCCGCCATGGACGAGCGCTTCGGCGCCGCACGCTTCGGGCTCGACGCCGTTCTCAACGACGAGCGCTCCGAGGTCGTCAAGGCGCTGGCGGGCGAGGGCGCGCTCGGCGCGTCGCGGGCGGCCTACCTCAAGCGGTGGGTCGAGTGCATGGCCGCCTTCCGCCGCGGCGGCGAGGAGGACGAGGCGGTGCTTCAGCTGCTCTCCGAGTCGGCCGTGCATGCCTTCAACGCCGCCGAGCTGCCATGGTCCTCGGAGCTCGAGGACCGGCTGCACCGGCACATGGAGGCCGTCGTCTCGGAGCCCATCGACTCGGCGCGGGTCTCACGCGCCCTGCGCTGGCTCGACGTGCTCTGGGACGCCGGCCTGCTCGCCGGCACCTGGCGCCTGCGCGACGCGCAGGCCCGCTGGTCGTCGGCGCTCGAGGGCCGGGGCCCGTCGGCGGCGCTCGACGCCTGCCGCGCGGTCGGCGCCCGGCTCGGGCTCGCGGACTTTTCACGGGGGATCGCTTCATGACCAGCAAGCTCATACGCCTCAACGGCCAGGCCGAGACGGTCCGTCTGCTCGGCGAGCAGGACGCCCGCCTGCGCGAATTAGAAAGGGATTTCGGAGTGGAGATATTCCTGCGCCAGGACGCCGAGAGCGGCGACCTGTCTCTGACGGTCAAGGGAAGCGCCCAGCGCGTGGAGAAGGCCGCCAAGCGACTGCGCGCCGAGATCGAGGCCCTGCGGCGGCGGGCCGCCCCCGTCGATCCGCGCGGCTTCGAGCCGATCAACCTCGACGCGCCGTCGCTGCCCGAGGACGGCCTCTACCGCGCCCACAGCGGCAAGGTCCTGCGGGCGCGCACGCCGAACCAGCAGAAGTACTGCGATACAATCGGCGAGCATGACCTGACCTTCGGCATCGGCCCGGCCGGCACGGGCAAGACCTTTCTCGCGGTCGCCTGCGCCCTGCGCGCCCTCGAGCAGCGCCACGTGACGAAGATCGTGCTCTCGCGCCCGGTCGTCGAGGCGGGCGAGAAGCTCGGCTTCCTGCCGGGCGACCTGATGGAGAAGGTGAACCCCTACCTGCGCCCTCTCTACGACGCCTTCATCGCGCTCCTCGGCGGCGAGCGCTTCCGCACCTGGCGGGACAACGACGTCATCGAGATCGTGCCGCTGGCCTACATGCGCGGGCGCACGTTCGAGGACGCGTTCATGATCCTCGACGAGGCTCAGAACACCACGCCCGAGCAGATGAAGATGTTCCTCACCCGCATGGGCACGGGCTCCAAGGCCGTCGTCACCGGCGACACCACGCAGAACGACCTCGGCGCGCGCGCGACCTCGGGGCTGGTGCGCGTGCTGGAGATCCTCAAGGGCGTGGAGGGCATGGCGACGGTGCGCATGGGCGAGGTCGACGTCTCCCGCCACCCGATCGTCAAGCGCATCATCCGCGCCTACGACAAATGGGACGAGAAGACGTCATGAGGATCATCATCGCGGGCATGGCGTCGCTGCCGGCCGCCGCCCGCAGGGGCGCGCTCTATCAGAAGGCGGTGCGCCTGGCCTTCGGCGCGTCGAGGAAGGCCGCCGGCCGCCGGGGCGAGGTCAACGTCGTGTTCCTCGGGCGCGCCGCGATGCTGCGCATGAACCGCCATTACCTCGGCCACGACTACGATACCGACGTCATTTCCTTCTCCCACGAGGCCGTTCCGGGGCTGACAGGAAATGAGACCCCGATCGGGGACATCTTCATCTCCTCGTGGATGGCCCGGCGTCAGGCGAAAGCCCTCGGCCATTCCGTCGCCGTCGAGGCCTCGACGCTCGCCGTCCACGGCGCCCTGCATCTGACCGGCCACGACGACCACCGCCCCGCCGCCAAAGCGCGCATGTTCAAGGTTCAGGACCGGATCGTCGCCTCTTTGCATGCCTAAGGCCGCGGTCGCCCTCTGGGCGCTGGGGGCGGCGGCCTTCTGGCTCGTCCCCGACCAGAAGCTCATCCGCGCGAAGCTGCTCGCCGTGCAGGCGGTCGTCCTGCTCGCCGGCGCGTTTCTGGCCTATCGGCGCGAGGGGCGCCGCTCCCCGCTCGACGTCCCCGTGGCCGCGCTCGCCGCGGCGGGTCTCCTCTTCTGGGCCTTGTCGCCCGATCTCTCCGTCTCGCAGACGGAGGCCGCGCGCCTGCTGTTCTGCGGGCTGGTCTTCTGGACGGCCGGGCGCTCCTTCGCCCTCACGGGCCCCGATTTTTTTCCGGCGGCCTGGAGCGCCGGAGCCGCGGCCGCGGCCGCGTGGGCGGTCTTCGAGGCGGCGGGCGGGGCGCCCCGGCCCTTCGCGAGCTTCGGCAACCCAATCTTCCTCGGCACGGCGCTGGCCTCGGCCCTTCCGATCTCGCTGGCCGCGGCGTGGGAGCCGGGCCGGCGCCGCGGCTGGTGGGCGGCGGCCGCCGCCCTGCAGGCCGCCGGGCTGCTGCTGACGCACTCGCGCGCCGCGGTGTTCGGCCTCCTGGCGGGGCTGACGCTGTGGGCTCTGGCGCGCCTGCGCGGGCGAATGCTCGCGGGGGCCCTCGGCGCGGCCGCCGCTCTGGCCGGCGCCGCGGCGTGGGCGTTTCAGGCGCGCGAATGGACGCACGCCTTGATCTGGCGCGACGCGCTGTCCTTATGGCGCGCCCACCCGCTGCTCGGCTGCGGCCTCGGGCGCTTCCATCTCGAGTTTCCGGCCTTCGCCTCCGAGGCGCTGAGGGCGCGCTGGCCCGAGGGCAAGGTCATCGTCAACTTCGCCCACAACGAGTACCTCCAGACCTTGGCCGAGACCGGGCCGCTCGGTCTGGCGGCGCTCGCCGGCGTGCCCGTCGCCGCCTGGGCGCTGCTTCGCCGCGACGACGCGGCGGACGGGCGCCTCGCCCGGGGCGCGGCCGCGGCGGGCGCCTTGTCCCTGTTCTCGGCCGCGCTGGTTTCGCCGGACCTGCGCTTCGGCGCCTCGGCCTTCGCCGCCTTCGCTTTGCTCGCGGCGGCGTTTCCCGCCCGGACGGGCGGAGCGCCCGCGCCGGCGGCCGTCACGGCGGCCGTCCTGCTTTTCTTCCTCGCCCTCGCCGTCCAGCCGGCCCTCGCCGTGCGGCGCAACGCGCGGGAGGCGCCCTTTCACGCCGGGGCCGACGCGGCGCTCCTGCGCGCGGCCGGAGACCGCCTCGCCCGCGCCCCGCGGGACGCGGACGCGGCCGAGGCGCTCGGATTCCTCAAAGCGAAGGCCTCGGATTTCGACGGGGCGCGGGAGGCCTTCGCCCTCGCCGCCGAGCTCGACCCGTCCCGCCCCGGCCCGCTGAACAACCTGGGCAATCTCGCCTACCTCGCGGGCGACTTCGACGCGGCGATCGCCTGGTGGGAAAAATCGCTCGCCGCCTCTCCCGGGCAGATCGACTCGCGGCTGAACCTCGCCAAGCTTCTCTGCGAAAAAGGACGCCTGAAGCAGTGCTCGGTCCATTTGGAAGAAGTTTTGAGGGCGGAGCCTTCGAACGCGAAGGCCCGGGTGTTGTATAAGAAGATGGTCGAATGATCGCCGCCCTCGCCGCCGTCCTGCTCCTGGCCTGCGCGCCCGCCCGCGCGTCCGCCCCGTCCGGCCCGACGCTCGAGGTCGAGGCGCGCGCGTTCCACCCCGGCGAGCTCATCCTCCTGAGCGTCGCCGGCCACGACGCCAAGGCCCCGCCGGAAGCGTCGCTGAACGGCCTCGCGCTGGAATTCTTCGCGGGCCCCGCGACGGGGACCTGGCTCGCCTTCGCCGGCCTCGACCTCGATTTCTCGACGGGTCCGGCCACGCTCGAGACCGCGCTGCGCGCCCCCGGAGGCAGGCCGGCGCGCGCGAGCCGGACCCTGCACGTCGTGGACGCGGGCTTCCCCGTCGCGGAGCTCTCGGTCAATCAGAAATTCGTCACGCCCGACAAGAGCGACGCCGAACGCGCCGAGGCCGAGGCCGCCCGGCTGCACCAGCTGTTCTCCAAAACCGAGGCGAAGCGCCTGTTCGACGGCACGTTCGCCTCGCCGATCCCGGGCGCCCCGACGGCGCGCTTCGGCGAACGCCGCCTGTTCAACGGCCAGCCGCGCGCGCCGCACTCCGGCATGGACCTGCGGGCCAAAACGGGCGTGCCGGTGCGCGCCCCGGCCGCCGGGAAGGTTCTGCTCGCCGACCCGCTTTTCTACGCGGGCAACACCGTCATCCTCGACCACGGCCTCGGCCTGACCTCGCAGTACGCCCATCTCTCCCAGATCGGGGTCAAGCCGGGCGACATGGTGAAGAAAGGCCAGGTCATCGGCAAGGTCGGGGCGACCGGACGCGTCACCGGACCGCACCTTCACTGGGCCCTTAAATTCCGCAAGGCCCGCGTCGACCCGTTCTCGCTCGTCTACTTCGACCTGGACGCGAGGCTCAAGGCCCGGCCCGCCGATCCGCTGAAGCGCTCGGAGCTCTGCGGCCTACCGGAACTGCCGCCCGCGCGGGGCTGGAGCAAGGCCTCGGGCGGCCTGCGCGCCCGGGCGCGCCCCGCCAAGACCGTCTTCGCCCCCGGAGAGATCGTCTCGCTGCTCGTCGAGATCCAGAACCCGGGCAAGAAGGCGGCTTTCGTGGATTTCGTGCGCGACGCGGCGCTGCGCCCCCTCGTCCTCGGCGTCGGCGAGAGCCTGCGGGCCTACGAGACGCTGCCGTCGTCGAGCACGGCCTCGGGCGCGCTCACGGAGCAGGTCAAGATTCCCCCCGGCCGAACCCTGTGCTTCGAGCAGAACCGGACCGCCGAGGGCCCTCTGCTGGCGCTCGAGACCACGAGCTACGCCCTGGCCTACGGGACCGAGTTCCTTTATCCCTCGACCTCGACCGTGCGCGCGGGCCTCTGGCGCGGCCGCCTCGCCCTCCCTCCGGTCAAGGTCTCCGTTTCGACGGGGCCGGCGGAATCTCCTTCGCCCGAATCTCCGTAAGCCCGCCGGCGGGCCTTCCCTCGGCGTCGCGCAGCGAGGCGAGGGCCTGGACGAAGGTGTCCAGGGACACCCAGTACGGCTCGTACCATTTGCGGTCGGTCTCGAAAATGAGAACCGCGTCGCGCGCGGCGTCGAAGGCGCCGACCGGCGCGTACACGCCGACGGCCCCCTCGGGATCTCCGGTGAAAACGCTCTGCTTGTACAACGCGATCAGGAAGTCCCCGTCGAAGCGCTCATTGTCGGCCAGGATTCTCCGCACCGACGCGACGGCGGCGGCGTCCGAGCCCGCGACCGGGATCGTCCGAACCGACGCGCTCACGCCGTAGGTGGAAAGGCTCGACTCGAAGAGGGCGCCGAACGCCGCGAGGTCCACGCCCGCGGGCTTTTCGCCGGCGAGGCGATCCGCCCAGCCCCGCTCGGCCGTCGCCCTCAAGAGGGCCTCCTCGGTGATCAGCTCATCGGCGCTCGAATAGCGGAAGCCTTGCCTCAGCGCGTTGAGCACCATGGCCGCGCTCGCCGCCGAGGCGGAGTGCGGGCCGCGCATGCCCTCGTAATACGGCATCAAGGCCCAAAAGTCGGGCGCGGGCGCGGAGCGGATGTGCGCGGGAGCGCGCTTCAGCGCAACCGCGAGAGGCTTCTCCTCCGGGGCGTACTTCGGGGAAAATTCCCCCGCCGCCGCGTTCCCCGCGAGGGCCAGAACGGCGAGCGCCGCGAATTTCATTCGCCGGCGCTCTCGCGCCCGGCGCGCGAGAGACGCCAACCGACGAAGAGCGTCGCGGCGGCGAAGGCCGTCATGATCCCGGCGAGCGCGACGAACCCCGCGGCGCCCGCGAGCCCCGTGAACAGCCCCCCGAGCGCGAGCGAGAGCACGAAGGACGCGAACATCGCCAGGAAGCGGTTGATGCCGGCGACCTTGGCCTTGGCGCCGGCGGCCGTCTGGGACTGGAGGATGGTGACCAGGCCCACGGTCGGCACGGCCCAGGCCGCGCCGAGCGGAATCATCAGCAGCTGCGCGAGATAGAGCGGAACGGACAAGCCGAAGATCGAGAACACCGCGAGGGGGGCCGTGCCGAGCAGCGCCCAGAACGAGAGGGTCGCCAGGCCCATCGCCGCCAGGCTCCAGCCCATCTGCCGCAGAAGGGCCCGGGCCTTGCGGGCCTCTCGGCCTCCCGCCGGCGTCAGGGCGCCGTCTTTCTCGATGCGCTTGGTCAGCCGCAGCTGCAGCAGCGCGCCGAGGACCCCTCCCCCCGCGAAGAGCCCGGTCATCACGGAGGTGATCTGCGCGGCCGACCCTCCCGAGGCGGCCGCGGCGGCGGCCCCGAAGGCGGGCCCGGCCAGGAAGTAGAGCGACATCATGACCACGGTGACCAGCGCGAAGCCCAGCACGGACCAGCGCAGGGCGGGCGTCGCGGCGATGGTCCCCAGGGTCCGGCGCCAGCCGTCGGTCTTCTTGACGACGCCGGCCCGGGCCATCACGAAGCGCGTCGCGCGGCCGCGCAGAGCGAGCAGGCCCCCGACGGTCGAAAGGGCGAAGAGAGCGGGGTAGGCCCAGAACACCGAGCCGTAGCTCCACACGGCGATCGCCATCCCGGCGGCCAAGGGCCCGAGCAGGCCGGCGGCGTCGATCGCGATCTGACGGCGCACGCCGAACCGGTTGAGCCGCCCCGGGTCGTCGCCGAGCCAGCGCGGGGCGAGCGCGTCGAGGGAGACGTAGTTCATGTAGTGCAGCACGAAGTCCGCGGCGAACAGGCCGACCAAGGCCGCGGCCGGCAGCAAGCCCGTCGCGTAAAGCCCGGCCAAGGCCGCGGTCACGGCCACCCGCGCGCCGAGCGTGCCGATGTAGGTGCGCTCCGGCCCGAACTTATCCGAAGACCAGCTGCCGAGAAGGCTGCCGGCGGCCAGCGCGATCGAGGAGGCCGCGGAAACCGCGGCCATCGTTCCGTAGCCGAAGGCGCCGAGCGCGAACTGCGGAACCGCCAGGCTCATCGCCTCGACGCCGAGCTGGATGAGCGCGACATTGCCCAGGATGAACCATAAGGACGAGGAAAGAGACCGGCCCGCGCGTGCCGGCTCCTTCACGGCGGGAGGCTCGGCGCGGCGGACGGGCTCGACGGCGCTCGCGGCGGAAAGCCGCCCGGCGCCCGCTCCGAAGGCGCCGGCCGCGGGGCTCGCATCGAATTCGAAGCCGCGGTCGACGGCGTGCGCCCGGACGGACTCGGCGAAGCCGGCGCCGGGGACGCGAGAGAATTCCGGGCTCGAGAGGCCGGCCGCGCCGGGAACGCGGACGGCCGGACGAACGAGCGGGAGCGCTTTGGACGGCGCCGCCGCCGGGACGGCCTTGACCGCCGCGATCCGGCTGGGAGAGGCCGCCCGCGCCGCGGCGACGACGGCCGCGCGTTCGAGCGGAACGGGCGAGCCGGACGCTTGGAGCGACGGAGCGGAGAGAGTCGCGAGCGAGGGCGCGAACGACGGCGACGCCGCGGTCAGCGGTCGCACGACGGAAGCGCCCGCGGCCGAGGAGCCCGGCGCGGAAAGAGGGGCGACGACCCGGGCCGCCTGGCCCCACGCCGGCCACGGCGCGAGGGCGACGGCGAGCGAGACGGCGAAGGCCGACGCGCGGCGAACGCGGGAGCTCATTGGTGTGATGCTACCACGCGTCCGCCGCGTTCGTGAGAGGAATTTCCCGCATCGCGGAGGGGCAATCGCACCACCTTCGCCGTGGGACCTTCGACTCCCTTCGCTGGGTCCAAGGTCCCCGGCGACGACCGCGCGTAATAATATCATCACGGGCCGGTCGCCTCGCCTCCATGGCGAGCGAGGCTTCTTCATGACATCATTACCGAGCCAAGGAGGATTGCCATGCGAAAACACCTCGCGCGGACCCTATGCCTCACCTTGATAATGACGACGACCGCCCTGATCGCGAGCCCCGACAGGGGCTGGGCGAGCCTGGCGCCCTCGGGCATCGTCGCCGACGCCTCCGCCCCCGGCGCGGTCCGCGACGCGGACATGAAGGTGATCGCGACCGCGCTCGAATCCAAGCTCCTGAGCGCCAAGCTCAAGGCCCTGGGGCTCGACGAGGCCGAGACGCAGTCGCGCCTGAGCAAGCTCTCCGACCGCGAGATCCATCAGCTCGCCTCGAGCATCGACGCCGTGCATCCCGGCGGGCTGGTCGTCGAGCTGCTCGTCGTCGTCGTCCTGGTCCTGCTGATCGTCTACCTCCTGAAGAGGGTATGAGGCCGCTGGCGCTGGCCTTCGCCGGGCTCACGCTTCTCGCCGGCTGCGCGCACCGGGACGCGGGAGCGTCATGGGACGTCCCGCGGCTGGAGGTCCCCTTCTTCCCGGACGGCTCCGATCAGTGCGGGCCCTCGGCGCTGGCGAGCGTCCTGACGTACTGGGGGCGGCACGCCCAGCCCGCGGACCTGCGCCGGGAGCTCTATCAAGCGAAGCTGCGCGGGACCTTGCCCGTCGACCTGCTGCTCGCGGCGCGCGCGCGCGGCCTGAAGGCGGAGATGACCGGCGGGAGCCTCGAGACGCTGAGGGGCGAGATCGACGCCGGGCGGCCGGTGATCGCCTTCGTCAACTTCGGCTTCCGCTTCCTGCCCGTCGGCCACTTCATGGTCGTGACGGGCTACGACGACGCCCGGGGCGGCGTCATCGCCCATTCGGGAAAGCGCAAAAACGAGTTCCTGGCGTACCGGCGGTTTCAGCGGATCTGGGACATGACCGGACGATGGGCGCTGCTGGCGTCCTTGCCCTCATGAGGCGCTTCGCCGCCGCCGCCCTCGCGCTGGCCTTGACCTCCTGCGCGGGCCTGCCGCGCGTGTTCCGGGCGGCCGACCCGCTCACCGCCCAGGAGCACGCCCGGCTCGGCGCCGCCTACGATTCGCAAGGGCTGACGGCGGCGGCCGAGCGGCAGTACCTGCGCGCGCTCGTCCTCGATCCCCGGCACACGGGCGCCTGGATGGCCCTGGGCAACGCCGCCTACGCGGCGGGGAAATACGGGAGGGCGGCCCGCCGCTACCGGCGCGTGCTCAATCTCGAGCCGGGCCACCCCGGCGCCGCGAACAACCTCGCGATGGTCTATTTGGCGCAGAACCGGCGCCTGTCGCAGGCCCGCGTTCTCGCCGAGAGCGCGCTGGCGAACGCGGGGACGCTGCGGCCGCACATACTCGATACGCTCGAACAAATAGCGAAGCGGCAGGCCCGGCCGGCGCCTCCGGCCGACTAGCGGACGACCGGGCGCCCCAGGACGCGCTGCACGTTGCGCGAAACGTCCATCTGCGGAAGCGTATGGACGAAGTAGCGGACGAGCCTCCCGTAAGGCACGTAGATCCGCACGAAGCGTCCGTCGCGGACCAGCCTTTCCGCGAGCCCCGGCTTGGCGCCGAGGAAAAGCTGAAACTCGAAGTCCGGCCGCGGGTACAACGCGAGCTGGCGCGCCGCCTCCGCGACCACGCTCTCGTCGTGCGTGCCCAGCGCCGGCCGGGCGCTCCCGGCGATGAGCGGGCCGAGCAGGCGCTTCATGTTCGCGGTGACCTCATGCCAGGTGTCGAAGCGGTCGGCGCGGCTCTCGCGGAAGTAGCCCTTCACCAGGCGCACCGGGTGCCGCCCGCGCAGAAGCGCCATCAGGTCGTCCTCGGTGCGCCTCAGGTAGCTCTGCAGGCACACGCCGACGTTCTCGTGCTCGCGCCGCAGGCTCAGGAAGTCGTCGATCGTCCGGTCCACGTCGCGGGCGCGCTCCATGTCGATCCAGACGAAGGCCCCTCGCTCGCCGGCCCGCCGCGCGATCTCGGAGAGGGCGGCGCGGCAATTCGCGGGAGCCCAGCGCTGGCCGAGCTGGGAGGGTTTGACCGTCAGGTCGGCCTTGAGCCCCGCGGAATCGAGCGCCGGCAGTATCCCGAGAATACGGGACGCCTCCCGGTCGACGCCGCGAGGCCGGAAACGCAGCCCGGGCAGCAGCGCGACGCACGAGCGCATCCCGCCGCCGTCCAGACGCTTCACCGTGGCCGCGACGGCGTCGAGGGTCCGGCCTCCGTAATAGCGGGAAAAGATCATGCCTAAGAATACATCAGGCTCTCCCGCGAGACCATGAAAGCGAGGTTCCAGCTGTTCGACGCTCTTGCGCCGGCTTACTTCACGACGGCGAAGGACTGGAAGACCTCGCCCTCGACGGAATCCTTGATCTTGGCGACATAGACGCCCGACGCCACCACCCGGCCTCTCCCGTCCGTGCCGTCCCAGGCGATGGGAGCGCCGCCGGCGCGGTTCCGGTGGAACACCGGCCGTCCGCTCACGTCGAAGATGCGGACCTCCTGGGCGTTCGAGCCGAACAGCGCGGTATCATTGACGCCGTCCCGGCGCGCCGGGCTCAGGAACCTCTGGGCCGCCTTGCCGGTGGTCGCCGCCACGCCCGCCGCCGGCTCCGGGTCCGCCAGCGAGGCGATGGAGAGGCCGCCGGGGTTGATCTCCCGGACGCTCATCTTCTTGTAGACCAGGCCGTTCGTCCCGACGTTGTCGGAGCGGAAGTACACCGTGATGTTCGGCTTGCCCGATTCGCTTCCCGGGCGCGCGTCGCTGTTGGTGAGCTTCAGGCGCGGGTCGATGCCGGACGCGCAGGGCGCGCCGCCGACGCCGATGTTGGTCCCGTCATCGACGATCTCGTTGATCTTGCGCCAGCTGCCGCCGGCGAGGCCGTCGGTCTCGTCGAGGTAGGTCTCGACCTTCACGTTGCCGTCGGTCTGGTCGTAGATCACGTACTTGTAGCCGATCCACTTGTTGTGGGGCATGCCGCCCGACCAGACCTGCTTGCGGCTGACGGCCGTCGAGCTGGGATGGCTCGTCTCCTTCTCGATGTCGGTGTAGCCGTCGTAGCGGATGCGCGCCCCCATCCCGCGCGTGTCGCACAGGTTGGACGTCTCCGCGCCCGTGGTCCCGTGGTTGCTGCGCGCGATGCCCACGATGCCGCCATACGCGGTGCCGGAGTCGGCCACGCGCATGGCGTACACCGTCATCTCCACGTTGCGCCAGCTCTTGAGCTTTTGCGGGTCGTGGATGTACATGCGCGGCACCGGACCGCTGATCTTGAACAGCCCGTTGCCGTCCACGCTGTAGCTGGCGTTGCCGTGGTTGGCGTTGAACCACGGGTCCTGCGGGTCGACGCCGGTGAAGGTGCGGGCCACGCCGTTGGACCACGTGGACCACCACTCCTTGCCGTCGGCGACGGTCTGATACAGCCGCGTGACGCCGAATTTGTCCGGCGTCGTGCCTCCGAAGGAAGGAGCCGTCGCGTTGACGGCCAACGCGCAGGCCGAGACCGACCCTCCCGTCGACAGCAGCCCCAGGTTGTCCAGGGACGTCGAGCTCGCCTGCCCCGACCGGAACGAGAAGCCCGAGCCGATGAGCTGCTCGGCTCCCGTCCCCTGGCGCACGTAGGCCGAGTAGGTCTTGGCCGCCATGTTCACGACCAGGCGAACATGGTACTTCGTCCCCGCGGTATAAGGGATGGAGGTCGCCGCGGTGTAGGCTCCGCCGTTGCGGGCGTCGATGCGTCCGGCGTTGTTGAAGCGCACGGCGGCCGCCAGCACGTTGTAGGATGCAGCGGGGCCCTTGGAAAGCCCCATCACGCCGTCGATGTTCGCCGCGGAGGGCGTCGCGTCGAACTCGGCCGTGAACGACCCGGCCTGGCTCATGTAAGCCATGTTCTGCCAGGTCCCCGCGCTGTTGACGCAGGCCACGGGCGCGGCAACCGTGTTGGACACGGTCACCGAGTTCGCCGCGGACGTCGCGCTGTTGCCCGCCGCGTCCGTCGCGACCGCCGTCAGGCTGTGCGCGCCGTCGGGCGATCCCGTCGTGTTCCAGGCGTACGCATAAGGAGCCGCGGTGAGCGCCGGCCCCAGGTTCGCGCCGTCGAGCTTGAGCTGCACCGAGGCCACGCCGACGTTATCCGACGCCGACGCCGTCACGTTCACCGTTCCCGACACCTTCGCGCCGGCGGCCGGAGCCGTCAGCGAGACGACCGGAGCCGTGGCGTCCACGGCCTTGACCGCCAATGCGCACGCCAAGGTCCCGCCGCTCGAGGCCAGGACCCCGAGGTTGTCGAGCGAGACGACGGTCGCCTGCTCGGAGCGGAAGGCGTAGTTCGAGCCGACGAGCTGCTCGGTCGCCGCCCCCTGCCGCACGTATGCCGAGTAGGTCCTGGCCGACGTGTTCACGACGAGACGCACGCGGTACTTCGCCCCCGCCGTATAGGGGATCGCGGACGCCGCGGCGTACGCCGCGCCGTTGCGGGCGTCGATACGTCCGGCGTTGTTGAAGCGCACGACCGCCGCCAGCGCCGCGTAGCCCGAGGCGGGACCGCGGGAAAGCCCGGTCACGCCGTCGATGTTCCCCGCCGAGGGCGTCGCGTCGTACTCGGCCGTGAACGTCCCGTTCTGGCTCGCGTGAGCCAGGTTCTGCCACGTCCCCGCGCTGTTGACGCAGCCCACCGGCACGGGCACCGCGTTGTTCACCGTGAACGCACGGGCCGCCGACGTCGCGCTGTTGCCCGCCGCGTCCGTCGCGACCGCCGTCAGGCTGTGCGCGCCGTTGGCCGCGAGCTTCGTGTCCCAGGCGTACGCATAAGGAACCGCGGTCAGCGCCGGTCCCAGGTTCGCGCCGTCGAGCTTGAGCTGCACCGACGCCACGCCCACGTTGTCCGATGCGGATGCGGTCACGCTGACCGTGCCCGACACCGTAGCACCCTCGGCCGGAGCCGTCAGCGACACGACCGGAGCCGCGGCGTCCACCGTCTTGACCGCCAGGGCGCACGCCAACGTCTGGCCGCTCGAGGCCATGAGGCCCAGGTTGTCGAGCGAGGCGACGGTCGCCTGCTCGGAACGGAAGGCGTAGTTCTGACCGATGAGCTGCTCGGGACTGGTTCCCTGCCGCACGTAGGCCGAGTAGGTCTTGGCCGCCGTGTTCACGACGAGACGCACGCGATACTTCGTCCCCGCCGCATAAGGGACGGAAGCCGCCGCGGCGTAAGCCGCGCCGTTGCGGGCGTCGATCCGGCCGGCGTTGTTGAAGCGAACCGACGCCGCCAGCGCCGTGTAGCCCGCGGCGGGACCGCGGGAAAGGCCGGTCACGCCGTCGATGCCAGCCGCCAAGGGCGTCGCGTCGTACTCGACCGTGAACGTCCCGTTCTGGCTCGCGTGAGCCATGTTCTGCCACGTCCCCGCGCTGTTGACGCAGCCGACGGGCACGGGGACCACGGCCGCGAGGGTCGTGAACGTCTGATCGGCCGACGTCGCCAGGTTGCCGGCGGCGTCGCGGGACTTCACGCGGTAATGGTAAAGCGTCGAGCCCTGCAGCCCCGAGAGAGCCGCGGAGTGGGCCGTGACGCGCGTCGTGTCGAGCGGGGTGGACAGGCCGTAGGAGGTCGTCGGGCCGTACTCCACCTGCGAGTCGGAGGCCTCGTTCGTGGTCCAAGCGATGGACGCGCCGGAAGAGGTGATCCCCGAAGGCGTGATGGCCGTGATGGAAGGCGCCGTCGTGTCCGCCGGAGGAGTGACCGTCCCGCCCGTCATCATGGCCTTATACAGGTTCGACAGCTCCGCCGTGGTGAGCAGGCGGTCGTGCACGGACACCTTGCCGACGGCGCCCTGGAACCAGCTGTTGTAGTTGCGCGTGCCGATATTGAACGGCGAGTTGGTCGTTTGCGGAGTCACGTCGTATTGGCTCAACGGCGTCGAGTCGCGAAGCACGCCGTTCTTATAGATGTCGACCGTGCCCTTGTTCATGTCGATGACGTCGGTGAGCATGATCCAGTCCGTCGTGGTGACCGTGTCCTGGAAGTAGCTGCCCGAGCCCAGCCCGCCGCTGGGGTTCCACTGGTAGACGGAGATGCGGTTGGGACGGCCGGCCGAGTTGACCTTCGAGTACATGCGATTGGCGTACTCGTAGGCGCCCGGGAGACCCTTGCCGAGGATGTAGACGAAGTCCTCGTTCTCGGTATTGGGGAACTGCAGAGTGCTCGGCTTGATCCAAGCGACGATCGTGAGCACCCGCTTGGTCGGGACCGAGAGCTTCGGCGACGACGGCACGCTGAAGTACTGGTTCGAGCCGTTGAAGGACGCGGCCTTTTCACCGTTAGGCATCGTCGCCGACGCCGGTATGCCGCCCTTGAAGGATCCGACGTGTCCGTTTCCGCTCAAGTCGGCCGGCGCGGAGGCCGGGTCCGTATTCAGGAACATCACGGGCCCCAAGCTCAGGGCCGTCTGGTCGTACGCGCTCGCGGCCTTCGCGCTCTGTGCGGAGAGCGCGAGAAGCACGGCGGCGGCTGCGATCTTGATCATGTTTTTCATAGTGTTTTATTTACCCTCGCCAAAACGGTATTTGAGTCCGATCATGTGCGTCCCGGCGTTGTCCGATGCCAGGGTGCGCGCGATGATGACGGCGTAGTCGAAGCTGAACTTGCCCACGTCGACGCCGATGCCGGCGCTGATTTGCTCGGTGTTCGCCCCGGCGCGGAAGGCGACGCGCTCCTCCATGAAGCGCTTCTCGAGGCCCACGGCGGGGACCGCGCGGTCCTTGGCCCGGCCGAACTTATCGTCGCGGTACAGCACGTCGCCGTTGACGCGCAGCCTCCACGGCTTGACGTCGTAGCTCGCCCCCGCCTGATACTCGCGGGGCACGCGGTCCTCGGAGGCGAGGCCCACGTCGGGGCTGTTGATGTTGCGGACCGACGCGCCCGCGGAGAAGGACTCCGTGAGTTCCGCCATCAGACCCGCGTCGAAGGCGGCGGCGCCCTTGGCGGTGCCGTTGGCGAACACGGGATCGGACGCCGCGAGCGGGTCGGAGCCCGTCAGGTAGTCATGGTGAAGGTATTTCACGGCCAGGCCGGCCGAGACCTTCCCGAACAAACGGCGAGAGAGGCTCACCGAGGCCATGCGCTCATCGAGGAGGCCCTCCGCGTGGAAGTTGGCGATGCCGACGCCGATCACGCCCGCCCGGGTGGGCACGGCCGCGGCGATGAGGCCTTGGCCGATGTTGGCGCTCTCCTGCCCCGCGTGAAGCTTATTATAGAGGAAGTACGCCTCCGCGCGTTCGAGCCCGGCCCCGGAGGCGGCGTTTTGAAACAACGCCCCCGATTCGGATTCCCCATAGACCGACACGCCGCCCATGGCGGCGCTACGGGCGCTCGTCAAGGGGTACTGGAAAGCCGCGAAGGCGGGCGACGCGGAGACGGCGAGCAGAAGCGCGGCGCCCAGGAATCGGACGTCGCCAAAAGACGGGATGCGGCGAGGCGTCTTGCGATTTCTCGTCATCATAATGGGGGGGCAAAGCCTCCCGTGCGTCGGATGCGCGCCCTGGCGGGCGAGGCCTCAGAGGATCGGTGCGCCGGATCCTAGAAGCTGCCGCCGGCATGGTCGCCGGCGGCTTCGTATGCGATCGTCGCCGCCCGGGCGGGCGGCCTCTCGCCGGGGACTGCGGGCGAGGTCACGGCTGGGAAACGTCAGCGTCATGCGTCCACAACAAGATACATGCTGGAACGGCGGGCCGCAAGGCCATTTCGGGGATTTAGGGATTATTTGAACGCCGCCGTCACATGTCCAAGACGCGTCCGTGATGGATCTTTAACCGCGCGGACATGGACGACCGGGGAATGCGGGCGTAGAATGAGCGGGGCGAGGAGGAAGCATGAGAAGCCTGCGTGAAGCGGAGCCGGTCGTCCCGCACATCGTCGTCCTCGCCCCCGCCGCGAACGGCCCTTCGGTCCCGGGAGCCGCCGCGCCGGTCTACTTCCGTCCCATGATCGGCTGGGCGCTCGCCGCCGCCGCCGGCCTCCCTCGCGGGGCCATCGGGGTCTCGGGGCCCGCCTCGGAGGCCGAGCTGGCCGACGCGCTGCGCGGCTTCCCCGGGGTGCGCTCCTACGGTTCGCAGGCGTCGCCGCGCGACGCCGCCCGCGCGGCGGCGGCGGCCGAGTCTGCGAAGCGCGACGTGCTGGTGCTCGACGGCGCCCGCGTGCTCCTAGCACCCGCGGACCTCGAAACGCTCCTCGTCCGGCACGCGGCGGGCATTTCTCTCTGCACCTTCCTGTCCTCCCCCGACGGCTCCCCGGCCGGCGCGTGGTGCTTCCGGCGGGAGGCCCTGGACGCGGACGGCGAGCTCCCCTGCGAGCCGGTCGCCTTGCGCGACCCCGAGGGGGCGCTCGCGATCACCGGCCTGGACAGCCTCGCGGCGGCCGAGCGGCTTCTGCAGGACAGGCTCAACGGCGAACTGCTGCGCCGCGGCGTCCTCCTCGCGGACCCGCGCACCACCCGTGTGGACCCCGCATGCCGGCTGGCGCCGGGCTCCGTCATCGAGGGCGGCTGCGACCTGGTCAACACCTCCATCGCGGCCGGGGCGCGCGTCGAGGCCTTCTGCCGCCTGACGAACGCCGACATCGGCGAAGAAAGCGTCGTGCGTCTTTCCTCGATCGTCGAATCGAGCCGCCTGGGGAAGGGCTGCCGCGTCGGGCCCTTCGCGACGGTCGCGGGCTCGAAGCTTGACGACGAGGCGTCGGCGGGGAGCTACGCCGAGCTGATGAACACGACCCTCGGCCGGGGCACCCAGGCGGGAGGCCACAGCTACCTCTGGAACTGCACGGTGGGGCAAGACGTCGAGATCGGACGCGGCTTCCTGTCCACCGGCCCGGGCGACGCCCGCCAAACCGTCATCGAAGACGACGCCTTCATCGGCGCCGCCTGCCACGTCGTGGCGGCGGTCACCGTGGGACGCGGGGCCTTCATCGCGACGGGCACCAGCATCACCGACGACGCGCCCGCCGGTTCCTTCGTCATCAGCCGCGGCCGCCAGGTCGTCAAAACCGGCCACGCCCGCTCCCACGCCCCCCGCCGGCGTCCCTGAGCATCCGTCATCCTCATTGCCGCCAGCGCTGCGGTAAAGGGGATAACCTCATCATCGTCACCCCCGCACAAGACCCTCTTGCTTAATGCGGAGCCGTCCTGTACACTGGCCGCATGTCCGGACTCAACAAGGCCTTGCTCGCGGTTATGGTCGCCATCGGCGGCTACAACGCCTGGGGAACGTACCGTCAAAAGCTCCTCCCGATGGCGCCGTTGTACCCCAAGCCCTACGTCATAGTTTATGGACGGGAGAGCTGCGGCAACTGCCAGGCGATGCGCCGGGGTCTCGAAGAGCGCGGCGTCCCGTACGTCTGGAAGATCATCGACGAGGACCCCGGCCGGACCGAGGCCTTTTCGCGCATGAAGGAGGCTGGGCTCGACATCCGGAGGTTCACCTTGCCCGTCGTGGACGTCAACGCCGAGATCCTCGTACAGCCCGGCTCGCCGGCCGTCATCGCCAAGTACCGCCTCTAAACGGCGGCCTCCCTCTCACCCCGGGCTATCCTCAAGGATAGTTCGCTATAATCCTCGTGTGAAGACCGAACATATCCCCTTCGCCGAGATCGAGAAGAAGTGGCGGGACCGCTGGGAGGCCGAAGGGGTCTTCCGCGCGCCGAGGACGCCGCGGCCGGGCCGGAAGTTCTACTGCCTCGACATGTTCCCCTACCCCTCCGCCGCCGGCCTCCACGTCGGGCATCCCGAGGGCTACACCGCCACCGACATCCTGTGCCGCTACAAGCGCATGAAGGACTTCGACGTCCTGCATCCGATGGGCTGGGACGCGTTCGGCCTGCCCGCGGAGAACTTCGCCATCGCGACGGGCACGCATCCGGCGAAGGTCACGCGCGACAACGTCGAGAACTTCCGCCGCCAGATCAAGTCGCTGGGGTTCTCCTACGACTGGGACCGGGAGGTCGACACCACCGACCCCGGCTACTACAAGTGGACGCAGTGGATCTTCCTGCAGCTGTTCAAGAAGGGCCTCGCCTACGAGAGCACGGCCCCGATCAATTTCTGCCCCTCGTGCAAGACCGGCCTGGCCAACGAGGAGGTCTTCAACGGGGCGTGCGAACGCTGCGGGACCAAGGTCGAGCGCAAGAACATCCGCCAGTGGGTCCTCAAGATCACGGCGTACGCCGACCGTCTCGAATCCGACCTCGCCGGCCTCGACTGGCCCGAATCGACGATCTCGATGCAGCGGCACTGGGTCGGGCGCTCCGAGGGCGCCGAGGTCGAGTTCAAGTCCGAGGGCGGGGACTCGATCAAGGTCTTCACCACCCGCCCGGACACCTTGTTCGGCGCGACCTATATGGTTCTCGCGCCGGAGCACGCGCTCGTGAGCAAAATCACGACGCCCGCGCAGAAGGCGGCCGTGACGGCCTACGCCGCCGCGGCCGGGAACAAGTCCGACCTCGAGCGCACGGAGCTTCAGAAGGACAAGACCGGCGTCGCGACGGGCGGCTTCGCGATCAATCCCGTCAATGGGGCGAAGATACCGGTTTACATCGCGGACTACGTGCTGGGGTCCTACGGCACGGGAGCCATCATGGCGGTGCCGGCGCACGACGAGCGGGATCATGAATTCGCCGTGAAGTACGACATCGATATAAAGACCGTGGTTTTGCCGCCCGCGGGGACGGTGCTCGAGGAAAGCACGGCGTTCACGGGGGAAGGAACGGCAACGAATTCGGGACTCCTGGACGGCCTTACAACGGCCGAGGCCAAGGAACGGATTGTCGCTTGGCTTGAAGAGAAGGGCCTCGGGGCCAAGCGGGTAAACTATAAACTGCGGGACTGGCTTTTTTCGCGGCAACGGTATTGGGGAGAGCCGATTCCGATAGTGCACTGCTCGAAGTGTGGAGTAGTGCCTGTGCCTGAATCGCAGCTGCCGCTGCGATTGCCGGAGGTGGCCGATTTTAAACCGACCGGCACCGGAGAATCGCCTTTGGCGAACGTCGCGGACTGGGTCAACACGGCTTGCCCCGCCTGCGGCGGGGCGGCCAAGCGCGAGACGAACACCATGCCGCAGTGGGCGGGCTCGTGCTGGTACTACCTCCGCTTCATCGATCCGAAGAACACCGCGACCGCTTGGGATAAGGATCTCGAGAAATCCTGGGGACCGGTGGATTGCTACGTCGGAGGAGCGGAGCACGCGGTGCTCCACCTCCTCTACGCCCGCTTCTGGCATAAAGTCCTTTTTGATCTCGGCTTCGTCTCCACCAAGGAGCCCTTCCAGAAGCTCCGCCACCAGGGGATGATCCTTTCGTACTCCAACCGCGACGCCAAAGGGAACTACCACCCCTACGAAGACGTCGAATACGACGAGAAGGGGCAGGCCAAGCTCGCGGCCACCGGCGAGGTTCTCGCTTCTCAAGTCGAGAAGATGTCGAAGTCGAAGAAAAACGTAGTCAATCCCGACACCGTCCTCAAGCGCTACGGCGCGGACTCCTTCCGCCTGTACGAGATGTTCATGGGCCCCTTCGAGCAGGCCAAGCCCTGGGACATGCGCAGCATCGAAGGGGTGCACCGGTTTCTCAAGCGCGCCTATGTCCTGATAAACGACATGGACCATCCGCCGAAGGCGGATGAAGGTCACACGGCTCTTCGGCACCGCACGATCAAGAAGGTCGGCGAGGATATCGAAGCTTTCGGCTTCAACACCGCGATCTCGGCATTGATGATCTACTTGAACGCTCTTCAGGCTGATAATGCGCCGTCGAAGATAGACCTCGATACGTTTTTAATTCTTTTAAATCCGTTCGCCCCTCATCTGACCGAGGAGCTGTGGTCTAAGCTAGGCCACGAAGATCTGCTCTGCCGTCAGCCGTGGCCGTCGTGGGACCCCAAACACCTCGTCGACGCCACCATCGAATACCCCGTCCAGGTGAACGGCAAGCTGCGCGACACTTTCACGATCGCGGCCGACGCGCCGGACGACCTCGTCAAGGAGACGGCGATCAAGCTCGTGAAGGTTCAGAACGCCGTCGGAACCCAAAAGATCTTAAAGATAATCCTCATCCCCAAAAAGCTCGTCTCCCTGGTGGTCAAATGATCAAGAGACTGATTCCCCTCGTTCTGATCGCGCTCGCCTGCGCCTGCGGCACCGACGTCGCCTACAAGCCGACCCCGCAGCTCCTCCCCCAGCACGTCCAGCGCCTGGCCCTGCGGCCGGTCGTCAACAAGACCCAGCAGTTCGGGCTCGAGGACAAGCTGATGCTGCGCGTGCGCGACGAGTTCCTGCGCGACGGCCGCTATCCGCTGGTGCCCGAGCCGGAGTCGCAGGGCATCGTCGGGATCACCGTTTCGCGCTACATCCTGACCGCGGTGCAGTACGACGCCACGCAGGCCGCGACGGCCTACAAGCTGCGCATCCTCGTCGACCTCGCGTTCGTGGACAAGAGCACGAACCAGATCCTCTGGGAGGAGAAGAACCTCGAGGGCATCCTCTCCTTCCCCGCTCAAACCCTCAGAGGGGGTTTGACTGAAGAACAGGCGCGCGAGCAGATCTGGGACATCCTGGCGCGCAACATCGTCAAGCGCGTCGTGGACGGCTTCGGCTCGGTCACCGGCACGTCGGAGCGCCGCATCACCGGCGACGCCCCTTCGACGCAGCCCGCCGCCAAGCCAGAGGAGCCGCTCAAGCCCGTCATCACCAACCCGTACTGAGGCGATGGAGCTCAAGCCGAACGACCTCGCCGCGGAGTGGAAGGCCGGCAAGTTCCGGCCCGTCTACTATCTGTTCGGCGAGGAATCGGCCTCCAAGGCCGACGCGGTCCTGAGGCTCAAGGCGCTGTTCAAGCCCGACGACTTCAACCTGCGCGAGTTCTCCGGCGACCCGAACTCCGAATACTCCGCGATCATCAGCGAGGCGCTGACCTTGCCCGTGTTCGCCGACAAGCGGCTCGTGATCGTTCGCAGCCACAAGATCCCCGCCGAGGCCCGCGCGGCCTTCGCCGACTACCTGCGCTCCCCCTCGCCGACGACGACCTTGGTGCTCCTCTCCGAGGACCGCCGCCCCGACAAGAAGGACGCGCTGGCCGCCGCCGCCGCCGAGGCCGGAGCGATCTGCGTCTTTTCCCCGCTCACCGAGGATGAGGCCGTCGAGCGGCTCCTGGCCGAGGCCAAGACGGCCGGGAAGAACCTGGACCCCGCGGCGGCGGCCGCGCTGACCGAGCAGGCCGGGACGGACTGGGGCATATTGAGCGGCGAACTGGAGAAGGCGCTCCTGTTCGCCGGCAAGGCCACCGACATCGGCATGGACGCCGTCTCGGCGAGCATGGGCTTTCGCAAGGCGACCGATCCCTGGGCGTTCGAGCGCCTGGTGTCGTCGCGCGACCTCAAGGCCTGCATGACCTACCTGCGCGACGCCTTCGCCGACGCCAAGCCCGACGAGGTCGTGTTCCGCTCGCTCGCCCAGGCCCGCGCCGCCTACCTCAAGCAGTTGAAGGCCAAGCGCATGTTGAAGGCCGGCCTCGCGCCGCGAGACATCGAGATGAAGCTGAGGATTTTCTACGACCGGGACTTCTTCGACCGCGCCAAACGCGTCACCGAGGAGCGCCTGCGCCGCGACCTGCGCCGCCTGCTCGAGGTCGAGACCGACCTCAAGTCCAAGGCCTGGCTCGACGCCAAGATCGAGTTCGAGGGCGTCGTCGTCGAACTCTGCACCCCCACCCCCCGCTTATAGGGGTCTTAAATGGTGTCAGGCATATCGTTCTTTGCATAACTTTCCTTGGCAGTGCTTCGAATTTTTGAAGTTATGCAAAGAACGATATGCCTGACACCATGAATACACCAAGAAAAGCGCCCGTCCCTTGGGGGACGGGCGCTTCTGTTTTGCCGGAAACGGTGTTACTTCGCTGCGGCGGTCAGCTTGTTGACCTGGAGGGCCAGGCGCGACTTCTTGCGCGCGGCGGCCTTCCAGTGGATCGTGCCGCGCTTGGCGGCCTTGTCGAGGGCGGACGAGGCCTTGCCCGTCAGCGCTCCGAGATCCTTGACGTCCTTGCTCTTCACGGCGTCCGTGACGGCGCGGACGGCGAGGCGGACCGACTTCTTGATGCCCGCGTTTTGGATCGCGTGCTTCAGGGACTGGCGGTGGGCCTTGAGTCCCGACTTGTGACGCATCTGCTTCTTCTTTGCCATGGTTTTGAGATTGTGCCTTTTTAGGGCCTACGCCGTCAATGAGGCTCCGGCGGGACCTAAAGCGCCCGCACCAGCACGGTGAGGCCCCAAACCAGGGAGCGGTGAAGCACTTTGTAGGAGCCTCCGCCTGAGGCGGCGGCGAAAGAGGAGGAGGTGGTCCAGACGACGTCGCGCAGGGCGACGCTCGGTCCCGCGGAAATCGCCGCCGTGGGGTGCCACAGCCCCCCGGCGTACCACCAGCGCTCGTAGAAGGACCGCGTGCCGAAGTTGAGCGGGATGTAAGTCCCGTGCCGGAGGAAGAGCGTTCCCTTCGGCGCCAGGCCGTCCAGCCAGAACCAGGCGACCTCGGGCTCCAGCTTCAGCGAGCTTTGGGCGTTGAAGAAGTTGCGTTCGAAGCGGACCTTCAGGGAGCCGACGAAGCGCCCCCCGAGGCTCGTCCGCGGCGTCGCGTCGAGGATGAGGATGTTCTCCGGCCGGTTGGCGGCCGGCCGCCAAAACCAGTTTCCGGCCGCGTCCTTGGTCCAATCGTCGTCGTGACGGGCGCCGCTTTGAACCTGATAGAAGGCGCCGAGTTTGAGGTTCCGGTGCGCGCGCCCGTAGGCGCCCAGCATCAAGGAGCGCTGAGGCCGCAGGCCTTCGAACTGCCAGCGCTGGGTCAAATCCGCGAGCGGCTCCAGGCGCCCGGCCCGGCCCATGACGCGGGCCGACGCCTCGTATTGCGCCACGCGCCCGCGCGGCGCCGAGGGCGCGGGCGCGGCGTGGGCGGAGACCGCCGCCAGCAGGAGCGGGAGGAAGGACGTCTTAACGATAAGCTTGGTCAAGGAGGTCCGCGTAGGCGCCGTCGAGGCTGGTCGTATCCTCGACCGGGCCGCTTGCGTCGTCCATGTTCCAGTTGAGCGCCCTGGTCCAGTCGTAGGCCTGAGGCGCGGTCAGGTCGACCCCGGCCTTGATCAGCACGCCCTTGCCCGCGGGCACGAGCAGCCCCTTCTTCGACTTGGGCGTCTCGAGCATGACGGCGCCCTCGTTGACGCACACCCACAGGTCGCGGGACTTGCCCTTGGCCCGGCCGTAGGCGGTGAAGAACTCGGTGCCGCGCACGGCGGCGACGGCCGACGGCGTGCGCACGTTGAACTGCCGGCCGGCGAGTCGCTTCGTGATCTTGGCGAACACCGAGCCGTAGGACAGGAAGGCCTCGGTCAAGGTCTCGGACTTCGAGTCGTTCGTGCCGGGCCAGGTGACGGCGACTCGGGTGGACTCGCGCAGCTTGAGGCGGGAGCCGTCGGGCAGTTCGATGACGGTCCCTGCGCCTTGGGCCGTGGTCACCGAGGCGCCGTGGTCGAGCCTCGCCCCGGTCTTGCCGAGACCGCCTCCGGACTTAGACTCGACGGTCACGTCCCCCGTTACGTACGCGAGGCGGGCCGAGGGCGCCTTGGATTCGGCGGCGAACAGCGGCGCGGCGGCGAGCAGGAGCGGGACCAGCAGCAGACGGCTCATCGTCGTCATCCATCGATTCCACCTCATTGATATACTTCAAGGATGGAGCCTTTCGACCGCCGCCATATCCCCCACCGGACGGGCGTCTACATCATGTGCGACGCCGGCGGAGAGATCCTCTACATCGGCAAGGCCCTAGACCTGTCGTCACGCGTCGCGCAGTATTTCAACCCGAACAAGGAGGACCTCAAGAATCAGACCTTGGTCCCCCTGATCCGGCGCATCGACTATGTCCTCTGCGAATCCGAGCGCGAGGCGCTCCTGCTCGAGCGGAGGCTGATCAACGAGCACCAGCCTTTCTTCAACGTCTTGTGGAAGGACGGCAAGACCTACCCCTACGTCAAGATCACCATGGGCGAGGACTTCCCCCGGCTCATCACGACGCGGCGCAAGGTCCGCGACGGCGGCGCGTACTTCGGGCCGTATCCGAAGGTGACGCCGGTGCGAGCCCTGCTCCGCTATTTATGGAAGCAGCGTCTCTTCCCGCTGAGGCCGTGCCGCTGGGACTTCTCCGAGGCGAAGCCGCTCGACAAGCGCAAGATCACCGCGTGCCTGTACTACCACACGAAGGAATGCCCGGCGCCCTGCGCCGCGAAGATCTCCAAGACCGAGTACCGGGACATCGCCGAGAGGGCGCTGCTCTTCTTCAAGGGCAAGTACGCCGACCTGCGCGAGGAGTTCGAGGCCGAGATGAAGGAGGCGTCGGCCGCGATGGACTACGAGCGCGCCGCCCAGCTGCGCGACAACGTCCAGGCCCTGTCCCAGATGGGCGAGCGCGTGCGCGCCGTCGAGGCGGACCAAGTGGGCGGGCACACCGCCCGGACCCAGATGGTCACGGACCTCCAAAAGGCCCTGATGCTCGCCGCGCCGCCGGTGCATATCGAGTGCTTCGACATCTCCCACTTCCAGGGCCTTCAGACCGTCGCGTCGATGGTCTGCTTCTCGGGCGGCAAGCCGAACCGCGACCACTACCGGAAGTTCAAGATCCGAGACACCGCGGGCATCGACGACTTCAAGTCCATGCACGAGGCGGTGTACCGTCGCTATAAGCGCCTCAAGTCGGAAAAAGCCGCCTTGCCCGACCTGATCCTCATCGACGGCGGCAAGGGCCAGTTGAGCGCCGCCCAGGCCGCCCTCAAGGAGCTCGAGCTCAAGATCCCGATGGCCTCTCTCGCCAAGCGCATCGAGGAGGTCTTCCTCCCCGGCCGCGCGGAATCCATCCTCCTGCGCCTCGACGACCCGGCCCTGCGCCTCTTGCAGCAGCTTCGCGACGAAGCGCACCGCTTCGGCGTCGCCTACCACCGCCTCCTGCGCGACAAGCACCTCTTCGAGGAGTGACGGCGAGAAAGCGGGTCGGCGAACTACTTCATAAGGCCCGCGGCGGATTCATGTCCTGAGGGGTGTGGGGTCGCCGCGCCGTTTGCGCTCGAAGCGCGGTCGACCCCAAGCGAGGCTCAATGCCGAGCGGCCCCGAAGGACATGAAACCGCCGCCGGGCCGTCGCGAAGCCGTTCGCCGTTCCGTTACGAGCCCTACTCCGCCATGCCGCCGATCTCGAACATCGGCATGAACATCGCCACGACGATGGTGCCGATGATGACGCCCATGACGACGATGACGATGGGCTCGATCAGCGAGGTCAGGCCCTTGACCGCGGTGTCGACCTCCTGGTCGTAGAAGTCCGCGATCTTGGAGAGCATGATGTCGAGAGCGCCGGTTTCCTCGCCGACGGAGATCATCGACGTCACCATGTTGGGGAAGATGCCGGACTTCTTGAGCGGATCGGACAGGTGGCCGCCTTCGCGGATGGATTCGCGCGTGCTGTTGACGGCCTCGGCGATGACGACGTTGCCGGCCGTCTGGGCGACGGTCTCGAGGGCCTGCATGATCGGCACGCCGGACTTGATCAAGGTGCCGAGGGTGCGCGTGAAGCGGGCGACCGCCACCTTCTTCAGGATAGGCCCGAAGACGGGCGCCTTGAGGGACTGGGCGTCGACCCATCTGTGGCCGTACGGCGTCGAGTAGAATTTCTGGAAGCCCTTCCAGCCGACGAACGGCGCCGCGACGATGAGGTACCACTTCGCTTTCATCGCGTCGGAGATGTCGATGAGGACCTGGGTCGGCAAGGGCAGCTCCCGTCCGAAGCCCTCGAAGATGGCCTTGAAGGTCGGGATCACGAAGATCATGAGGAAGACGGTGACGATCGAGCAGATCGAGAGGACGATCGCGGGATACATCATGGCGCCCTTCACCTTGGCCTTCAGGGCCTCGGAGCTCTCAAGGTAGGCGGTCAGACGCTCGAGGATGGTGTCCAGGATGCCGCCGAGCTCGCCGGCCTTGACCATCGAGCAGTAAAGGTCGGGGAAGGCGTTCGGATGCTTCTTGAGCGCGTCGGAGATGGACAGGCCGGCCTCGATGTCGGACTTGACCGCGCCGAGGACCTCCTTGAAGTCGGGGTTCTCGGCCTGGTTCTCGAGGATGCCCAGGCTCTGCACGATCGGCACGCCGGCGCCGACCAAGGTCGAAAGTTGACGGGAGAACAACGAGAGGTCCTTCGAGGGAATGGCGGGCTTTCCCTTCTTCCACCCGACGAGCGCCTTGAGCTTTTCAACGGGGGATACGGCCTTCTCCGCGATCTCCAAGACGACCATCTTCTGGCCGCGCAGCTTCTCGACGGCGGCGCGCTGCTCGTCGGCGTCGATGACTCCTTCCATGATGAGGCCGGCGGCGGTCTTGGCTTTATAGGTGTAAGCGGGCATGGGCTCTCCCTATTCTACGATTGTGCGGGCGCCATGTGCCGCTGCATCAGGCGACGAAGGTCCTCGGGGTCCATCGAGTGCGCCATGGCTTCCTGGAAGGTGATCTTCTGCTTGAAATAGAGGTCGGCGAGGGACTGGTTCATCGTCTGCATGCCGGACTTGCCGCCGGTCTGGATCGCGACCTGGATCTGCTCGACCTTCTGCTCGCGGATCAGGTTGCGGATCGCGGAATTGACGATCAAGGTCTCGCAGGCCAGAACGCGCCCGGTGCCCGTCGCGTGGCTGAGCAACTGCTGGCAGAGCACGGCCTGAAGGACGAAGGAAAGCTGAACGCGGACCTGATCGAGCTGGTGCTGAGGGAAGACATCGATGATGCGGTTGATCGTCTGGGCGCAGTCCGTGGTGTGCAAAGTGGCGAGGACCATATGGCCGGTCTCGGCGATGTTGAGCGCGGCCTGGATGGTCTCGAGGTCGCGCAGCTCGCCGATGAGGATCACGTCGGGGTCCTGGCGCAGGATGTGGCGCAGCGCCGCGCCGAAGGTCACCGTGTCGGAGCCGACCTCGCGTTGATTGATGACGGACTTCTTATGCGTATGCACGAATTCGATGGGGTCCTCGATCGTCACGATGTGCGCGGCGCGCGTCTCGTTGATGAAGTCGATCATGCTGGCCAAGGTCGTGGACTTGCCCGAGCCGGTCTGGCCGGTGACGAGGATGAGGCCCTTGGGGAGCTTCATGATGTCGAGGATCGACTTGGGCATGCCGATCTCCTCGAAGGTCTTGAAGGAGTTCGGGATCGCGCGGACGGCGGCGCCGACGGAGCCGGTCTGGCGGTACACGTTCATGCGCACGCGGCCGATGCCGCGCAGGTTGAAGGCGAGGTCGAGCTCGTTGGACGCCTCGAAGCGCTGGCGCTGCTGGTCGTTGAGCAGCGAGTAGATCAAGGTCTGAGCCATCTCGCTGTTGAGCTTCTCGAACGGGGTCGGCAACAGGGCGCCGTCGATGCGCAGGGTCGGCGGGGCCCCCACCGTGAGATGGAGGTCGGACGCGCCGCGCTCGTGCATCAGCAGAAACAGCTCTCCCATCGAGACCATGCTCGCTCCTTGACTCAGGTATCGCCGTCGGCGGCCGTCACGCGCATCATTTCCTCGGCGGTGGTCAGGCCTCCGAGCAGCTTGCGCACGGCGCACATGCGCAAAGTCAGCATGCCCTGCTTCATCGACTGCGTCTTGATCTGCTTGGCCGACGCGCGGTCCAGGATCAGCTGCCGGATCGCGTCGGTGACCTCCATGACCTCGTAGAGGCCCTGGCGGCCGCGGTAGCCGGTGCCGGCGCAGTTCTCGCAGCCCTTGCCCTTGAAGAGGGTGATCTTCTTCTGGCCCGCGCCGATCGCGGCCTGAAGCTGGACCTCGGGCACGCCGAGCTTGAGCAGCCAGTCCTTCTCGACCTCGTAGCCTTCCTTGCACTTCGGGCAGATCGCGCGCAGAAGGCGCTGGGCCTCGATCATCAGCATCGCCGAGCTGACGAGGAAGGGCTCGACACCCATCATGCCCAGGCGCGTGATCGTCTGCGAGGTGTCGTTGGTGTGCAAAGTCGAGAAGACCAAATGGCCCGTGAGGGCGGCGTTGATCGCGATCGTGGCCGTCTCCGCGTCGCGGATCTCGCCGACCATGATGACGTCGGGGTCCTGGCGCAGGAAGGAGCGCAGGGCCGCCGGGAAGGTCAGGCCGACCTGATTGTTGATCTGGACCTGGTTGATGCCCTGAAGCTGGTACTCGACGGGGTCCTCGGCCGTCATGATGTTGGTGTCGGGCGTGTTGAGGTTGGACAGGGCCGAGTAAAGCGTCGTGGACTTGCCCGAGCCCGTCGGCCCGGTGACGAGGGCGACGCCGTAGGGCGCCTCCATGGCCTTCTTGAAGACCGCCATGGCCTCCGGCTCGAAGCCGAGCTGGGTCATGTTGACCTTCAGCCCCGACGAATCGAGGATGCGGGTGACGATCTTCTCACCCGGCGCGCAGGGCAGGACCGAAACGCGCATGTCGATCTCCTTGCCCTCGAGCTTCAGGCGCATGCGCCCGTCCTGGGGCACGCGCCGCTCGGCGATATTGAGGTTCGACATGATCTTGACGCGCGCGCAGATGGCGGCGTGGAACTTCTTCGGCGGAGAGGGCTGCTCGTGCAGGACGCCGTCGATGCGGTAGCGGATGCGCAGGTCCTTGGCGTAGGCCTCGATGTGGATGTCCGAGGCGTGGGCCTTCACCGCGCCCGCGATGATCAGGTTGACCATCTTGATGACGGGGGCGTCCTCGGCCGCCTTCTCGAGCCCCGCTTCGGCCTTGTCGGCCTTTTCCTCGACCTGCTCGAGGCCTTCGGCGGCGGCCTCGTTGTCTGACTGCTGCTTGACGATGTCCTCGAGCGCCTCCTGGGAGGTCTCCTGCTTGTAGTACTTGTCGTGAGCGGCGGAGATCTCGGCCTCGGAGGCGAGGCAGCCCACGACGTCGCAGCCGAGCTGCATTTTCAGGTCATCGAGGATCATCACATCCAGGGGATCGGCGATGGCGACGGTCAGCCGGTCCTTCGTCTTATTGAACGGCATCAGCATCTTCTGCCGTGCGATGGACTCAGGAACCGCCGAGATCGCCTCCTCGGAGATTTCGCCGAGGTCGGCGAGGGAAACGTAGGAGATCCCGGTCTTCTCCGCGAGGAACTGCAGGAGCTTTTCCTCTTCGATGAAGCCTTTCTCTATGAGTAGGGAGCCCAGCTTCTCGCCCCCCTTTTTCTGGGCGTCCAACGCCTCGGTGAGGTTGGCCGCGCTCAAAAGCTCCTCCTCGACCAGGAAGTCGGCGAGACGCCGGGATAGGCCGAGCGATATCACGTGTTGGGAGGGCATTTCGCTATAAGGTTACGGTCCACGGCGGTCTTTGTCAAGGCCGGGCGCAGGAAGGGGCATATTAATAAGAAGTGAACGCTGGAAGCTATCAAGCTTTGCCATACCGAGCTTCCGCGTCGGCCGCTCGCGACCGACGGCTCATATCCCCGAATCGATGGTGTCCGAGCCGAACGTCCCGTCGTCCTCGGCGGGCGGCCGCAGCTCGCCCGAGTCGGGCAGGGGCAGGAGCGGCACCTCCTTGGGCTCCTCGACGACGCGGCGGCGGGGCGCAGCCTTTTTGACCGGCTTGGGCTTCCTGACCTTCGGCGCTTCGGGAGGCGGCGATCCGGCCAGCATCTGGCGGGCCTCGATGTTCTTGCCCATGACGATGCCGTTGCCGTCGATCTCGAAGAGGTAAAGCGCGCCCTTGCCGGCGGAGGACCCCGGAACCAGGCGATACTCGACGAGCACCGTGTTCTCCCCCGTCGTGCTCGCGTTCCACTCCTCAGTGCCGGCGCCGGGGCTCGCGGTGTAGGAGTATTGAAGCCAGCGGCCGACGCTGCCGCGGTCGCCGTCGAGAGGGAAGTCCTTGACGGCCTCGATCGCCGCGAGGTGCTCGGCCGGCGGGCCGGGCGGCGGCGCGGGCTCGACCATCTGCGGCTTGGCGGCGGGAGGCGGCTCGTCGGCGACCACGCCGATCGGGGCCTGGCCGTCGTCGAGCATCGTCATCTGACGCAGGTCGTCCTTCGGCTGGCGCATGAAAACGACGCCGAGCACGACGAGCAAGGTAACGAGAACACCGCCGGCGATCAGGAACGCCTTGTTGCCGCGGCCGGGCTTCTTGATCTCTCCCGTCGGCGGCGGGGGCTCGGGCTTGGCGAAGCGCGCGGAGGCGGCGGCGTCCGGGGAAGAGGCCTCGACGCCGCCCATCCGGACCAGCGTCGTCGGAGGCTCCGAGGTCGCCATGTCGCCGGTGCCCGCCATGTCGCCGCCGAGCAGGTCGGGCACGGGCTGGGTTCGGCTGAGCGTGTTCGGGGGGGCCGATATCGGCGTCGGAATCGGCGGCGGCTGCGCGGGCAAGGCGAACGGATTGGGGATCTCGGCGGTAGCCGGCGGCGGCGCCATGACCGGGATCGGCGGAGGCGCGACGACCGGCGCGGGTTCCGGAGGCGCGACGACCGGCGCGGGTTCCGAAGGAACGATCGGCGCGAAGGCGGCCGGCGGCGGCGGGATCTGAGCCGGCGGCGGCGGAATTTCGACCGCCGCCTCGGCGACCGGCTCGATTTTGAATTCCGGGACCGGGTTGGACGACGGCGCGGAAGCCGCTTCGCCGGCGCCGAGGACCTTGAAGGACTTGACCGTCGGGATGATCTTGAACGATTTGGCCTTGCCGAACGGCTTGCGCGTTTCCGGGGCCGGGACGGGCGCCTCGGCCGGCGCGACGGCCGGGGCGGATGGAAGCTCGACGGAAGGGGCCGGCGCGGGCGCTGTGAAGGAGGGTATTTCCGGCAGCGGCGGGGGAGTCGGCTCCGCCGGCGCGGGCGTGAACGAGGCGCCGCCGAACGTCGGGAAGGCGGCTGGGCCGGCGACGGGCGCTTGCGGCCACTCGGCCGGCGCCTGCGCCGCGGCCTCGGCCGGGACTGCGGCGACGGGCGGAGGGCCGCCGGGAATCGGGGGCGGCGCCGGCGACAGAAAAGTCTTTTGCGGCGCCGCCGCGGCGGCGGATTCCGCCGCCGTCGCCGAAGGAGGAGCCTCCGGAGGCTGGATGCCGCGCGCGCGCAGTTCGAGATCCTTCGCGGCCAGGCGCCGGGTCAGATCGGTGTGGCCGGCCTCGAGTTCCGAGACATGCCGATACATGGCCTCGAGCCGCGCCGTCAGCTCCGAAATTGTCTCCCGCGCGTCGCGCGACGCGGCTTCGTTGTCCGCGGCGCGGGGGGCGAGAATATCGTTGAAGCCCTTCTTGAAGCCCGCGTCCTGAAACAGCTCCTCGGCGAAGGACGAGGAGAATTCATCGTCCCCGATCAAACCCGCGGATTCGATCTGAAGCTGGTCGAGAAGACCGGTGCTGGAAGGAAAATCATCGACCGGACCGGGGCCCCCGGAGGTTATCCCGGCCAGCTCCGCCAGCTCGCCCGCCGGGGTCCAGGCGCCGCCCGCGGAATCACCCGCGCAGACGAGGGTGCCCGAATCGAGGCCGGGCAGGCCGGAGACGGCCTCCTTGTCGAAGGGGCCGAGGATGCGCGATTCCTTATAAACCCAATACTTCACTCGATGCTAGGGTAGCTTCCCGGTGTTACATTTTCAAGGCTGCCCTCCCCCTCAAAAGGTAAAATCGGCTCATGATCCTCCGGCCCTTCTACCTCGCGTGCCTGGCGCACGGCTCTTACCTGCTCGGCGACGAGAAGACGGGGGTCGCGGTGATCGTCGACCCGCAGCGCGACGTCGACGTCTACGTCGAGGAGGCCGCCAAGCTCGGCCTGCGCATCGAGCACGTGCTGCTCACCCACTTTCACGCGGACTTCGTGGCCGGGCACCTTGAGCTGCGCGACCGCTGCGGCGCGAAGATCCATCTCGGAGCGCGCGCGCGGGCGGATTACGCGTTCTCCCCCCTCGCGGACGGCGCGCGCCTCGAGTTCGGCTCTCTCGGGATCGGCGTGCTCGAGACCCCGGGGCATACGCCCGAGGGCGTCTGCCTGACGGTGTTCGATCTGGCCGCCGACCGGGACAAGCCCAAGGCCGTGCTCACCGGCGACACCTTGTTCATCGGCGACGTGGGACGTCCGGACCTGATGGCCTCGGTCGGATTCAAGGCGGAGGATCTCGCGGGCATGCTCTACGATTCGCTTCAGACGAAGCTGATGACCTTGCCCGACGAGACTCTCGTCTATCCCGCCCACGGGGCGGGCTCCGCCTGCGGCAAGAACATGTCCGACGAGCGGGTCTCGACGATCGGCGAGCAGAAGCTCTACAACTACGCCCTGAAGGCGCGCTCCCGCGAGGAGTTCATCGGCCTCGTGACCGAGGGCCAGGCCGAAGCGCCCGGCTACTTCTCCCGCGACGCCGAGATGAACCGCCGCGAGCGCTCCACCCTCGACGCCGCCCTCGCCGCCCTGCCCGAGCTGGCCCTCCCGCAAGCCGAGAAGGCCGTCCTCGGAGGGGCGCTGCTCCTCGACACGCGCGATCCCGCCGACTTCTCGGGCGCTCATTGGCGCGGGGCGGTCAACATCGGCCTCGACGGCAAATTCGCGAACTGGGCGGGCTCGGTGCTCGACGCCGGCATAGCGCTCGTGATCGTCGCCGACCCCGGGCGGGAAAAAGAATCGGTCTTGCGTCTGGCCCGCGTGGGCATCGACCGCGTGGCCGGCGTCCTGAAGGGCGGCATGCGGGCGCTCGACGCCCGCCCCGACCTCGTGGCGCGCACGCCGCGCGTCACCGCCCGGGCTCTCGCCGAGCGGCTCTCCGGCGGCAACGCCCCGCTCGTCGTGGACGTGCGCACCGACGCGGAGCGCGCGGCGGGCTTCGTCGCCGGCAGCGTCCACCTGCCGCTGGCGCAATGGCCGCGGCGACTGGCGGAGGTCCCCAAGGGGCGCCCTGTCGCCGTCTACTGCGCGGGCGGCTACCGCTCCTCGATCGCCGCGAGCCTGCTGCGCTCGGCGGGGCACGACGACGTCACCGACCTCGTCGGCGGCTTCGGCGCCTGGCGCGAGCAATCCCTGCCGACGGCTCTCTCCTAAACGACGAAGGGAACTATCCTTGAGGATAGTTCCCTTCCAACTGTCCGTGAGGACAGCCCGCTATTCTCCGGCGCGCTCGGTTTCGCCGATGACGCTGAAGTCGAGGCCCGGCTCGGCGGCCTCCGTCACCTTCTGCTCGATCTGGTTCTGATAAGCGATCGAGTAGCGCGCGTAGGGGATCGCCTCGAGGCGGGCGCGCGTGATCGGCTTCTGGGTGGCCTCGCATAGGCCGTAGGTCCCGTTGTCGATCTTGCGGATCGCGGATTCGACCATGTCGAGGGTGGTGCGCTCGTTGTCGGAGAGCTCGAACATGAGCTCCTTCTCGATGGACTGGCTCGCCTGATCGACGGAGTCGCCGTTGTCCACCTCGCCGATGCTCTGCTTGCGGACCGTGCGCAGGATGTCGTCGCGCATCTCGACGAGCTCGGCGCGGATCGCTTTGATCTTAGCCGGCGTGAGCCACGCCAAATCTTTAGCGGAAGACCCCGCGGCGGCTTTCGCCTTGGCGGGGGATTGAGCGGCCTTCTTCACGAGTTTTTTCGTCATAACGCCTCCGGAAAATCGGAACGAGATAGTATATGAGAATGCCCGACGGGCGCAAGGCCCAGACGTTCTATTCTAAGGCAGTCGGCCGGCGGCGTCCCTGAGACGGGAGACGACCATGTCCTTGCCCATGATCTCGAGCATGAGGAACAAGGTCGGTCCCTCGGTCCGGCCGCTGACGGCCACCCGGATCGGATGGAAGACCTGGCCGTTCTTGAGCCCCTTGTCCGCGACGAATTGCCGGATGCGGGCCTCGAGGGCCTTGTCCTCGAACGGAGAGAAGGACTGCAACGTTTCGGCGAGGCCGAGCAGAACCTCCTTGGCCCCGGGAGCCTTGAGAACCTTGTCGAACGCCTTCGGGTCGAAGGCGACCGGCTTGTAAAAGAACTCGATCAAGGTCGGGATGTCGGAGAGCAGCTTGAACTTCTCGTGCTCGAGGGCGACCACGCGCTTGAGCTCCGGGCCGGGGAGGCCGATGAGGCCCGCCTTTTCCAGGAAAGGCTTCGCCAAGGCCACCAGCTCGTCCACGGAGGTTTGGCGGATATACTCGCCGTTCATCCAGTTGAGCTTGACCGTGTCGAAGGTTGCGGGGCTTTTCTGGCAGCCCGCGAGATCGAACTTGGAGATGAGGTCCTCGTCGGTGAACAGCTGCTGGGACTCGGTGGTGGACCAGCCGAGCAACGCCAGGTAGTTGCGCATCGTGTGCGGCAGATAGCCCTGATCGCGATACTCGAGCACCGAGGTCGCGCCGTGGCGTTTGGAGAGCTTCGAGCCGTCGGGGCCGAGGATCATGGACAGGTGGGCGAACAGCGGCGGCTGCCAGCCGAGGGCGTAGTAGATCTGGATCTGCGACGGCGTGTTGGACAGATGCTCGTCGCCGCGGACCACATGCGTCATCTCCATGAGGTGGTCGTCGATGACGCAGCAGAAATTGTAGGTCGGGCCGTCGGTCGTCTTCCAGATGACGAGGTCCTGCTGCAGATTGTTTTCGAAGGAGACCTTGCCGCGGATCTGGTCGTCGACGATGGTGGCACCCTCGGTCGGCATCTTGAAGCGGATGGAGAACTTCTTGCCGGCGGATTCCTGCTCCGCGCGCTGCGCGGGGCTGAGAGCGCGGCACTTGCCCGGATAGCGCGGCGGGCGCTTCTCGAGCTGCGCGACGCGCCGGTACTCGTCGAGCTCCTCCTTGGTGCAGTAGCACCGGTAGGCCTTTCCCTCGCTCACGAGCTTATCGAGATGAGTCCGATAGATGGAAACGCGCTGCATCTGGAAGTACGGCGAATACGGGCCCTTGTCGGTCTTCCCGTCGAGGGGGCCCTCGTCCCAGTCGAGGCCGAGCCATTTCACCGAGTCCAGGATGGCGGTCACCGAGTCGTCGGTCGAGCGGACTTCATCGGTGTCTTCTATGCGCAGTATGAAATCGCCTTTGTGACGGCGCGCGAAGAGCCAATTATAGAGCGTCGTGCGCGCGCCTCCGATGTGCAGAAATCCCGTCGGGGACGGCGCGAAGCGCGTCCGCACCTTCACTGAACGGGGTTCGGTGCGATCTTCTTTCATATCGAACTCTCCAACAACTCTTGGGCATGTTTGCGGGAAGCGCCCGTCGGCTTGCCGCCGAGCATCGTCGCGACGGTCTCAAGGCGCTCGGCTCCGCCGAGCCGGTCGACGCGCAGGCGCGTGCGGCCGGCGGCGACGTCCTTGACGGCGTGAAAGTGGTTCTGCGCGAAGCAGGCGACCTGAGGCAGGTGCGTGATGCACAGCACCTGACGGCCTTTCGCCAGCGCGGACAGGCGCTCGCCGACGGCGTGGGCGACCTCGCCGCCGATGCCGGCGTCGACCTCGTCGAAGACGAGCAATGCCGTTCGGTCCGCCTTCGCGAAGACGGTCTTGAGAGCGAGCATGACGCGCGAGAGCTCGCCGCCGGAGGCCGCGCTCTTCACCGGACGGGGCGGTTCGCCGGGATTGGGCGCCAGCAGGAACTCCACGGCGTCCGCGCCGGTCTTCGACCAGCTTCCCTCCTCCATCTCGACGGCGCACGAGAAGCGGGCGTGCGGAAGACCCAGAACCTTGAGCTCCTTGAGGGCGGCGGCGTCGAGCTTCCTGGCGGCCTTCACGCGCTTGTCGTGGGCCTCGCCGGACAGGCGCGCGAGCTCCGCCTCGGCCTTCGCGAGTTCCTTGCGCGTCTTCTCGAGGTGGGCGTCGGCGTTGATCAGGCCATCGAGCTCGACGGCCAGGCGCTCGCGCGTCTCGAGCACCGCGGACAGGGTCACGCCGTGCCGCTTCTTGAGGCGCGCCAGGACGTCCTGACGGGCCAGCAACGCGTCGAGGGCGGCGGGGTCGGCCGAGACCGCGTCGCGGTAATTCCCGAGCTCGCGGGCGACCGAGCCGGCGGCGACATGCGCGCCCTCGAGCTCGGTGTGGAGGCTTCCCGCGGCGGGATCGAGCTTGGCGAGCTCGGAGACCGCCCGGGAGGCCTTGAGCAGGCGCGCCACGGCGGCGTTCTCCTCGGCGTAGAGCAGGCCGTAGGCCGTGTCGGCGAGTCCGCGCAGGCGCTCGGCGTTCTTCAGGCGGGGGAGGCTTTCCTCCAGCGCCTCGTCTTCTCCCATACGAAGCCTCGCGCCGTCGATCTCCTCGACCTGGAAGCGCAGCAAGTCGGCGCGCCGCTCGCGCTCCGCCTCGGACAGCGAGGACGCCTCGAGGCGGACCCGGAGGCCCGACCACGCCGCGTAGGCCTCGGCCAGCGTGACGCGCTCGGCGTCGAGGCCGCCGAAGCGGTCGAGCAGCTCGAGCTGGGAGGCGGCCTGCAGCAAGGTGCGGCTTTCGTGCTGGCCGTGGAAGTCCGCGAAGTGGTCCCCGACGCGGCCCAAGGCGGCCACCGGGGCGGGACGGCCCGCGATCATCGCGCGCGTGCGGCCGGTGGCATCGAGCTCGCGGCGCAGCTCGACGGCCTTGCCGTCGAGGCCGAGCTCACGGCGCAGGTCGGCCGGGACGTCGGCGGCGTCGACGAGACCCTCGACCTCCAGGCGCTGCGCTCCCGCGCGAAGCCAGGACGAGGAGCCGCGCCCGCCGAGGAGAAAGCCCAAGGCCTCGAGCAGGATGGACTTGCCCGCTCCGGTCTCGCCGGTGAGCGCGGTAAATCCCGGTCCAAGCTCAAGTTCGACCTTCTCGGCCACCGCGAAATTGAGGACCTTCAGGCGCCTGAGCATGTCAGCGCTGCCCCCACTTCAGCTTGCGGCGAAGGACCTCGAAGAAGGAGCGGCCCGGCGGAAGCAGCAGGCGCAGCGGCGTCTCCGCGCGGCGCACGCGCACCTCGTCGCCGAGCTTGAGGTCGCAGCCGGGGCGGCCGTCGAGTGAGACGAGCACGCGGGGCGCCTCCCCCTCGCGGCGTTTGCCCAGGCGGATGGTCAGCGGCAGGTGCGCCGGGACGATCAGCGGCCTCTGGGTCAGCGCGTGAGGACAGATCGGCGCCACCAAGGTCACGTCGAGCGAGGGGTCGATGATCGGGCCGGAGGCCGCCAGCGAGTAGGCCGTCGAGCCCGTCGGCGTCGCCACGATGAGCCCGTCGCCGAAGTAGTCGGCCACGAAGCGCTCCCCGGAGCGCGTCGAAAGCGTGATCGCTCGCGCCTGCTCGCCGCAGCGGATGACGACCTCGTTGAGGGCGAGGTCCGGCCCGTAGACGCGCCGGCCGCCGCGCAGCACCTCCGCCGAGAGCATCGAGCGCTCCTCGACGGCGAAGCGCCCGGCGAGGACGGCGCTCACGCAGCGCTTCAGGTCCCCCGCCTCGGCCGCGGAAAGAAAGCCCAAGGTCCCGATGTTGACGCCGAGCAGCGGAATGCCGCGCGGGGCGACCTCGCGCGCGACGTGGAGCATGGTCCCGTCGCCGCCGAGCGCGATGGCGAGGTCGGCGTCGCGCAGGGAGCGCGCCGTGGGCACGCGAGCCGCCGTCACGGCGCGTACGCCGCTCTTCTTGAGAAGGGAGCGTACGAGCGCGAGGGTCCGCGACGAATCGGGCTTGGCCTCGTTGCGAAAAACGAGGACCGACCCGAACGCCCGGACGGAGGGGATCTTGGAGAAAGTAGGTATCGCCATCGATGACCACCTCGAACGCGGACGCCCAAGGGGCCTCGATTATAGCAAAAGCCCCTTCGGCCCTCCGGGCGGAAGGTTTTCCGTCATAGCCGCCGAACATCAGCTCGACCTTGCCCAGCCGCAGCCGCCACGGGCCGCCGACGGCGCGGCGCTCGAGATTCCCGGCGCCGAGGGCGCGCGCCGCCCGGCGGGCCGTCGCGCGCGGCGGTTTGGCTCCCAGGTGCCAGGCGGGCCCGCCGTTGAAGCGCAGCAGCACGCTCCCGTCGGTCAGGAACAGCGCCGACACCGGAGGCCGCGGCGCGAGCGCCCGGCCGGCGGCGAAGATGACCGCCGCCGCGGCGAGCAGCGCGACGCGCGCCCGGGGCCGGGGCCAGAAGGTCAAGCCGGCGAGCAGGAGAAGCCAGGCGGCGATCTCCGCTGCCGTCCAAGGCCTCGGCTCGACGGCGGCCCAGGGCAAGGCCGCGGCGCGCACGCAGGTCCGCTCGAAGATCCAAAGCCCGGCGCCGACGAGCTTCGCCGCCGCGGGCGCCGCGGAAGGCAGCCACGCGTCCGCCGCCCACAGCAGGAAGCCCCCCGCGAGCAGCGGCCCCGACAACGGGACCAGGATCAGGTTCACGAACGGCCCGACGAGGGAGGCCCGCCCGAACACGGCGAGCCAGAGCGGCCACAGCGCCGCGGCGACGGCGACGCTGATCAGGAACAGGGCCGCCGCCGCGCGAACGACGCTCGGCCAGCCCGCGGGGGCCGCGCGCTCCGCGCCGCCGCCCGCCCAGATGATCGCCGCGCAGGCCCCCACGCTCATGACCGCGCTCGGAGAGAGGGCCGACGCCGGATCGAGAACGAGCATGACCGCGGCCGCGAGGGTCAGCGCGGCCGACGCCGTCGTCTCCCGCCCGAGCGCGCGTCCCGCGAGCGCCGCGGCGAGCATCACCCAGGCGCGCAAGCACGGCGGATCGGCGCCGGCCATCAAGGTGTAGAACCCCGCGGCCCCGAGGATCAGCGCGGCGCGCCCCCCCGGCCTCAGGCCCGCCGCGAGCCCCAGCAGCGCGGCCATCGCCGCCGCGAAGCCGACGTTGGATCCCGACGCGACGAGCAGGTGGGTGGCGCCCGCGTCGCGCACCGCCTTGGCGAGACCGTCGGACAAAGCACCCGCGTCGCCCAGCGCGATGCCGGCCAGCAAAGCGGCGCGCTCCGGGGGAAGGCGCCGCGCGAAGGCGCCCTCCGCGCGCAGGCGCGCGCGCTGGGCCCAGGCCCAGGGAAAAAAGCGCGCGGGCGGCGCGGCCGTCGACACCGTCACCTCGGTGGCGTGCAGCACCCACCCGCAGCCCGAGGCCTCGAGCGCGCCTTTCTCGTCGAAATCCCCGGGGTCGCGCGGCCGGCGCGGCAGCCTCAGTTTTCCCGCGACGACCGCGTTTCTCCCTTTCTCGAGGTCCTTTATGCCGCGGCCGCGCGGCAGCCAGACTTGCGCGCGCTGGGGGCCCGATGGGGAGTCGAAGACGAGCCGCGTGCGCCAGCCGCGGCGAGTCTGGCGCACCGGCGCGTCGAGCGCGCCCGCGATCCGCACCGGCCCCGCGTAAGCGGCCTCCCTCCAGCCCTCGTCGCGCCCCGGCGCCAGCAGCCCCTCGCGCCGCGCGAGAAGGGCGGCCAGCGCGCCGGCGGCCACGGCCCAAAAAAGAGGACGCCGCAGGATTCCCATACCTTCATACGATTGAGGGGGTCAAAATGTTCCCTCCCCGGCCTCATTTTCACGCGAAAGCTCGGGTGCTATGCCGCGCGGTTCAAGTTCGAGCCGCTGACTATTTTTTTTCGCGTTCGGGCATCGCGGGCATCAATTCGGGCGGCGCGCGAGAGGCGAGCTGCAGCACTTCGATCTGCTCGCGATAGGGCCTTTCCTCAATGGAAACGGCCAGGTCTGTGCCCGCGTAGGCCCGGCCCGGCGCGAGGGCAGTGCTTTCGTCGATCAGGCGGGGAATGATGTTTCCGTAGACGTAGAGAAGATTGAGCTCGAGGATCTTTTTGGAGCGTTTTTCCTCGCCGGGCACCGCGGCCAGCCGCTTCTTGTGGAGGGCGAACTCGGCGCGCTCGATGTTCGCGCACATCCTCCACACGTCGTCGAGGGTGGTTTTATAGTTGGCGACGTCGTATTTGCCGGACTTCGCGACCCCCTTGAGCAAGGAGTCGGTCCAGCGCCGGGCTTTGGCTTTCGCCTGGCGCCAGGCCGGCGGGGCGGGCTCGGCCGGGGCCGCGGCACGGGAGACGTCGGCGAATCCAAGGCACAGGGCGGTCCCGAGAAGGGCGAGTTTAATCATGTCCGTATTGTACCGTGGATCCCGTTCGCGGGGCTGAGGCGGAAGTCCCACGGGCGGCGGGCCATCGGGCCTACTATTGAGATGGTGAAAATATTCCATATGCGCTAAGCTCAATGATAGCGCGGTGGAGAGCGGGAAACGCTTCATCGCCTTGGTCCGGCGCGGCTGGAAAGTCCGCTTCGTCGAGAAGACCGGGGATCTGCCCGCGGCGATCATCAAGCCGCTCTAAAACCGGCGCGAAGCTCATACTTGTCATTTCGCGGGACCGGGGCTATACTCAGGATATGAGTTGCCCCGGCGGAGCCTGCGGCAAGGACGGACTCGAGCAGCGCATGATCCTGTACGGGATACTCGCGGCCTGCCTCGTCGTGGGCGTGATCTGGATCTCGGGCTACCGCAAGACCGCCTATGTCCTCGTCTCGATCCCCGTCGCCATCGCCGTCGCCGGCCCCCAACTCTCGCGCGGCCTCGACCGCGTCACGACCGCCGTCTCGAAACGCTGGCGCGCGCACGCGCGCCTGCCCGGGCGCCAGTACTGCCCGGAGTGCGCCCGCGCGCTCGGCCCGGCCGGTAAGGATCACCCCGCCGCCGTCGGCGACTGCCCCAAGTGCGGGGGAAGCTGGTGCGATTCGCGCAAGCTGCTGGTCTCGTTGGCGCCGTACGGCACGGTCGAGAGCACCTGGCAGAAGATCGAACGCGACGAGCTCACGCCGCCGATGCTCTGCCCGCAATGCGCCGTGCCTCTCGAGCTGGGGACCCTGGACCGGCTTCAACCGCTGCTCGCCCGCTGCGCCGCCTGCGACGGCCACTGGATCGCGAGGATGACGTGGACGTGGTTCGAGCTCAATCCGGCTCCGGTCGCGAAGGCCGTTCGTCCCACGGAGGTCGCCGAACCCGAGCTCGTCCTGCGCAAGAGCGCGTGAACCTCCTTCTGTCGGCCGCCTTGGCGCTGGGCGCCTCCGCCCGCGCCGCCCCGGCCTTCGCCCCCCTCGAGAAGGTCCGGGAATGGCCCGTGTACGACGAGCGCGCCTCGGGCGAAACGGACCTGGGAGACCTCTGCCGCATGGCGCGCCTGCCCTGCGGCGTCGTCGCGCCGAAGGGCGCGAGGCTCGTGGCGCCCGCCGTTCCGATCGCCGGCCTCACCGTCGGCGCGCTGCTCGACCGCATCCTCGCGGCCCATCCCGGCTACGCCGCCGAGCTGAACGAAGGCGTCCTTGTCGTGCGCCGGACCCTCGACGCGATCGCGCGAGGCGACGGACGCATGCTGTGGGGCGCCGAGAGCGACGGAAAAGCCTGCGCCGGGTTCCGCTTCGAGAGCTGGCGCGCGCCCCAGGCGATCGAGAAGGGCTCGGTCTTGGTGTCCGTTTCCGGGCACAAAAGCTTGACGCCGAAGCGATGATGGATTTTGCAGAATCCCGCTGATCACAGGAGGCCGCCGAACATGACGACCAAGACCGACGAGCGGAAGGCCGCCGGCACCGTCCGGCTCCACCGCGTGCTCAAGGCGCCGCCGGAGCGCGTCTACAAGGCGGTCCTCGATCCGGCGGCGAACTGCAAGTGGCTGCCGCCGCACGGCTTCACCTGCACGGTCCATAGCCTCGACGCGAAGGTGGGCGGGACCTATAAGATGTCGTTCACGAACTTCTCCACGGGCAAGACCATGCCCTTCGGCGGCACGTACGTCGAGCTCAAGACCGGCGAACGCATCGTCGCCACCGACGTCTTCGGCGACCCCGATATGCCGGGACAGATGCGCACCACCTACACGTTCACGAAAGTCTCCGTCGGCACCGAGGTGAGCATCGTGCAGGAAGGCATCCCGGCGATGATCCCGGTCGAGGCCTGCTATCTGGGCTGGCAGGAGTCGCTGGAGCAGCTCGCCAAGCTCGTCGAAACGGAAATTCCAGACTAATACGGGCGGCCGGCGATCCTATTCCATCCGGACGCGGGACAGGACTCGCGAATCCTTCGCTGGACTGCGCCGTGCCGAACGGTTACACTCACTTCGACCATGACTTGGAAAAATCCGCTGGCCGGGAGCAGGCGCATCCTTCCCGTCCTCTTGTTCCTCCTGGGCTGCTTCCCCTCGCGCGGGCTCTATTTTCTCGTCAATAACGACGCCTCCCCCGGCGGACTCGTCCGCACGCATCAGCCGGCGCTCCGCGCCCCCGTCAATCCGCGCCCGAAGCTGAACCAAGATCTTCCTCCGTTGCCCAAGCGCCTGTCCCGCGTACCCAGAGCCCTCCAGGAAAGCCCTTCCATTCCCGCATGGACCGACGGCGAGCCGCTGACGGTGACCCCGCCCCGCTCGTTCACGCGCCTCGCGCTTTTCGGGGCCGAAGGCCCGCCGTCGCGCCGGACCGCGGTCGTCGAGCCTCCCGGTCGAGCGCCTCCCCCCGCCGTCTCCTGACGAACGCCCGCGGCCCGTCGGCCGCGCCGACCGGCCCTCCGCTCCTTACGCGGGCGGTCGAATCGGGATGCCGCCCGTCGCCAGGGAGGAAAACGATGCCCCTTTATCTACGCCGCTCGCTCACGCTTATCCTGTTCACCGTGCCCGCCGCCGCCGGGATGCTGCCCCTACGCATTCCTTTCCAAGGCAAACTGGTCGATCCGACGACGAACGCCCCTCGCAACGGGAGCATCAGCATGCAGTTCCGGCTGTACGACGCCCCCACCGGAGGCTCCGCGCTGTTCACGGAGACCCAGGCCGTCGCCGTTAACAACGGGGTCTTCTCCGTACAGATCGGCACGACCTCGCGGCTCGATGCCGACCTGTTCTCAGGCGCCTCGGCTTACCTCGGCATCACCGTGGAATCGGACAGCGAGATGCTCCCGCGGCAGCCGTTGTCGATGACGCCGTACGCCTTCACCGCGATGCAGCTCGTCAACGACGGAGACATCCGCGTCAACGCCGGGACCGCCTACTCGACCTTCACCTCGGCCGGCAACCTGCTCCTGCCCCACGGCGTGACCGCCGCGACCGCCTCGTTCACGGCCGCGGGCGCGACGGTGTTCTCCCTGCAAACCTCCTCGGGCGTCAACGTTCTCGGCGGCACGCTCAGGCTCTCCCCGTCCTCCAGAGGGCTCGACGCGACCGGAACGGGGATCACGGCCAGCACCGGCGCGTTCCTGGGCTACCTCGACGCCGCGGGCGCCGCGGCGCCCGCAGTCTCGGGGGCCGGCGCGCTGCGGATCTACTACGATTCGACGAGAGAACAGTGGCTCGCGTCGGCCGGCGGGCGGGCCTTCAGCCCGGTCGGCACCATGAGCACGACGCTGTGGAACACCAATTCGGTCGCCGGCGTGATTAACCAGGGCAACAACATCCCGGCCGCGCTCGCTGAATTCAACGCGGCGATCCAGGGCACCCGCATGAACATCGACTGCGACGACCTTCCCGCGCGGCTGGCCTTACGCTACAACCTCAGGGCCATCACGGGAACCCCGCTGACGATCATCCTATCGGTGCGCGATACATCGAACACGGCGAACGTGCTGGTCACCGCCTCCCAGGCGACCACCGGAGCCGGCACCTCGTATCAGGGGCAGTCCGCGTTCACCGCCAAGCCCGGCTGGTGCACCGGGACCCAGACCGTCGCCATCTACACTTCCGGCGGCAACGGCGGCGCGGACTTCATACTTCCGCACCTTCTTCTCATGGGCCAGCCTTGACGACGCGGGAGCCGTCAAAGCAATACGGCAAAACCCTTACGAATGCTCAGCACACATTCGCGGCTCGAATCGATAGATTCGGACCCCGGGCGCCCCCGCGAAGCAAGGAGACATTCATGAGAACCAGAGACAAGATGATCGGAGCCGGAATCGGCCTGGCGGCGCTCGCCGCGGCCGGCACCTGCTTCCTCTACGACAACCGCGGAGCGCTTCGGACGAGTCAAGAAGGTCGGCGCCTCCGAACTTCGGATCATCACCGCCGATCTCAAGCGGGCCTGGTCGCACATCGGAAAGGAGCTGGAATGAACGATGGTGTCTAGCGCTCCGCCGATCCGCCTGCGCTGGAAGCACCGGCGGATTCGAGCTATACTAGGCGCGGAATGAAAGTCATCCTCGCCGGCGGCACGGGCTTCATCGGAAGCGCCCTCATCGAAGCTCTGCTCGAGCGGGGCGATAAGGTCGTCCTGCTCACGCGCGACCCCGCCTCCGCCCAGCGCCGCTGGGACGCGAAGGTGGACGCCCGCCTCTGGAACGGCCGAGACCCCGGCCCCTGGGTGATGACCCTCGACGGCGCCGACGCCGTGATCAATCTCGCCGGAGAAAGCGTGGCCGGCGGCCGGTGGACGCCGGAACGCAAGCTCGCCCTGATCCGCAGCCGCGTCGACTCGACGCGCGACCTGATCGCCGGGATGAAGGCGGCCCGGGAGCGCCCGCTGGTCCTCGTCAACGCCTCGGCCGTCGGCTATTATGGCTTCCATCCGGAGGGCGACTGCGCCGAGGACGCCGCGCGCGGCTCGGACTTCCTCGCCGCGCTGTGCGGCCAATGGGAGCGCGACGCCCGCGACGCGGAGAAGCTCGAGGTGCGCGTCGTGCTGACCCGGTTCGGAGTCGTCCTCGGCCGAGGAGGAGGCGCGCTCGCCAAGATGCTGCCCCCGTTCAAGCTCGGCCTGGGCGGCCCGCTCGGCTCGGGACGCCAGCCGTTCCCCTGGGTCCATATCGACGACGTCGTCGGCGCGCTCCTCTTCGCCATCGACGACGCCCGGCTGACCGGTCCGGTAAACGTCGTGGCGCCCGACGCGACCACGAACGCCGGGTTCACCAAGGCCCTCGGCCGCGCGCTCCATCGCCCGGCAATCCTGCCCGCGCCGGGCTTCGCGCTGCGCCTGGCGCTGGGCGAGATGGCGAGCATGCTTCTTGACGGGCAGCGCGCCGTTCCCAAAAAGCTGCTCGAGCTCGGCTACAAGTTCCGACACCCCTCGCTCGACGGGGCCCTCGCCGCGTTATTCGCGAGGTAGGGAGGGTCGCGGCCCGGTCATCCTCTTTACCAACAGCGCTGGCGGCAAAGGGGATAACCTCATCGTCATGTCCCCGGCAGGCTACTTCGAAACGGCGGTGAAGACGCCGTCCCAGTCCGCGGGCGGCGCCTCGGCGCGGAACGCGGCGATGCGCGCGGCGAGGGCGTCGTAGTACCCGCCCATCGCGCCGTACTCGTCGAGCGCCCGGCACCCGGCCAACCCGCCCTCCGCCTTGTCCCAGCGCATGGCGCGGTAGTCGGCGAGCAACTCGTCGTGGCGCGCGGCCAGACGATGGAAGCCCCCGGACGCGGCGACGCCGGGATCGCCGACGAGAGCGAAGACGCGCACCGGCACGGTCTTGCCCTTGACGCGGATGAGGTCGAGCTCGAGCGCGGCGAATTCGGACGCCAGCTCGCGAGTGCGCGGGCCGATGACGGTGTTCACACCGTAGGGCTTGGACTGGCCCTCGAGGCGCGAGGCGAGGTTGACGTCGTCGCCGAGCGCGGTGTAGTTGAGCTTCTGATCCGAGCCCATGTAGCCGACACAGCAGAGCCCCGTATTGAGCCCGATCCCGATCTTGACCGGCGCGTGCCGGCGCCCGGCGGCCTCGGCCTCCGCGCGCCACTCTTCATTGAGGGCCTTGAGGCGGGCGTTCATCTCGAGCGCGGCCCGGCAGGCGTTGCGCGCGTGCTCGGCGTCGTCGGACGGGGCGTTCCAGAAGGCCATGATGCAGTCGCCGATGTACTTGTCGATGTAGCCGAAGCGCCCCATGATGATGCGGCTCATGGGCGTGAGGAAGCGGTTGATGACGCGGGTGAGCCCCTGCGCGTCGTACAGCTCCGAGATCGACGTGAAGCCGCGGATGTCGCAGAAGAGGACGGTGATCTCGCGCGTCGCACCTCCCAGGGCGAGTCGCTCGGGATGCTTAGCCAGCTCCGCGACGAGCTTGGGGTGCAGCGACTTGCCGAAGGCCTCCGTCACGTTGCGCCTCTCGGCCTCGGTGCGCACGAAGCTGACCGCGCTCCACGTCGCGTAGACGAGGAGGATGCCCAAGGTCGGAAAGACCGGGTCGAGCAGCCAGCCCCGGGAGGCGTAGAGGTGCCAGGACGCTCCCAAGGTCGCGGCACAGCCCAGCAGGGCGACCGGCGCCGACCACGCGGCCCCCGCCCGGGTGAGCATGGTCAGCAGGACGAGGCCCAGCAGGAGCATGTAGGAGAACTCGGCGCCCTCCGCCCAGTGCGGCCGGCTCAAGAACTCCCCCGTGAGGAACATCTCCAGGGCGTTGGCGTGGGACTCGACACCCGGCGCGGCGGGGTTGAGGGGCGTGGGGCGCAGGTCCTTGAGGCCCGCGGCGCTCGTGCCGACGAAGAAGATGCGGCCCTCGAGCTCGGCGCGCGGGATCTTTCCGGCGAGCAGCCTCCACGCCGGGATGGTCCGCGCGGGGGCAGCGGCCGTGTAATGGACGCGCACGCGGCCGTCGTACTCGATGGGGATCTCGACGGCGCCGACCTTGACGCTCTCCAGCCCCGTCTCGGTCGCTTTGATCTTGAAGGTCGAGGCGCCCTGGGCCACGCGCAGGGCCTCGACGCTCAGCGACGGCAGGAGGTTGCCGCGGACCTTCACGAAGGTCGGCACGCGCCGCACGATCGCGTCGGACTCCGGCTCCAGGGAGAACGCGCCGAGCCCTTTCGCGGCGGCATCGTGCAGGACCAGGTTGCGCGTGACCCCGCGATGATCGGGAAGGTAGCCGGAGGGATCCGGGCCCAAGAAGGCGTAGCCGGCCTTGGCCTCGAGCGCGGCGGCCCCTTGGCCGTGCGCGACGAAGCCCAGGACGACGGGGCCGCGACGCACCTCGTCGGCGAAGAGGCGGTCGTGGTCGGGCATGCGCGCCAGCGCCGCCTTGAGGGCGGGGTCGGCGCCCGGGCCCAGCGCCGCCGACACATGCGACGGGGAGGTGCGGTCGGGCTCGGGGAAGACCGCGTCGAAGGCGATCGCCGCGGCTCCGCCTTCGCGCAGGCGCCGCGTCAGCCCGGCGACGGTGGTGCGCGGCCAAGGCCATTGGCCGATCTTCGCCAACGTCTCGTCGTCGATATCGATGATGCGCACGCCGGCGTCTTGATAGACGCGGGGCTTGAGGCGCTGGTAGCCGTCGAAGGCGCGGTTCTGGATCCAGTCGGAGACGCCGGGGAACTGCGAGCGCACGAGCGCCAGGCACAGCAGGGCGCCGGCGGGCAAGGCCGTGTTCGTGCGCGCGGACATCTTGCGGGCGCGCTCCTTGAACCAGCCCGCGGCGCGGGCGCGCATCGTCATGCGCTCATTTTCCTTTATTCGCGCCCGCAGCGCAACGTTCCGGCAGGCCGCCTCCTGGGTCCAAGGTCTAAGGGAATACGGGCCTTTCTTCCCTAGGCCTCCGTCGGGGGACGATGGTAGGATGGGCCCATGAAGACAGCCCTCGCCGCGCTGCTGTTCGTCCTGCTCGAGCTGCCCGCCGCGGCGGCCGTGGTCGTGCCGCGGGTCCAGGCCGGGCTGACCCCGGCCCTGGGGCCGTCGCTCTCCGCCCCCGCTCTCTCGGCCCCGTCCTTCCAGCTCTCCCCGACGGCCTCGCTCACCCCTTCCTTGAGCGCCGCCGCCTCGCTCGCCGCGCCCGCCGCCCCGGTCCCGGTCGCCCCGGTCGCCCCGGCCGCGCCCGTCGCCGCGTCTGCGCTCCCGGCCGCCTTCGCCGCCCATCCGCTGCTGACCGGGCCTGCCGCGCCCGGCCCCGTCGGCCCCGTCGGCGCCGCCGC
>JAUYSH010000118.1 GCA_030696455.1 Elusimicrobiota bacterium
CAGCGGCGCCGCGTCGAGGCGTCGCAGCTGCGCGGCGGGGGTCGCGCGGCGGCCCGGCAGCCGCGCGAGCCCGTTTACGTCGCCCGCGCGGAACGCCGCGTGGAGCTCCGGCCACAGATGCTCGAGCACGATGGAGGTCCCGACGTACAGCGCGCCGTCGACGTCGACGACGTGCTGGGGGCTCAGGAGCACCGGCTCGGCCCCGCCGCGGCGGTTGAACAGCTCGGCGCGGGGACGGGCGGCGTCGGCCAGACGGACGGCCGCGGCGAGCCCGGCCTCCAGGACCTTCAGGCTCTCCTTGTCCCAGGCGACGCCCAGGGCGTAGCTGAGCTGCACGGCGCGCACGCCCTGGGCCAGGAGGAAGGCGACGCTCGCCTCCAGGCGCCCGGCGGACGCCGGCGTGGCGACGAGGTTGACGAAGAAGGGCGTGCCGGAGCGCACGAGGCCCGCCAGGTTGCGGCGCTGGACGTCCCAGGACTTCGCCCCTCCCGACCGGACGACGCGCTGCGCCGTCTGGACGTCGCGGTCCCCGTCGAAGCTCAGCATCACCGTGCAGCCGAGCTCGCCGAGCTCGCGGGAGCGCTCCGGCGTGAGCAGCAGTCCGTTGGTGGTCACGCCCAGGCGCAGGACCTTTTCCAGCTCGACGGCCCGCCGCGAGGCGTAGCGGAGCATGTCGAGCGCGAGGGCGTATTCGAGGAGCGGCTCGCCGCCCATGAGCTGGAGCTCGAGGGGCCCCTCCTCCGCGAGCAGGAGGTCCACGGCTCGATTCCAGGTCGCCGCGGACATGCGCCCGGGCCGGCGGCCCAGGCGGCAGTACACGCAGTCCAGCGGGCAGGCGCGGGTCAGGAGAAGATCGAGGCGCAGCGGCGCGGCCTCAGCGCGGGGCATGGCCGCCTCCCGCCCGTATGGGCGCGATCTCCGTCATGCCGAACAGCTCGGTGTAGCGGTTGAAGACCCAGCCGCAGGCGTCGATCTCCGCGCAGCCGGCGCACGCGGCCGGCCAGGAACGGTCGCGCGTTTCCCGCGTGCGGACCTCCTCGGTCAGCGCGGCCCCGTTTTCCGCGGGATCGAGCCGCACCCACGCGATGGGCGTGAAGCCCACGTCGCTCGACGCGGACCGGTGCTCGCCCAGCACGCACAGCGGCAGGCCGTCGAAGGTCAGCTTGAGCCCGAGAGCGCGCGCCCGGCGCATGAGCGCGGGCGCATGCTCCCGCCACCACGCGAGAGGGACCGCGAGCTCCGCGAACCTCTCCCCGCCCCGACCCTCCGGCGCGACGTTGGCGAACTGGCATTGCGCGACGCCCTGCGCGGCGGCGAACTCGAGGACGGCCACGAGACGGTCCCTGTTCCCGCCGCAGACGACCGTGTTCATCATGAGGAAGGTCTTCGGCCGGCGCCGGGCCTCCTCGAGCGCCCGCAGCGCGCGGCGAAAGCCCCCCGGCGTCCGGGTCAGGCGGTCGTGCAGCGCCTCGTCGTCGCCGTGGATCGACAGGCACAGCTCGTCGATCAGAGGCAGCGCGGCCGCGGCGAAGGCCGGCTCGGCCAGCTTCGCTCCGTTGGTGATGACGAAAGCGCGCAGGCCGAGCTTGCGGGCGACGCCGAGTATCTCGAGTATGCCCGGATGCTGGAGGGGCTCGCCGCCGCCGGCCAGGAGCAGGTGCTCCACTCCCTCGCGCCGCTTGAGCAGCAGGACCTTGCAGATCTCCCGCACGCCGCAGGGCCGGGCGTGCAGGGCCGCCATCCGCTCCGAGCTCGAGCAGAACACGCAGCTCTGCGCGCAGGAGTAGAAGATCTCGAAGGCCATCCGTTTGGGCTTAGAACACGGCATAGAAGAAGGGGATCAGCGCGGGCATCTCCGACACGGCCAGGAACAGCATGAGCAGGGCCAGGAACAGCACGATCGGCAGCAGCGCCCAGGCCTTGCGCCGCCGCACCATGCGCCACAGCTCCGCGACGATCTCCGCGCGGTCGGACAGGCTCGGTTTAACCATGATGATCCTCCGCTTTCTCCGCGATGAACGCGCCGATCGCCAGGGCGTCGAGGCCGCAGCGCCGGTGGCAGGCCCAGGCGTCCCGCGGCGAGCAGACGATCGGCTCGCGGCGCCCGTTGAAGGAGGTGTTGAGCAGGGCGGCCACCCCGGTGCGGCGTCCGAAGGCGCGCAGCAGCGCGTGGAACTGAGGCTCTGACTCCTCGCGCACCGTCTGCAGGCGCGCGGTGCCGTCGGCGTGCACGACGGCCGCGATCTCGGCGCGGCGCTCGGGGCGCACCGGCAGGGCCAGCGACATGAAGGGGCTCTCGTGGGGGCGCTCGAACCAACGTGAGGCGTCCTCCCAGGGGATGGCGGGCGCGAACGGGCGAAAAAGCTCGCGGCGCTTGACCTTGGAGTTGACGCGCTCGCGCATGGCCGCGTCGCGGGGGTCGGCGAGTATGCTCCGGTGCCCCAGCGCGCGGGGCCCCCACTCGAGGCGTCCCTGGAACCAGCCCACGACCTCGCCGCCGGCGAGGCGCCGCGCCGTCTCCTCGACGAGCTCGCCGGGCTCCAGGCGGCGGTAGCGCGCGCCGGCCTCGCGCAGGACGGCCTCGACGGCGTCGTCGCCGTAGGCGGGGCCCAGGTAGGCGTGCTCCATGCGCCAGGTCCGCGCGCCCCCGCCGCGCGCGTGGACGTAGAGCGCGGCACCCAGGGCCGCGCCCGAGTCGCCGGCCGCGGGCTGCACGAAGAGCCGCTTGACCGGAGTGCGCTCCAGGAGGCTGGCGTTCATCGCGCAGTTCAGGGCGACGCCCCCCGCCAGGCACAGGTCGGTCAAGCCCGTCCGCGCGTGCAGATCGCGAACCAGGCGCTGGACCCCGTCCTCGAGCAGCGCCTGCAGGCTCGCCGCGAGCGCCTTGTGGGCGTCGCCGACGGCCGCGCCGGGCGCCCGCGGCGGGCCGAAAAGCGCGGCGAAGCGCTCGTTGGTCATGACCAGGTCGTGATGGAAGGAGAAGTAGTCGAGGTCGAGGCGCAGGCTGCCGTCGGCGCGCACGTCGACGATGCGGCGCAGGCGCTCGAGCAGATCCGGCCGGCCGTGCGCGGCCAGCCCCATCACCGAGCCCTCGCCGCTGTTGACTTCGAAGCCCAGGTGGGCGGTGACCGCGCTGTACAGCAGGCCGTACGAATGCGGAAAACGGACCTCGTCGGTCAAGCTCAGGCGCGAGCCCTCCCCGGTGCCGCGGCACAAGGTGGACCATTCGCCGGTGCCGTCGATCGTCACGATCATGGCTCGCTCGAAGGGCGAGGGCAGGAAGGCGCTGGCCGCGTGGGCGGCGTGGTGGTCGACGAAGCTCACGGGCACGTCGCGGCCGAGGCGCGCGCGCACGGTCTGCGCGACGGGAAGCTTGTGCTTGAGCCATATCGGCAGGAAGCGGCGGAAGCTCTTCCATGAGCGCGGCCAGACCGCGAGGTGCGTGCGCAGGACGCGCTCGAACTTCAGGTACGGCTTCTCGTAGAAGGCCACGGCGTCGAGCGAGGCGGCGCTGAGCCCCGCGTCCTCAAGGCACCACTCCACGGCGCGGCTCGGGAAGTCGAGGCAATGCCGCAGTCGCGAGAACCGCTCCTCCTCCGCCGCGGCGGCGACGAGCCCGTCGCGGACCAGGCAGGCCGCCGAATCGTGGTACATGTACGAGAGCCCGAGGATGTTAATAAGGCCTCCCCGGCTCGCCGTCTTCCTCGCGGGGCCGGAACAGGCTACCCGTTCCGGCTTCGCGGCCGAGCCAGTCCGTGCCCTCGAGGCGCTGCGCGAGCGAGCAGGCGCCCAGCACGACCCAGTACAAGATGAAGATCAGCGCGTCGCTGACGCGCTCCCCCAGCCAGGCGCCCGCGATGCGCAGGCCAGCCAGGGGCGGATTAAGGAGGACGTTGTAGGCGTAGCCCAGCCGCGCGCGCGCGCGGGGCGGCAGCGCCGCCGCCAGGGCGAGCCCGGCCCAGCAGACGGCGAGGCTCAGGCGCGCCTTGTCACGCGCGTACAGCGCGTTCGAGCAATTCCCGTACATGGTCGGGGCTCCCTCCCTCGAGATGGCGGCGCGTGAGGCGTTCGGCGTGCCTCAGCTTCTCCGCGAGATACGTCCGCTGTTCCTTCTCGTAATCCTCGAACCCGCGGCGGCTCAGGTACGCTCTCATCGTCATGGCGAACAGCGCCTGCTGGGCGCACAGCACCTGCTCGTCCTCCGGCGTGCGCTTGATGGACGGCGATTCGGCGATGCCCCGGCGGTAGAGGACCTCCTCGTTATCCTCTCCGGGGCGGAACGACAGGCTCAGCTTCTCGACGCCGAAGGCCCGGTAGAACGCCGCGAGATCGCCCATCAGGATGCGCGGATTCTGCTCGGCGTATTCCTCCGCGCCGTGCGCCGCGCCGTCGGAGGCGCCCGTCAGGCCGTGCTCGAGGCAGTACAGCAGCATCCGCCAATGCATCGAGACCTTGCAGACGCCGCACGGCGCCAGGGACAGCACCCCGTGGCGGCGCAGATCGGACCATCCCCCCGCGAGTTCGTTGTAGAACGGCTCCACGTCCAGGAAGCGGTGCGTGATCTTCGTCGAGGGATGCCGGTCGCGCAGGCGGTCGAGCCGGGACAGGGCCTTTCCCGCGGCGAAGAAGCCCGGGCGGGTGAACGTGAGAAGGTGCACCTCCTCGAATTCATCGGACAGCAAGGACGCCGCCAAGGTCGAGTCCACTCCGCCAGAGAACATGTGCGCCACGCCTCTCATCGGGAGCCCTCCGCGGGAAAGCCCGGCAGGCCGCGCAGAGCCTTCTCCACGGCCTCGGCCATCACGCCGTAGCCGGCGGTGGTGAGATGGCAGCGGTCCGAGGACAGGAACTCGTCGCGGGAGCGGAAGCGCGCCTTGAACAGCGGGACCAGATCGAGATAGGCCGCGCCTGCGGCGCGCGCCGCGCGCCGCACCGGCGGGTATTCTTCCTCCGGATAGGAGGAAAAGAGCGCCTGCGCGCCGTGCCGGCGCGCCGCCCGGGCGATGGCGAGAACGTCCGCCTCGAAGCGCTCTTCGGACAGCGCCTCCAAGGTCCGTCCCCGGGACTCCACCGTCGCCTTCACCCCGGACAGGTACCGGTAGAACAGGTTGCCGCTCACCGCCGGCGCTCCCGCCGGGGCGGCCAGGGCTTCCCACAGGCGGCCTTGCCGCTGCAGGCAAAGCGCGTGCATGTGGAACAGGTACTCCGAAGAGGGCTCCTGCCTCAGCGCCTCCAGGGCGCGGTCCGAGCACTGCGCGTACTCGCCGAGGTTGTAGTGCGAGAAGATCCGTTCCCCGCCGAGCGCGGCGGGGGGCGGGGCCGAGGAGCCGTAGCGCCGCGCACGCTCCCATTTGCGCGCCCACGCCTGCGAGAGGAGACCGCCTTCGCCGCCGTCTCCCGGCGCGAGCTTTTCCGCCTCCTCGAGGCGCGCGATGGCGCCCTCGTAATCCGCCGAACGGTACAGCGCCTGGGCGAGGCCCCGAAGGACCGACGCCCGCGTCCCCGGCTCCCGCGAGCCCGCCAGCGCACGGCGATAGGCGGCGACGGCCTCGCGCGCCTCCCCCCGCCACAGCAGCCACTCGGCGCGGGCCGTCCGGAGCTGGGGCGCGCAGCGCTCCGGGCGGCCCTCGCCGTCGAGCGCGCGCCGCGCCCCGCTCTCGTCACCCTGCCTCTGCCGCGCCGCGGCCAGGCCGCTGAAGAAGGACGGCTCGCATGGGCCGGCGCCGAGGCCCTCGAGGAACAGGCGCTCGGCTCCCGCCGCGTCGCCGGAATCCAGGGCCAGCCGCGCGAGCAGCAGCCGCGCCCGGGCGTCGCCGGGGTCGGCCGCGAGCGCGGCGGCGACGGAGCGCCGCGCCGCCTCGACGCGGGGTCCGTCGGGACGGTCGCCCAACTGCAGGCGGAACCAGTCGAAGAGGTGCTCGGACTCGAGGCTCGCGCGAAGCACGTCCATGGCCTCCTCGCGCGAGGCGGGCGCGTCCCGGCGGTAGCGTCCGCGAAGACTCCCCTCGCTCACGCCGACCCACAGAAGGCGGATGAGGCGATAGGAGCGAAGGCTCAGCAGCCGCAGGTTCAGCCGCCGCAGCGCCCCTCCCTCGATCGGAAGCGAGTTCCAGAAGTTGTCGGCCCCGACCACCACGACGACCGCGTCGGGGCGGTGGCGCGCCAGCTCGTCGTCGGCGCGCTCGGCCAACTGCGCGGAGTTGATGCCCGCGATCCCGCGGTTGATCACGCGCACGCGCTGGCCGGCCGCGGCCAGGCGCCGCCCGAGCTGATCCGGGTAGCTCTCCCCGCCCATCCCGTAGGTGAAGGAGTCGCCCAGGCACAGAACCGTATATGTCTCCGCGCCGGACGCCGGCGCCGGGCGCGAGCGCAGCGCGGCGGCCGCGCTCAAGCCCGCCTCCAGGACCCCGAGCAGGGCCGCGGCGCCGATGACGACGCAGGCGGCGGCCCCGGCGGCCTCGCGCGCGGTCTTCCTCATGCGGCCCCCGGCCCCAGCGCGGCCAGGCCGAAGGCGCGCGCGTACTCCGCGGGCACGCCCGAGCAGCGCGCGTCGTGCGGGCACTCCGCGCACGCCGCCGCCTTCGCGCGGCCGATCCCTCCGAGCTCGCCTCGGAAATCCCCGCCGCGGCGGATATGCTCCTGCGGGAAGTCGTACTCGGCGGCGCTGGCCGCGGGATCGTCGGCGAGGCAGGGCGGCGGGGCGGTCTCCCCGGTGAAGCGCTGGGCCGCGATGCCCTCGCGGCGGCAGGCCGCGAGCGCCCGGCGCAGATACGGCGCGACGAAGGCCAGGTCCACCGCCAGCTCCGGCGCCCGGCTCATGCCCGCCCCGTTCAGCAGCGAGAAGGCGAGCTCCGGCGGGCGCGCCGCGCGCCGGCCGCGGGCGCGCGCCAGCCCGGCCAGGAAACGGGGGACATGGGGCAGCTCCCGGTAGTTCAGGGCGTTGATCAGCACGCACACCGTGGTGGCGCAGCCGGGCCGGGCCAGCAACGCGGACAGCCCGGCCGCCGCCTTGGGATAAAGGCCGCGGCTGCCGGTGAGCCGGTCGTAGGTCGCGGGCAGGCAGGAGTGGAACGACACGTCGTACTGGCTCACGCCGAGAGAGATCAGACGGTCCAGCAGCGCCGGACGGGAGAGCGCGACGGCGTTGGTCTGAAGCGCGAAGCGCCGCAGGCCGCGGCGGCGCGCGGCCGAGATGATCAAAACGAGGCGGGGATCGGCGGCGGGCTCGCCGCCGGAGAGCGTCAAGGTCCCTCCCGCGCCGAGCTCCGGGGCGAGGGCGTCGAGCTGGCGCTCGACGTCGGCGAGCGCGACCGGCCGGCCGCCGTGGGGCAGGAAGCAGAACGGGCACCTCTGATTGCAGGCGTAGGTGACGCGCAGGATGCGCTCCGGGGAGCCTTCCCCCCGCTCGTGCGTCTCGGCGCGCGCGGGCGCCGGCCCGCCCGAGCGCCCGCGCAGCGATTCCAGCAGAAGACACAGCGCGGACGCGAGCTCGGCGACCTCGGGCGGCGCGGGGCGACGCAGGCGGAACGCAGGCAGGAGCGGAGAAGCTTCGCCGCAATCGAGGATCAGGACGAAGGACGCCCGGGCCGCGCCCGCGCGCGCGAGC
>JAUYSH010000021.1 GCA_030696455.1 Elusimicrobiota bacterium
CGGCAAGGCCTTCGGCGTCCCCGCCCTCACCGGCGGCTCGGTGTACACGGCGACCCTGACGCGCGCCGCGGCTCCCGCCCCCTACGGCTCCTACGTCGTGACCTACCTCGGGCCCGCCGGGACGCTGTCGTGCAGCCAGACGAACTGCACCACCGACCTCCTGCCTTAATTCAGCGGGGGCGAGCCGGAAGAAGAGCCGCGCGGGCCGCATGCCGCGCGGCTTCTTCTTTGCGGCCGGCCGCGCGCAGGGCGTCGGCGAGCTGACCGTGCGCAGGACCGAAGGCGGGATCGAGCTTCACCGCCCGGCTCCAAAAGGCGACAGGATCGCGCCAATGGCGCGACTCCCGACGGGAGCCCGCGATCAGCAGCAGGGCCAAGGCGCAGACGGCGGCGAGGCCGCGACCGCCCCGGACGGCCGCCCCCGCGAGCGCGAAAAAACCCAGGCAGCCGAGATAACCGTACGCCAGGTAGACGTAGACCGCCCCCCCCTGGGCGCCGAGCGCCGGAGGCAGGACGGCGGCGGCATAGCAGGTCCCGGCCAGAAGCCAAGAGGGCCGGCGCCGGCGCAGATTCCATAGGACAAGGGCCGCGAGCGCCGTCAGCCCCAGCGCGGCCCATGCGGGAAGCGCCGGCCGGCTCCAGCCGCCCTGCAAGCCGTACGCAGCGAGATAATCGCCGGGCCATGCCAACGCCCATGGGTACAGCCAGAGGGCCCGCGCGGCCGCGACCGGGGCGAAGGACGGCTCGTAGAGCTCCCGGCTCTTGGCGAGCTGGGTCAGCGAGGCGGCCGCGATCGCGAGCACGACGAACGGCACTTTTTCCGCCCACACGTCCACGCGCTCCTGGTCGAACGGATCCCCGGGGCGGGCCCGCAGCCGCCGCAGCGGCCAGTAGTCGAGCGCGAGCAAAACGAACGGGAGGCTGAGGCTTCGCCAGCGGAAAAGCAAAGACACCGCGTAGAGGGCGAATACCGCCGCCACGCGCGGACGCGCGGTCCCGCCGAGGTAGACGAATACGGCGAGGAGGAAGCAGAAGGTCGAGAGCATGTCGGGCAGTTCGATGGCCCACGCGACCGTGTTGACCTGGAAGGGGTGCACGCAGAACAGAAGGGCCGCGGCGAACGCCGCAAGGTCCGGCTGAGGGTTGCCCGCGAGCCGGAACAGGCGCCGGGAAGACGCGAACAGCGCGACCGAAACGAGCCAATGCGCGATGAGGTTCGCGGCGTGAAACGCCGCCGGATCAAGGCCGCGAAGCGCGAACACCGAGGCGAACGCCGCCCAGCCCAGGGGCATATAAGTCGTCAGGTAGGTGGTGAAGAACATCCAACGCAGCCGCCCCGCATCGAGGCCGTGGACGCCGGCGTTCTCCACGATCAGGGCGAAATCGTCGAAGACGAAGCCGTGTCCCAGTATCGGGCCGAACGCGGCGAGCACGGCCAGGAGCAGGACGCCCGCGACCGAGGCGTCGAGGAGGCGACCGCGCGGGAGCTTCATGGGAAAAAATCTACCATTTCACGGCTAGGCCCAATGACCCGAAGATTCCGGGACCAAGGGCCCTTCAGCCCGAACGCGCGCTTTCATAAGATCGGGGCATGATCCAATTCCCCCTTCGCCGCGTCGTCGCCTCCGCTCTTTGCCTCTCCCTCATCGCCGTCTGCCCCGGCCTGGCTCCGTACGCCGCCGCGCAGAACATCCGCGTCGCACCCGCGGCCTCCGCCAACGTCGCCGCCCCGGCGATATCCCCCGTCTCGGTCGTCGGCGGAGCCTCGTTCTCGGTCCCCTCCTTAAAACCCTCGGCCCTCGGCCTGACCTCGAGCCTCGGCGCGCCCTCCGCGCCGGCCCCCATGCTCCTCGCTCCCGCGTCGGCGGCTAAGGCCCTGCTCGCCCCTGCCGCGCCGGTCGCGGGCCCCCTTCTAACGGCGAGCGGAAGGGACACTTCCTCGCCTTATGGCTCGGTCGCCACTCCCATTGCCCTGACCCGGACTGTTTCCGCCGCGGCGAAGTCGGCCGCGTCGGCGCTCGAGAAGGCCGGCCCGCTCGCCGCCGCCTCGCCCGCCTCCGCCAGCGGCGTCGGGCAGAAGCTCGAGGAAATCCTGACCGGAGCGCCGGCCCTGCGCCGCGACTCCGAGGTCTCCGCCCCCGCGATCGGCCAGTGGGGCGCGCTCAGCGAATCGATCCAGCTCGCGCGCCCCGCCGGCGACTCCATCCGCGCCGCCGTCGCCGCCTCCGTCCAGGAGGCCGACCTTCCTCCGTCTCCGCCCGCCGGCGCGCCCGCCCCGCAGGCGCCGAAGAAGGGCCCCTTCTGGCCGCGCCTGCTCTCCGCCGGCCTCGCCTTGGCCCCCGCGGTGTTCCTCGGCCTGCCGCTGCTCGCCGCGTCGGCCTACGTCGTCGGCGGCCTCGTGCTCGCGACGAGCGCCGCGTTGGCCGTGATGCCGTTCCTGAGCGAGACGGCGCCGAAGGCCCTGCGCGCGGCCCCCGGCTTGGCGCTCGCCGCTCTCGGCGTCGCCTCCGCCGGCATCGCCCTCTCCCTGTCCTTCGGCCTCGGCGTGGCCGTCGCCCCCGCTCTGATCTGGACCGGCGCGCTGGCCGTCCTCGGCGGCTGGGGCCTGACGCGCTACGGCCTGGGCAAGAGCGAGGGCCGCTACGGCTCCTACGGCTCGGTGGAGACGCTCTCCGCCTTCTTCGGCGGCCTCGCCGCGTTGACGGGCGTAGCCCTCGCCGCGTCCACCCCGCTGGGCTGGACCGCGACCGGGCTTCTCTGGCTCTCCTATCCGCTGGCGACCTTGCTCTGGTTCCACCTCCCCGGCTGGGTGGGCAAGGGCATGACCGCCGCCGTCGAAGGCGTCTGGCACGGCATCCTCGGGATGTCGCGCGTGCTCACCGCCATCCACCGCGACACCGTCCTGCTCGACCGCCTGCAGAAATTCTCTGAAAGACACTGGAACAGTTCTAAGTGGAATGGAGTCTGGCTCGCCGTGATGTGGACGCCGATCATGCTCGCCGAAGCGTTGATGTACGCGCTCTCCGCCGTCGCCGGCCTCGCCGTCGGCGTCGTGGCCGCTCCCGTTAATTTCCTGTGGGGCGCCTCCGCCAAGCTCTGGCCCGGCTCCAAGGCCAACGTCTACTTCGCGGAGTCAGCCCGCCTCGTCTTCGATAACGTGCAGAACGGCAAGGTCGCGCGATTCAACCCGCTCGAGTCCAAGCTGATCCCGCTCGCCAACTCGCCGAAGTTCCTCGTCAGCGCCGCCGGCGCGCTCGGCCTGCGGGCGCTGCAGCTCGGCTGGCTCGTCTACGCCGCGGTCGCCACGCCGCTGCTGTCGGTCGCCGGCCTCGTCCTCGCTTTCAGCCGCGCCGGGCCCTACGACGAGAAACGCCACGCCCACCGCTCGCTGCGCGTCAACCGCGACGACTCTCCGTCGGAGAAGCCCGAGGAGCCGGCCGAGCCCGAGCCCGGCAACCCGTCCAAGGCCACCATCGCGCCGAAGCTGATCGCCGTCGCCCTGGCCCTCGTGCCGGCCTACTTCTTCGGCCTGCCCATCATCGCGGGAGCGTCCTTCATTCAGATCCCCCTCTACTTCGCGCTCGTTCTGCCTTTGGCCGCGATGCCTTTCCTCGGCAAGTCTCCTCTGTGGGCCAAGTCCTTCGCGGGCCGCGCCCTGTTCTACAACGGCCTCGTCCTCCTGCTCAACGGCAGCGCGATCTGGGTCGGCCTGCTCGCCGTCCTCGGCGGCTGGGGCTTCGGCCGCTGGGTCAAGAAGACCGCGGAGAAAGGCGGCTCCTTCGACGAGGCCGAGTTGGGCGCGTTCTTCGGCGCCCTCGGGTCCGCCGCCGCCGTCGGCGCGGTCTGGGCCGGCTTCCTCGGCGGCTGGGTCGGCTGGGGCACGCTCGCCCTGGCCGCGGCCACGAGCCCGTTCCTCCTGATGCACCTTCCGTCGTGGGTCTGGGAAGGCCTGCGCGGCGTGTTCAAGTCCTTCGCGCGGTCGATGGAGTCCTTCTCCGACGTAGCCGGCTTTTGGCACGTGGACACGAAGTTCCGCTCGAATCTCAAGAGCCACGCCTCCTACTGGCTCCAGAAGACGTACTGGAACGGCGTGTGGCTCTCGGCGATCTGGGTGCCCGTCGGCCTGCTCCAGGCCGCCGAGTTGATCCTGTCCGTCGCGCTCGGCGCCGTCGTCGGCCTGCTGCGCGCGCCGTTCGCCTTCGCCGCCTCCGCGTTCGGCGAGGCCAAGTCCGGCTCGAAGGCCGCGCGCTTCGCAAAGGGCCTCGTGGACGGCTGGAAGGCCGCGTCCGAAGGCTCCAAGTCCCTGTTCGACCGTCTCGTCTCGGGCCTCGTGCCCGCGATGAACGAGGCGACGCCCGAGACCGGCCGTCCGACCTTGAAGGCCGCGGGCGCGTTCCTGCTCGCGCGCTTCGTCCAGGTCGCCTGGCTCCTCGGCGCCGTCGCGATGAACCTGACGGGCCTCGCGTTCCTGATCGGCCTGTATCGCGGCCTGCGCGCCGCTTTCACGACGCCAGAATAGTACACTGTCCGCGTGGCGCGCATACTCAGCATCGAGGACGACGTCGACCTTCAGCAGGTCGTGACCTACGCCCTGGCGAAGAAGGGCTGGGACGTCGTCTACGCCTACGACGGCAAGGACGGCCTCGACCAGGCCCGGAAGGTCATCCCCGACCTGATCCTCCTCGACATGATGCTCCCCGGCCTCAACGGAATCGAGGTCATCAAGGCGCTCAAGGCCGACGAGGCGACGCGGGACATCCCCGTCGTCGTCATGACGGCCTACCCCTCGGACGCCCAGTTCCTCAAAAGCGCCGTCCTGGCGATGGGCGCCGTCGAGTACCTCGCCAAGCCCGTCCACATCGACGAGCTCGTTTCGACGATCGAGCGGCTGCTCCCGCATTGATCCGGGAGTGCTAAAATAGCCGCATGAGATTCCTGATCCTCGGCTCCGGCTTCCAGGGGCGCGCCTGCGCGTACGACATGCTCCGCAACCCCGCGGTGACGGAGGTCGCGCTATGCGACATGTCCGCCGCGAACCTCGCGTCCGCGAAGACATTCCTGGCCAAGGTTTCCAACGGGCGCGCCAAGTTCAAGCGCCTCGACGCCGCGAACCCCGCCGCGGTCAAGAAGGCGCTCAAGGGCTACAGCGCCTTGGTCTCCTGCGTGCCCTATTTCCTGAACCTCCCGCTCGCGAAGGCCGCGATCGCGGCCCGCGTGCACTATGTGGACCTCGGCGGCAATACGGACATCGTAAAAAAAGAAATCGCGCTGCACCCCCTCGCGGTGAAGGCCGGCGTCTGCGTTCTGCCCGATAACGGGTTGGGCCCGGGCATGATCTCGACCTTGGCCGTTCACGCCATGTCCATGCTCGACACGGTCGACGAAGTGCTCATCCGCGACGGCGGCCTCCCTCAGAAGCCGGTCCCGCCGATGAACTATATGCTCACCTTCTCCGAGCACGGCCTGATCAACGAGTACGTGGCCCCCGCGACCGCCCTGCGAAACGGCAAGGTCGTGCAACTCCCCGGCCTGTCCGAGACCGAGATCATCGATTTGCCCGCCCCTCTCGGCCGCTGCGAGGCCGCGCACGCCGCCGGCGGCCTGTCCACCATGGCCGAGACCTACGCCGGCAAGGTCAAGACGATGGACAACAAGCTCATCCGCTACCCGGGCCATGTCGCGGTGATCAACGCGATGGCCGCCATGGGTTTTTTCGACGATGCCCCGATCGAAGTCCGCAAGGGCGTCAAGGTCGCGCCTCGGGAGATCGCGGCCAAGCTGTTCCGCCGCCATTTCCACCGCCCGGGCGATGAGGACATGGTCGTCATCCACAACATCGTGCGCGGCGTCAAGGACGGCCGCCCCGCCGAGATCGTGCACAGCCTCGTGGACTACGGCGACAAGGCCAACGGCATGACCGCGATGATGCGCACGACGGGCTGGCCGGCGTCGGTCGTCGCCCAGATGGCCGCCGACGGGCGCGGGCGCATCAAGCCCGGGGCCTACCCCGTCGAGCTCGGCGTCCCGGCGGAGTCCTTCATCGACGAGGCGCGCAAGCGCGGCTTCAACCTGACCTGGAAGTTCCGCTGGCTCGACGTGCCCGTCGCCCACGCCTCCTAGCCCCGGCGTCCCGGCAGCTGGAGGCCCGACAGCGCGACGATCAGCCCGCCGACGACGGTGCCGGCGACCGGGAAGGGGACGGCCGCCGCGAGGGCGCCGAGGAAGGCCTTGCCGTGGGCCCGGCGAGCGTCGTCGCCGCCCAGGCGGGTCTGGACCTTCCAGACGACGGCGTAGGTCGCGGCGAACGCCGCGAAGCTCATCACCGCCATCGACAGCGGCCCGAGCTGCCACTCGAGGCCGAAGCAAAGCCAGTCGACGGCGAGGATCGCCGCGCCGCTGGCGCGCTCGAAGAAGGCCCGGCGGCGGGGCTCCAAGGTCGGCTCGCTCACTCGACGGGGTTCCGGGGCTGGGGCGACTGGGCTTCGAGTCGCTCGCGCTCATGGGCGAGCTGGTTGAGCGCCTCGCCCGCCGCGTCGCGCAGCTCCTCGTTCTGTTTGACCACCCGCTCGAGCGCGCGCGCCAGGTTGTCCATGACCGAGTTCACGGCTTTCACCGAGCGGGCGACCTCGGGATCGAGGTCGTCCTCAAAGCGGATGCCCCAACCCCCGTTGGCGAGCTTCTCGAGCGCGAGGCGCATCTCGAGCTTTTGAATGCGCTCGTCGCGGTCGCGCACGCGCGCCGCCATCACCCCGGTGAAGAATGCCACGGCCTGGAGCAGGGCGAAGCGCAGCAGGAGGTTGGTCAGCGGCAGGTCCGCGCCGGCCTTGCCCGAGGACCACAGCCCGGCGTAGATCAAGGACGCGACGCCGGCGATGAGGAAGCTGTGCCAGACCTTCGTCATCAAGGCCGACATGAACAGGATCAGGAAGAACATCAGGTAAAGCTCGGAATCGAAACCCTCGCTGAAGTACATGACTCCGGCCACCGCGCCCATATCCCACAAGAAGGCGGCGGCCTGGGCGGACGGGGCGCCCAGGCGGCGGTCCAGGGATATCCATAAAAGGAAGCTCGAGAAAAGGTAGGCGGCGGCGATGAAGAAGGGGACGAGGTCGAGGGCCAACTCCTGGTGGCGGCTGTGCACCAGCATCAGGATCATGGAAAGGAACAGCACGCCCCGGAACGCGAACACCGTGCTACGATCGTCCAGCGCGAGGACCTTCACCCCTGAAGGATAACGGACGAGGCCGCCGAAGTAAAGGCCCCTGGGCCCTTTGTTCACCGTTAGTTTTCCGATTATTTTATATCAGTAAATCGGCACTTCCGGGTCGATGTCCCGGGACCAGGCGTCGATGCCTCCGACGAGATTGAGGGCGTCGAAGCCGGCCTCGCGCAGATGATGCACCGCGTGAGCCGAGCGCATGCCGTGGTGGCACAGGACCACGAGGGGCAGGGCCTTGGGCAGTTCCGCCAGCCGCCCGGGCAACTCGTCGAGCGGGATCAGCACCGCGCCGTCGAGCCGGGCGGTCGCGTACTCCTCGGGCTGGCGGACGTCGAGCAGGAGATGGGCCTTATTCGCGCGGCGCCAGGCGGCGTACTCGTTCACGGTCATGCCCTGATTCTATCAATCTAGAAATGCCCCCGCCTAATCTGTTAGACTCGGCCCCATGAACAAGAAACTCCTCCCCCTCCTCGCCGTCGCCGCCGCCTTCGCTCTCGCCGCCTGCGACAAGAAGGGCGAAGCCGAAGCTCCGGCCGCGCCCGCCGCCGCCCCGGCCCAGACCATGCCTGCCGCCGCCGCGAACCCCGCCCTGCTCTCCCCCGAAAAGGCCGTCGAGAAGGCTCCGGAGACGTTCAAGGTCAAGCTCGCCACCACGAAGGGCGACCTGGTCGTCGAGGTCAACCGCGCCTGGTCTCCCAACGGGGCCGACCGCTTCTATAATCTCGTCAAGCTCGGCTTCTACGACGACACCGCCTTCTTCCGCATCGTCAACGGCTTCATGGCGCAGATCGGCATCCACGGCGACCCCACGGTCATGGCGAAGTGGCGCACGGCCAACATCATGGACGACCAGCCCGCCGGCCAGTCCAACAAGCCCGGCTACGTGACCTTCGCCAAGACCGGCGCGCCCAACAGCCGCTCGACGCAGATCTTCTTCAACTTCGGCGACAACTCCTTCCTCGACGGCCAGGGCTTCACGCCCTTCGGCAAGGTCGTCGACGGCTCCCCGGTGCTGGGCGCGCTGAACCTCGAGTACGGAGAGTCCCCCGACCAGGGCGCCATCCAGTCCAGCGGAAACGCCTACCTGAAGGCGAGCTTCCCGCGCCTGGACTACATCAAGACCGCTCGCATCGTTCCCTAGCCCCTCGCGGCGCGCGCCCGGACCTTCCATAACGAGCTAATCTGTTAAAATGCAGATTAGCTTTGTTACGGGAGCGCCTCCATGAAAACCTCGGTCAAGAGTTCCGTCAAGACGTACGAGATGCTCATCAACGGAAAGTTCGTGAAGGCCCGCAACGGCGGCGTGCGCGACATCCTCGACCCCGCCAGCGGCGAGCTCCTCGCCGTCGTGCCCGAGGCCGGCCGCGCCGACGTGAAGCTCGCCGTCGAGGCCGCCCGGAAGGCCTTCGACGAGGGCCCCTGGCGCAAGACCACCGCGCAGGACCGCGGCAAGCTCCTCTTCAAGATCGGCGACCTGATCCGCGCGAACGCCAAGGCGCTCGCCGAGCTCGAGGTCCGAAACATGGGCAAGCCGCTGGCCGAGGCCGAGTACGACGTCGCCGACGCGGCGAACTGCTTCGAGTTCTACGGCGGCCTGGCCACGAAGATCCACGGCGAGACGATGTCGGTGCCCGCGAACTCGATGAGCTTCGTCGTGCGCGAGCCCATCGGCGTCTGCGGCCAGATCATCCCGTGGAACTACCCTCTCCTGATGTCGGCGTGGAAGATCGCCCCCGCGCTGGCCTCGGGCTGCACCGTCGTCCTCAAGCCCTCGGAGCTGACCCCGCTGACCGCCCTCTTCCTCGCCCGCCTGATGCACGAGGCGGGCGCGCCCGCGGGCGTCGTCAACGTCGTCTCCGGCCCCGGCGCGGGCGCCGGCGAGGAATTGGCCGAGAGCCCCCTCGTCGACAAGCTCGCCTTCACCGGCGGCACCGCGACCGGCCGCAAGATCGCGCTCGCGGCCGTGGGCAACCTCAAGAAGCTCACCCTCGAGCTCGGCGGCAAGAACCCCAACATCGTGTTCGCCGACGCCGATTTCGACTCCGCCGTGGACGGCGCGCTGTTCGCCGCCTTCGCCAACCAGGGCGAGGTCTGCTCCGCGGGCTCGCGCCTGCTCGTCGAGAAATCCATCAAGAAGCGCTTCGTGGCGGCCATGCTCGCCAAGATACCGCGGATCAAGCTCGGCCACGGCCTGGGCGCGGGCGTCAAGATGGGTCCGCTCGTCTCCGCCGCGCACCGCGACAAGGTCGAGGCCATGATCAAGGCCGGCGTCCACGAGGGCGCCAAGCTCGTCTGCGGCGGCGGCCGCCCCAAGGGCGCCGAATTCGCGAAGGGCTTCTTCCTCGAGCCGACGATCTTCGACGAGGTGAAGCCGACGATGCGCATCGCCCGCGAGGAGATCTTCGGGCCGGTGCTGTCCGTCCTCGAGTTCAAGGACGAGGCGGAGGCGATCCGCCTCGCCAACGACACGGAGTACGGCCTGGCGGCGGGCGTGTGGACGTTAAATGTGAATAAAGGAATCAGGGTGCTCAAGGAATTGCGGGCCGGCATCACCTGGCTGAACACCTACCACCCCACCTTCAACGAGATGCCCTGGGGCGGGTATAAGCAAAGCGGCAACGGAAGAGAACTCGGGCTGTACGGCATCCAAGCCTACCTGGAAACCAAACAGATCAACATCAATCTCGACGAGGCTCCCCTTGGCTGGTACTAAGATGAAGAGCATCGTCCTCAAGACCGCGATTCCCGGGCCGAAAAGCGTCGCGCTGATGGCGCGGCGCAGGGCGGCCGTCGCGCGGGGACCGTTCCACGGGACCCCCGTCTTCGTGGATCACGCCCATGGCGCTTTGATCACGGACGTCGACGGCAACGTGCTGATAGACCTCGCGGCGGGGATCGGCGTGGTGAATGCCGGCCACACGCCGGAGGCGCTCGTGGACGCCATAGCGGCGCAGGCGGGGAGGCTCATACATGGGAGCTTCAACGTGACGCCTTATGAGGGGTATGTCGCGCTTTGCGAGAAGCTCAACGGCCTCGCTCCTGGGAAGTTCGCGAAGAAATCGTTTTTGGCCAACAGCGGCGCGGAAGCGGTGGAGAATTCGATAAAAATCGCTCGCGCTCATACGGGCCGACCGTCCGTCATCGCCTTTGAACATGCATTTCATGGACGGACCTACATGGCGATGACGTTGACGGCTAAAGAGAAGCCCTATAAAACGGGCTTTGCGCCGTTTAACGGCAACGTATTGAGGGCTCCTTATCCCTACCCTTATCAGGGAGTGAGCGCTGAAGCTGCCTTCGCCGCTTTCACCGACCTTGCGGCGAAGGGTACGGCGAAAGACATAGCGGCGGTCATCATAGAACCCGTTCTTGGCGAGGGCGGATTCATACCGGCGCCGAAAGAGTTTCTGGCGAAACTTTCCGCCTTCTGCACGATCAACGGAATAGTGCTTATTGCAGACGAAATCCAATCCGGCTTTGGCCGCACTGGAACCTCATTTGCGTCCGAACAACTCGATTTCGCCCCCGACCTGATTCTAAGCGCCAAAGGACTGGGCGGAGGCATGCCCATCTCCGCGGTGACGGGACGCGCGGAGATCATGGACGCGCCTATCGAGGGCGGCATCGGCGGCACGTTCGGGGGCAACCCGGTCGCGGTCGCCTCGGCGCTGGCGGTCATCGAGCTGATGAGCGACCCGGCGTTCCTGCCGCGGGCCTCGGCGCTCGGGCGGTCCGTGCTCCAGACCCTGTCGGCGTGGAAGGAGAAATATCCGGTCATCGGCGACGTGCGCGGCCTCGGGCCGATGCTCGCCCTCGAGCTGGTCAAGGACCCCGCCTCGAAGGACCCTTACGCCGACAGCGCGAAGCAATTAGTGAAGCACTGCTACGAGCGCGGCGTCGTCCTCATGACCGCCGGCTCCTACGGCAATTGCGTGCGATTCCTCTTCCCTCTCGTCATCACCGACGAGCAGCTGGCCGAGGCGTTCGAGGTCGTCGAGGACGGACTCAAGTCCCTCAAGCCGTAGCCGTTTAGCCCGGAAAAGTCATCCCCCGCGCCTCCAGCGCTGGAGGCCGGGGGATAATCATGCCGCCTCTCGACGGTCCTATTTCTTAAGCGGCTGGACGAGCTTGACCTTCTCCATCTTGACCGGCGTATTGGGCCGGTCGCCGCCGTCGCGCGGGGAATCCCCGATCTTGACGACGACGTCCTGGCCCTCGATCACCTGGCCGAAGATCGCGTGGCGGTTGTCGAGGTGGGGCGTGGCGGCCAAGGTGATGAAGAACTGGGAGCCGCCGGTGTCGGGGCCCGCGTTCGCCATGGAGAGGATGCCCGCCTTGGAGTGCTTGAGCTTGGGGTGGAACTCGTCGAGGATGGTCCAGCCCGGGCCGCCGCGGCCGGTGCCCGTCGGGTCGCCGGTCTGAACCATGAACTTGGGGATCACGCGGTGGAAGAGCACGCCGTCGTAATAGCCCTTCTCGACGAGCTTGAGGAAGTTCGCGACGGTATCGGGGGCTTCCTTGGGGAACAGCTCCACGGCGACCTTGCCCAGCGTGGTCGCGATCTCGACGACGGGATTGTCCGTCTTGTAAGGGCGTTCGCTCATATCATCTCCTAACGTTTAAAGCAGCGACGGCAGCGGGCTTCGTATTTGTCGGACGCGCCGACCTCGACGACCTTGCGGCCGCCGGACAGGCGCTGGGAACGGTTCGCGGGGTTGCCGCACAGCATGCAGATGGCGAGGTTCTTCGTGACGAACTCCGACAGCGCCATCAGGCGCGCGGTCGTCTCGAAGGGCTCGCCGCGGAAGTCCTGGTCGAGCCCGGCCACGATGACGCGGCGGCCCTCGCCGGCGAGCTTCTCGCAGACCCCGATGATGTCGGCGTCGAAGAACTGGACCTCGTCGATGCCGACGACCTGGGTGTCCGAGGATATCTTCTTGAGTATGTCCTTGGCCTTGGCGACGGCGATCGAGGGCGTCTTGACCAGGTCATGGGAGACGATGTGGTCCTTCGCGTAGCGCACGTCGAGCGCGGAGTTGAACACCTGCACCTTCTGGCGCGCGATCTGGGCCAGGCGCAGTCGCCGGATGAGCTCCTGGGTCTTGCCGGAGAACATCGAGCCGACGACGATCTCCATCCAGCCGCCGTGGCTCCAGGACATCGGCGCGGCGGGGCGGTGTCCATTGACGACGCTTTTCTTCCGGCTCATTTCTTGTAAGCCTTCTTGACGTAAGCGCGGTAGCCGCCCGCGACCTTCAGCGGCCGCCACCAGGCCTCGTGGTTCATGTACCAGGCGATGGTCTGCGCCAGGCCGCGCTCGAAGTCATACTCATGCTTGAAGCCCAGGCGCTTGAGCTTGGAGCAGTCGAGGGCGTAGCGCCGGTCGTGGCCCTTGCGGTCCTCGACGCGCGTCACCAATCCGTTCGGCTTCTTCATGAGACGCAAGACTTTCCGTATGAGTTCTTTATTTTGGCAGGTGTAGGAGCCGCCGATGTTGTAGACCTCCCCGAGCGTTCCCTTTTCCAGAACCGTCAGAATCGCCCGCGCGTGATCCCTCACATGCAGCCAGTCGCGCACCTGCTTGCCGTCGCCGTACTGCGGGAAGGGCTTGTCCTCCATGAAGTTGGTGATCATGAGGGGCAGGGCCTTCTCGGGGTACTGGTACGGGCCGTAGTTGTTGGACGCGCGCGTCGTGATCACGGGCGCTTTGTGGGTCACGAAATAGGAGCGGACCAGGAGGTCCGAGGCCGCCTTCGACGCGGCGTACGGGCTGTTGGGCTCGAGGTGGTCGCCTTCTTTGGAGTAACCCTTCGGGATGGAGCCGTACACCTCGTCGGTGGAAACGTGCAGGAAGCGCTTGACCTTATGCCGCAGCGCCGCGTCGAGCAGGACCTGCGTGCCCAGTACGTTGGTCTTGAGGAACGCGCCGGCGTCGAGGATGGAGCGGTCCACGTGCGTTTCGGCGGCGAAGTGGACGACGTAATCGGAGCCCTTCATCGCCGCGTCCACGGCCTTGGCGTCGCAGATGTCCTTTTTGACGGTCAGAACCTTCAGGCCGGCCAGATTGGCGGGGTTGCCCGCGTACGTCTGCTTGTCGAGGTTGACGATCTTCCAGGCCGGGCGCGCCTTGACGAGGTGGCGGATGAAATTCGAGCCGATGAAGCCCAGGCCGCCGGTGACGAGGACCTTCACGCTCCGCTCCGCTTCGCGTGATTTCCCTTCATAAGCGGCTTTATCCCGTGCTTGCGCGGGAAGTATTCATCGACGAAGTAGTTCCAGGTGTCGCGCAGGCCGTCGTCGAAGCCGACGACGGGCTTATAGCCGAGGCCGCGGCGGATCTTGCGGTTGTCGGCCCACGTGCGGCGCACGTCGCCGCCGCGCATCGGATGGTGCCGGCGCTGCAGCTTGCGGCCGATGAGCTTCTCGATGCCCTCGACCACGTCGAGGAGGCTGTAGGTCTCGGAGTTGGCCACGTTGTAGACCTCGCCGGAGGTCGACTTCGGGCCCTTCGCGGCCAACAGGTTCGCGCGGACCACGTTGGCGACGAAGGTGAAGTCGCGGGACTGCTTGCCGTCCCAGTGCACGTCGAGCGGGACGCCGAGGTAGGCCTGCTCCATGAACTTGGGGATGACGGCCGAGTACATCGACTCCGGGTCCTGGCGCGGGCCGAACACGTTGAAGTAGCGCAGGGAGACGGTCTCGAGGCCGAAGGACTTGGCGAACACGATGGCGTAGTGCTCGGCGGCGAGCTTGGAGACGGCGTAAGGCGACATCGGCTGCTCCCTCATGTCCTCGCGCTGCGGGAACACCTTGCAGTTGCCGTACGCGGAGCTCGAGGAGGCGTACACGAAGCGCCTGACCTTGGCGTCGCGCGCGGCGACGAGCATGTTCAAGGTGCCGGTGACGTTGGCCTCGTTGGACGGCTGGGGCCGGTCCATGGACTTCGGCACCGAGCGGATGGCCGCCTGATGCAGGACGTAGGCGACGCCCTTGCAGGCCTTCGCGCAGTCCGCCGGGCGGGTGATGTCCCCCTTCTGGAAGTCGATCTTCGAGCGCACCGCGGCGAGCTTGTCGAGGAGGCCCGTGGAGAGGTTGTCGATGACGCGGACGCGCTCCCCGCGGCGCACGAGCTCCGCGACGATGTGCGAGCCGATGAAGCCGGCGCCGCCGGTGACGAGCCAGAGGGGTTTATTCATGTTGAAAGCCATATTAGCATTTCGCTGTTTGGCGGATGTTTGGTTGTCCGAACCCGCACCCCCTGCTATCCTCGAATGGACGGATGAAAGGAGGACACGCTATCGAAAGAGCCTGACGTTCGGATTCGGCGCGTTTCACGGGGCTCCCTGTTCTCGGCGGGGAGCCCCTCTTTTATGGTGTCAGGCATATCGTTCTTTGCATAGTTATGCAAAGAACGATATGCCTGACACCAATGGTCTCTTATGGGCGCAGGTCGTCTTGGGTGGCGCGTTCGGGGAAGAGCTCGGTTTCCCAGTCGCGGCGCGGGGCCTGCTTGGGGTCGAAGGTGCCGAACTTGAAGTCGACGCGGACCGAGGCCTCGCCGACGCCGCCGGGGCGGAAGCGGCCGGAGATCTTCGTGTAGAAGTCGTGCCAGCGTTTCGTCCAAGAAAATTCTTTTTCAAAGACGCGCCAGCCGTGCAGGCCGGCGAGGCCGCGGGAGCTCTCCGCCTGGCCGCGGACGCCGAAGGCCAGGCGCCAGGTGGGGCTCGAGGGCGCGATCGCGAAATCGAAGCTCGCGACATAGCGGCGGGAGTCCGCCGCGTTCCAGGAGAAGCCGCCGCCGACCGCGGCGCCCTCGTCGTCGCCCCAGCGGGCGTCGAGGATCGCCGCCTGGTTGCCCTCGTCCAGGGCGTAGGTGTCGCGCACCGTCAGGTTCAGGCGGGAGGTCGGCGCCCAGCTCGCGTCGGCGGTGATGGGCTGCACGCGCCGGCGGAAGCCGATCGTGCGGTCGCGGAAGGTCCGGAAGTCGTAGCCGGAGGAGAGGCGGGCGTACATGCGCGGCGCGGGGATGAACACGTCGGTGACCGTGAGCAGGTTCTCCTCGACGCCCTTGTCGACCGCGCCCTTGTCCCGGAGGACCTTGCCCGACTGGAAGCGCTGGCGGTACGACTGGGTCAGGTCGAGGCCGCCCAGGGGCGTGTCGAAGCGCAGCGTGCCGGCCGCCGCGGGGCGGCCGATCACCGCGTCGAGCGTCGTGGCCGTCGAGCCCCCGACGGCGGGCTGATCGAAGCGGTTGTAGTAAGTTTCCTGGTAGCCGACCTTCGGGGTGAGGCTCACGCCGCGCGCGAGCACGAAGGTCCGCGTGCCCTCCCAGCCCCCGCCGACCGTCTTCTCGATGTAGGGGCGGCCGATGAGGAAGGTGTTGTCGGCGAAGCCGTTCAGGGTGTTGAGCCAGGGCAGGCGGCCGAAGCGCAGGGGCTGGCTCAGGACGTCCAGGCGCGGGTAGCTCTCGCTGGTCTTGATGAAGCGGCGGCGGCTCTCGTCGGCGGTGTCGATGCGGGAGTAGGAGAGGCGGGCGGTCGCCTGGGAGAAGCGGTGGGTGAACGCGCCTCCGTTGACGAGCTCCGGCGTGACGCGGAAGGAGTTCCCCCGGGAGTAGTTGTTGTTGAAGTCCGAGTCGGACTGCACCTGCAGGCGGCCCTGGAAGGACGTCGAGGAGAAAAGCGTCTGGTACTGCTGGCCGAGCACCGCCCAGCGGCGGTCGCCGGTCGAGGTCTCCTTGATCGTATAGCCGAACAGGGCGCCCCGGGAGTCCTCGCCCTCGCGGCGGTGGAGCTCGCCGCCGAAGCCGGCCCCCTGCTTCAGGTAGTAGTCGGCGTAGAGCTTGCTGTACACCGTGTCGCCGTGGTCGGTCGTCAGCGTGTTCTTCAGGAACGGGCCGTTGCGCTGGTCGTAGCCGGGCTGGCTTTTCCAGCGCAGGTAGTGCCTCTGGGACAAGGATTTATAGAGAAAGGGAAGGTAGAAGACCGGGACCTCGCCCAAGTAGAACAGAACGTTGCGGGCGATCATGTGCTTCTTGGGCTTGACGGTGATGGTCGAGGCGCGGAAGTGATAGTGCGGCGGCTTGTTGCCGCAGCTCGTGAATTCTCCGCCGAGGTAATCGAGGCGGCGGTTCTCGCCGACCTTCGCCTCCTTGGCGCGGATGCGCCAGTCAGCGTGGCCCGCGCTCGTGCGCTGCAGGCGGCCCGTGTGCTTGGCGAAGTCGAACTCGCCGGACTCGCCGTACACGGCGGAGATGCCGTCCTCGACGAGCAGCGGGCCCTCGGAGCGGCCGCGGCGCAGCTCGGTGTCGATCCACAGCTCCTGGCCCTTGACGGTCCAGGTGGATTCCGTGAGGACCACCTGGCCCTGCAGGTGCAGCTGCTGGCGGTCGGCGTCGAACTCGACCTGATCGGCGGCGTAGTCGAGGCGAGGGCCGGGCGGCGGCTCGGGCAGCGGGTAGTCCTCGGCGCGGGCGGCGGCGCCGAGCGCCAGAAGCAGGAAGGCGGCTCGGATCAACCGCGCCTCTCGCGGGACAGCAGGGCGGCGCCCACGACGCCCCAGTCGCGCTGCGCCGGGGCCGACAGGACGACCTGCTTGAAGGGCTCGCGGAACGGCTGAGCGGCAAAGACCCGGCGGATCGGGTCGAGGACGAGCCGGCCCGCGCGCGCCACGCCGCCGAGCAGGAGGATCGCGTCGGGGTTGAGGACGAGGACCAGCCCGGCGAGGCCCTGCCCGAGGCGCGTGCCGACCTCGTCCCAGACGGCGCGGGCGCCGCGGTCCCCGGAGAGCGCCGCGGCCGCGACGGCCTTCGGGGTGAGCGGGGACGGGAGGCGGCGCATGCGCGCCTTGGCGGCGCGAAGGATCGCGTGGGTGCCGGCGTAGGCCTCGAGGCAGCCGCGACGGCCGCAGCGGCAGCGAGGGCCGTCGAGCTCGAGGGTGAGGTGGCCGAGCTCGCCGGCGTACCCGGAGGCGCCGCGGTGCAGGCGGCCTTCGATGACGAGGCCGCCGCCGACGCCGGTGCCGAGGGTGACGCCGATGACGGTGGCGTGGGGCTGCTTTTTGAGCGCTACGACGTAACCGCCCCAGACGGCGGCGTTCGCGTCGTTCTCCACCGTGACGGGAACGCCCAACGACTTCGAGAAGGCTTTTTTGAACGAAAAACCTGTCCAGCCCCTCAAATTAGGAACGAAGAGAAGAGAACCGGTCTTCGCATCCACGCCCCCCGCCAAGCCTAACCCGACGGATCCAAAGTTCCATGCTTTCACGATCGCCGCTGCGCGGCGTGTGAAGTGGGCGGGGCCTTTGGAGGGCTCGGTCGGGATTTGGAGGGATTGGATAACGGAACCATCGGGGGCGACCAAACCGAGCTTGGTGAAGGTGCCCCCCACGTCTATGCCGACCGAATATTTTTTCATTTCACGGCCTTCAGTGCGGCGCCCGCCAAATAAAGAGAACCGGCGCAGATCGCAACCTTCGGCGATTTCTTATCGCGGCGCCACGCCTTTATCGCGGTCGCCGGATTCCTTTCGATCGTGACATGCGCCTTCGGCGCGGCGCGGCGGACGAAGCGAGCCAGTTCGAGCGGCTCGAGGGCGCGCGGGCTCGGAGGCCGCACGAGCACGGCCTCCTTGATGAACGGCGCCAACGGGGCCAGGACCCCGCGGGTGTCCTTATCCTTCATGATGCCCATGATCCAGCGCGCGGGTTTGCGCGACATCGGCGAGGAGCGCCAGGTCGCGGCCAAAGCCCGCGCGGCCTCCGGATTATGCCCGCCGTCGACGATCAGCGTTTTTTTACCCAGCTCGATCGTCTCGAAGCGCCCGCGCCAGGAAACCCTGGCCAGGCCCGTCTTCCAGGCGGACTCGGGAACCTTCAGCCCCGAGGCTTCCACGGCGGCATACGCCAGGGCGGCGTTCATGCCTTGGCGCGAGCCGAGAAGGGAAAGAGTATAGGAGCGCCCGAAGGGCGCGCGTAGGACCTGGCGGCCCTTCGCCCAGTCGATCCTGATCGATCTCCACGGCCGGCGCACGACGACAGGCGTGCCGCGCAGCGCGGCGCGACGCAGGACCGGGAGGTCGGGGCGCACGGCGGGGCGGCCGGCCTTGAAGATGCCCGTCTTCTGGCGCGCGATCTCGGTCAAGGTGTCGCCGAGATAGGCTTGGTGGTCGAAGCCGATCGAGGTCACGATCGCGGCGAGCGGGGACGGCACCACGTTGGTCGCGTCGAGACGCCCGCCGAGACCGGTCTCGAGCACCATCACGCCGCACTTCTTCGCGGCGAAGTGCTGGAAGGCCACCGAGGTCAGCAGCTCGAAATAGGTCAGGCTCTTCTTCTTGTCGGCGCGCAGGGCGCGCGCGAGCAGAGCTGCGAAGTCGGCCTCGGAGATATTTTTCCCATCGACGCTGATGCGCTCCCGGATGGAGAGAAGGTGGGGCGAGATGAAGAGCCCGGTGCGATGGCCGGCCGCGGTCAGGACCGAGGAGAGCATCGCGCACGTCGAGCCCTTGCCGTTGGTGCCGGCGACGTGGATCGCGGGCACCGCCAGGTGCGGATCGCCCAGCGCCGCGAGATGCGCCCGCACGCGGCCCAGCCCCAGCACGATCTTCGTCTCCTGGCGCTCCTCGAGCCTCTCGAGAGCGGCGGCGAACTTCATTTCAGCCGCTCGAGGCGGGCGCCCGCTCCCGACAGCTTGCGCTCCACCGTCTCGTAGCCCCGGTCGATGTGATAGACGCGCGCGATCGTCGTCTTTCCCTTGGCCGCGAGGCCGGCGACCAACAGGGCCGCGCCCGCGCGGATGTCGGAGGCCATGATCGGCGCGCCCGACAGGCTCTCAACCCCGGCGACGACGGCGGTGCGCCCCGACACGGCGATCTGAGCGCCCATGCGGCCGAGCTCGGCGGCATGCAGGAATCGATTCTCGAAGACGGTCTCGGTCACCTTGGCGAAGCCGGTGCACAAGGTCATCAGGCTCATCCACGGGGCCTGAAGGTCCGTGGGGAAGCCCGGATGGGGCTTGGTCACGACCGTCACCGCCTTCGGGCGCCGGTCCATCGAGATTTCGATCCAAGATTTGCCGGTCTTGATCTTCGCCCCCGCCTTCTTGAGCGCCGAGAGGACCGCCGTCAGGTGCGAGGCGTCCGCGCCGAGCAGCTTCACGCGCCCCCGCGCCGCGGCACAGGCAAGTAAAAATGTCCCGGCCTCGATGCGGTCCGGTATGACGCGGTGGCGCGCGCCGTGAAGTTTTGTTTTTCCGGTGATCGTCACCACCGCCGTTCCGGCCCCGCGGACGTCGGCCCCGAGGCTTTGCAGGAACCTCCCGAGGTCCTCCATCTCCGGTTCACGCGCCGCGTTCTTGATGATCGTCTTCCCTTCGGTCGCCGCCGCGGCCATCATGAGGTTTTGAGTCGCCCCGACGCTCGGGAAGCGGAGCTTGATCGTGACGGGATTAAGCTTCGGCGCGGACATGATGATGTCGCCCTGGTCGGCGATGCGGCGCGCGCCCATGGCCTCGAAGCCCTTCAGGTGGATGTCGATGGGTCTTAGGCCGATCGCGCACCCGCCGGGGATCGGCACGCGCACGAGGCCGAAGCGGGCCAGCAGGGGACCGGCGGCCAGCACCGAGGCGCGCATCTGCTTGACGATGTCGTACGGGGCCTGGGTCTTGAGCGAGCCGGTGGAAAGCACCTTGACCGTCGAGCCTTCGACGACGACCTTCTTGCCGAGGCTTTCCAGCAGGCGGAAGGTGGTGCGCAGGTCGCGCAAGGTCGAGGGGACGTTCTCGATCACGCACGGCTCGTCGGTCAGCAAGGTCGCGATCAGGATGGGCAAGGCCGCGTTCTTCGCGCCGCTGACCTTGATCGTTCCGTTGAGGGGTTTTCCGCCTTCGATGACGAGCTTATCCATGTGAAAGTGAATTTACCATTTCTGAATGCTCTGAGGATTTCCGCAGCAGCATGCGCGTCGGACCCCTCCGGGTCCGACGGACGGCATGAGCCCAGGCCTACGTCGGAAGCGCCCCGATGGCGAAGCGCTCGAGGCCCTGGGCGTCCTTCTTGATGTGAACGCCCACGAGCCCGGCCGCGGCGAACAGCTTGGAGACGGCCGGCCCCTGCTTGGAGCCGATCTCCATGGCGAGGATGCCGCTTGGCTTGAGCATCTTGGGCCCCATCGCCGTGATCGCGCGGATGGCGTCGAGGCCGTCCTTGCCGCCGTCGAGCGCCATGCGCGGCTCCTTGAGGACCTCGGGCTCGAGGCCGTCGAGGTCCTTGGTCGGGATGTAGGGAGGGTTGGAGACCATCAGGTCGGCCCAGCCTCGAAGGCCCTGCTTGTCCGAGAACAAGTCCTCGCGGACGAACCGGATGCGGTTGCCGACGTGGTGGGCGATCGCATTGCGCTGGGCGAGCTCGAGGGCCTGCTTGGACAGGTCGGTCGCGAAGATGGTCGCCGAGGGCAGCAGCTGGGCCAAGGCGATGGCGATGCAGCCCGTGCCGGTGCCGATCTCGAGTATTTTCGGCGCGGCGGCGCCCGCCGCCTTGACCAGGCGCTCGCACTCGATGACGAGCTCCTCGGTCTCCGGGCGCGGGACCAAGGAATCCCGGGTGACGCGGATGTTGATGCCGAGGAAGGGCTGGTGGCCGATGATGTAGGCCAGCGGGATGCGCTTGCCCCGCCACTTGATCCAGTCAAGGTATTGGTGCGTCTCCTTGGCCGTGAGCGCCCGCGTGCCCTGCGTGACCGCCGTCAGGCGACCGACGCCGAGCATCTCGGCCATCAGGAACTCGGCGTTGGCCTTCGGCTCGGGAACGCCGCGGTCGATGAGGTAGGACTCGCCCTTCTTCAGGCACTCGCCGACGTTCATTTCGAATCGGCCATCAGCAGCCGGCGCTGCTCGTCGCGCAGGGCCTCGAACACAGGCCCCAGGTCGCCCTCCATGACGGCGGCGATGTTGTGCCAGGAGCGCTCGAGGCGGTGGTCGGTCACGCGCGACTGCGGGAAGTTGTAGGTGCGGATCTTCTCCGAGCGGTCGCCGGTGCCGACCTGGGACTTGCGCTGCGAGGCGTTCGACGCGGCGGCCTTGATGCGCTCGGCGTCGGCCAGCATCGCGTACAGGCGCTTCATCGCGCGTTCGCGGTTGCGGCCCTGCGAGCGCTCCTCCTGGCATTCGACGATGAAGCCGGAGGGGAGGTGGGTGATGCGGACGGCCGTCTCGACCTTGTTGACGTTCTGGCCGCCGGCGCCGCCCGCGCGGTAAGTATCCACTTTAAGCTCATCCGGCCTGATGATGATCTCCGCGCTTTCCTCGACCTCGGGCATGACGGCGACCGTGACGGTGGAGGTATGGATGCGCCCCGCGGCCTCGGTGGCCGGCACGCGCTGGACGCGGTGCACCCCGCCCTCGTAGCGCAGCCAAGAATAAACTTCTTTTCCCGAGACGAAGATGACGGCGCTCTTCACTCCTTTGCCGTTCGTGCTGAGTTCCTGCGTCTCGACCTTCCAGCCCTTGGTCTCGCAGTAGCGCATGTACGCGCGCAGCAGCTCGCCCGCGAACAGCCCCGCCTCGTCGCCGCCGGCGCCCGCGCGGAGCTCGAGGTAGCAGTTCTTGACGTCGTTGGGATCCTTCGGGAGGAGGTCGGCGGCGATGTCGGCGGACAGGGCGTTCCAGCGGTCCTGGAGCCGCGGGCGCTCCTCATCGGCCATCGCCTTCATGTCCGGGTCGGCCTCCATCGCCGCGAGGCCCTCGAGCTCGCCCTCGACGCGCAGCAGCTCGCGCACCTTGGCCATCATCGGGGCCAGCTGGGAGTGGCGCACGGCCAGCTCCTTCATCTCGGCGGCCGACAGCGCTCCCGACGCGAGCTTGCCTTCGAGCTCGCGGTAATCGTTGTCCAGCTTGGCGATTTTAGGATCCATGGTTTAACGGACTTCAGCGCGTCTGATAAAAGAAGCGGGCCCCGGCGCGATTCGCCTTCGGCGAATCGACCGGGGCCCGATTTCGGAGCGAGACCGCTAGTCCTTCTTGGCGGGCTTGTCCTTTTTCGGAGCGGCCTTCTTCGCGTCCTTGTCTTCCTTCTTCACGGCGGTGGAGAGAACCTTATCGCGCTTGGCCGTATGGCCGACGTGGACGAGGCGCTTGGTCTGCGTCTTGGCGACCTTGCGGCCGACGGTCTTGCCTTCGGAGGCGACGAAGCGCTTCTTGAAGCGGTCGATGCGGCCGGCGGTGTCCATGACCTTCTGCTGGCCCGTGTAGAACGGGTGGGAGAGGGCGGAGATGTCGAGCTTGACCATGGGGTAGGTCTTGCCGTCTTCCCAGACGACCGTGTCCTTGGCGATGACGGCCGAGCGGGTGATGAAGCCCTTGTTGGCCGAGACATCCTGGAACACGACGGTGCGATAGAGGGGGTGCAGGTTCTTCTTCATGATGACTCAGTATAGCAAATTAATCGCGTTTTACGGCGAACTTTCCGGAGCCATGGCAGGCGATGAAGAGGAACAGGAAGCAGTAGATCACCGCCAGCTCGCCCTTGTTCACGGCCGGGAAGAATTCAGAATTCATCTTCATTTTCCAGTGGAATTGCATATAGGCGACGGCCATAGTTCCGCTCGCAAGGAAGGCCGCGACGCGGGTCTTGAGGCCGACGGCGATCAGGAGGCCGCAGACGAACTCGATGAGGCCGCCGAGGCCGATCTGCGACAGCAGCGGGGGCCGCTCGGCGTTGAGGAAGAGCTTCTGCGCGCCGTGGAAGGCGAACATCCAGCCCGACATGAAGCGCAGCGCGGCGTAGGCGTGGTCCGAAAAATACGAGAGGGATTTCATGCCGGTATTATAAACCATCGCGGCGGGGTCAGCCCAGCCGCGTCAGCAGCTCGCGCGCGCGCTTGGCCAGTACGGCTCGTTCCGCGCGGATCATCTCCTTGAGCTCCAGCCCGTGCACGCCCGCGCGGCGCGCCGCCATGGCGAGCAAGGCGCGCTCGGAGTCCTCGATGTAGCCGTCGGCGAGACACATGCGGATCAGGCTCGACAGCAAGGCGCGGTCCGCGCCGAACGGCGCGTTGTAGGGCAGGCGCCCCGCGCGCGCCTCCTCGACGATCTTCTCGACCTGGGCCGAGGTCATGCCGCGGCGCTCGGCGTACTTGTCGAGGTACGCGAGCTCGCGGTGGTGCAGCGCCCCGTCCACGGCGAGGCAGGCCGCCATCGCGGCGACCGCGTCGGCCGGAGCCACGTCCTCGCCGCCCTCGAGGCCGGGCAGGACGTGCCCCGTCGCCGCCGTCTCCTCCGGGCGCTCCCACAGGCCGAACGGCGCGATCTCGAAAAGCACCCAGCCGCGGCTGCCGTCGTTGAACGCGGTCGCGCAATACTCGCACTTATCCGCGTCGGCCTTCGCGGGCGCCGCGCCGCAGCCGGGGCAGCGCGTGGCGCTGAGGCCGGCCTTGCGGTCGCTCGTCATGCCGGCGCGCCGCCGGAAGATGAAGGTATCGGTGCGGCGCTCGCCTCCGGCATCCCACCGCACCTGCACGTGCGCCGAGTCGAGCTCGTCGCCGTGCTCGAAGGCGACGACCTCGGCGGCTCCGAACAGGGCGTCGCCCGCGAAGGGACTCTCGAGGGAGAGAGCATCGACGAGCTCCGTGGTCGCGCTCCCGCGCAGCGGAGCGCGGTCGCGGCGGCGGCGCGCGTCGATCCAGCGCCAGAACGCGACCGCCGCGCGGTCCTCGAGCGACTCGAGGCTCAGGTCGGGATCGTGCTCGCGCATCGTCGCCCAGCCGGTGACGTCCCGGCGCGGGTCGGCGTAGCGCCACTCCCAGGGCACGGTGCTCTCCACGGCGACCCAGTCGTGCTCGCCGGAGTTGATCCAGGTCTTGCATGACCCGCAGAGCACCGCGTCGACGATCGACACGGGCGCGCCGCACGACGGGCAGAAGCCCTCGATGGCGCCGCCCTGCGCGAGGGTCGCCGCGCCGGGGCGCCGCAGGAAGGTCCAGATCTCCTCGAAGACCTCCTCGCCGCCGTCGAGAAGCCTCCCCGTCTGCGCCGCCACTCGGGCGCGCACCGCCGAGACCTTGAAGCGCACGGCCACCGAGTCGTAGTGCCAGCCGGCCGCGTAGCCCAGCGCGCGCCGCTCCATGACCTTGACCTCGCGCATCACATGGCGCACGCCGGCCGCCTCCTGCCCGCCGATGTGCCGCCGCAGGCGCTCGAACATCCCGTCGGACAGGAACGCGCGCGCCGCGCCCAGCTCCTGGCGGCTGAAGGCGTCCTGGACCTTCAAGAAAGCCTCCTCGGCCCGGTGCAGGAACATGTCCTCGTCGAAATACTGGTCCCTCCTCCTGATCTCCTTGAGGGCGTTGACGCGGCTTTGCGCGGCCTGGAGCTCGCGGCCCTTCGCGATCACGACGGCGTCGAGCGCTTCGCCGCGCTCCCGGTTGTGCACCCAGAACCAATAGACGGCGTACACGACGCCGAAGCCGAGGAGCACGAAGAACTCGGGCGAATGGAGGAACGCGTCGAGCTTCGCCATCAGCGCCTTGTCGCCGAAGGGATCGGGCCCGAAGTCGAAGCCCAGATCGCGCAGCGTCAGGCGTTCGGGATCCGAGGCGCTCATTTTTTTTCCGCGAGCGCCGGGCTTCCCCCTTCCACGCTTCGCGCGAGATGGAGCCAGAAGCCGGCGAGGACGAAAAAGGGCAGCGACAAGATCGCGTTGGCCGGGCCGTGGGCGAACCAGCTCAGCCGGGTCAGGGAGATGAACTTGTCCGCCACCAACGGGACGAATTCCGCGAGGGCGGCGTAGAAGGCCGCCGTGCCGAAGGAGAACGGCAGGGACAGGAACCCGGCGAGCAGCAGCGCCTGATGGTGGGTGTCGGCGTGCGGGGCGACGAGCAGCGCGGTGACCAGACACAGGGTCAGAAGGCGTCCCGAGTGCTCCTCGCCGCGGGCGCGCAGCGCGGCGCGCGCGTAGCCCGCGAGGAAGACGGCGGAAAGCGCGGCCCGGAGGAAAGCGGCGGCGCGAGGGCTGTCGATCCAGCCGGTCGCGTAGGGAGAAGCGGCGAGCCAGCGGTAAGTGAAGCCGCTCGCCGACTGATTGTCGTAGAACGCCTCGATGCCCAAGGGCGCGGCCAGGCGCGTCCAGTAGGGCGCCTGCGCTTCCCAAGGCACGGCCATCCCCCCGGCCGCGAACAGCAGCGCCAGCCAGAACACGCAATAGCCGAGGGCCCGGTACTGCCGGCGCAGCAGCAGATGGATGAGGAGAAGCCCCAGGAACAGCTTGAGCCACACCGCCGCGGCCAGAAGCAGTCCTCCGACGAAGAACCGGCCCGTGTTCAGGCCGTACAGCCCGGCCGCCAGGCAGAAGAGGATGAGGGGCTCGCTTTGCCCGATCCGCAGGGACAGGTACAGCGGGGAGAAGAGGAGGATCACGACGAGGGCGGCCAGGCCTTTCTCGCGCCTCTCCGCCTCGGGCCAACGCCTGATGCAGACCGCCCAGAATCCCCAGAGCAGCGCATGGCTCAGGACCTGAAACAGCGCGAAGGCGAGCGGATGCTCGAGCAGGCCCAACGGCGCGAACAGCAGCGCCGCGGGAGGCGGGTACATGTAAAACAGCGAACCGGATCCGGGCCGGAAGGCGAGAAAGGCGTCGTAGATTCCCGCGCCGCGCCCATGAGCCACGGCCGCCGCGGCGTCATGCACGATCTTGAAATCGAAGCCGTTGGCGAAAAGGCCCGCGTAAACCCCCTGGCACAGGTAGCGGGACAAGGCCAGGATCAGGAGCAGCTGGAGGCCGAGGGGCGCGCGCCGGGCGGCGTCGAGCCAGAGCCCGATCACAGACGAGTCAGGAAAGACAGCAGGCGATCGTTGAACGCGGCCGGATTCTCCGCGTTGGTGAAATGACCCGCGTCGGGAATGATGTGAAGCTCCGCGCCGGGTATTCGTGAGCGCATCGCCTCGGAGAGGGGCAGGGGCGTGATCTTGTCCTGGGAGCCCACGAGCACGGCGGTCGGCGCCGTGATCTTGGACAGCCCGGGCACGGCGTCGGGGCGCGCGGCCAGGGCCGCGAGGGCGGCCATGACGGCCTCCGACGAGGACTTGGCGGCGACGCCGCGCAGGAAGGGCAAGGCCGCCTCAGCGGCGACCGCGTCTTTCAAGAAGGGGCCGAGGAAGGGCTCGACGCCGTTCTTGCGCACGAAGTCGATGGCGGCGGCGCGCTTGGCCTTGTTCTCGTTGGCGTCGGGCTCGGCGCGGGTGTCGCACAGGACGAGGCCCGCGACGCGCTCCGGAGCCGCGGCGGCGATCTGCAGGGCCACGTAGCCGCCCATCGAGAGCCCGACGAAAGCGGCCTTGCCGGAGAAGGACTCGAGGACGTCGGCGGCGGCGTGCTCCATCAGCCACGGCGAAGCCAATGGGGTGCCGCCGAATCCGCGCAGATCGGGGATAAGAACGCGGCAAGCGCTCAACGCCTCGAGCTGCGGCTCCCACATGGCGCCGGACATGGGGAAGGCGTGGAGCAGGACGACGGGAAGGCCCTTGGGATCGCCGGCCTCGCGCAGGGAGAGCTTCATCAGCGCCGCCCGATCTTCGCGGAGGGATTGACGGCCCGGCCGTTCTTGTCGCGGACCTCGAAATGCAGATGCGGGCCGGTTGAGATGCCCGTGGAGCCCACGCGTCCGATCATCGTCTTGCCTCGCTCGACCATGTCCCCGACCTTCACCATCGTCTTCGACATGTGGCCGTAGCGCGTCGTCTCACCGTTGTTGTGCTTGATGACGACGAGCTGGCCGTATCCCTCGTGCCAGGAAGCCTGGATCACGCGGCCGGAGCGGGAAGGATAGATCGGCGTGCCGTGGGGCTTGGGGATGTCGAGGCCGTCGTGGCGGCGAGTTCGCTTGAGCACGGGGTGGTAGCGCGAGCCGAAACGCGAGGAGATGCGCGGGAAGGATTGCGACGCGAACGGGAACCGGTAGGTGTCGAAGCTCACCCGGATGCCGGGAAGGAGCACGCGGTCGCCGCGCTCGAACTCGAGAGGCTGCAGCAAGGCGAGGCCGGGCAGGCCGTTGGCCGTCACGACCTGCTCCTTGAACTGCCGGCGAGCGTCGGCGCCCGTCTTGTACCTCGCGACGATCGCGTCGAGCGTCTCCTTATCCTTGCGCACCTCGTAGAGCAGCCCGTCCCCGTTGAACACGGTCATGCGCATTCCGGTATACATCAGCACGAACTCGTTGTTGTTGGTCGCCTGCAGCGAGGCCAAGGTCGTCCCGTAGTTCTTCGCCAGGTTGCCGATCCAGAGCTCCCCCCGCTGCACGCGATGCTCCGCATATAGAAGTCGGCGAGACTGCGCCAGGATCTCGGGCCGAGGTTCGTCCGGCCCGGGAGGGGTGAGAACCGAGAAGCGCTCGAACGCGGCGGCGTCCGGCGACCCGGAGGCGATGACGGCGGCGGGGGAAGCGGAGGCGAGCAGCGCCAGCGAGAGGACGGCCCTGAGCATCAGCCGACCATGTTGGAGAGCTCCATGGACCGGAGGAACTCCTTGTTCGATTTCGTCGACAGGATCTTCTCGCGCAGCAGGTCCATGGCCTCGACGGAAGCCAGCGGCGCCAGGACCTTGCGCAGGATCCAGATCTTATTCAGCTCGTCCTCGGTCATCAACAGCTCTTCCTTCCTCGTGCCCGTCCGGTTGATCTCGATGGCCGGGAACATGCGGCGGTCGGCGAGCTTGCGGTCGAGGTAGGCCTCGGAGTTGCCGGTGCCCTTGAACTCCTCGAAGATGACCTCGTCCATGCGCGAGCCGGTGTCTATGAGGGCCGTAGCCAGGATCGTGAGTGACCCGCCTTCCTCGACGTTGCGCGCCGCGCCCAGGAAGCGCTTCGGGCGCTGCAGGGAGGTCGCCTCGAGGCCGCCCGACAGCACGCGCCCGGAGGAGGGCGTGCAGGTGTTGTAGGCGCGCGCGAGGCGCGTGATGGAGTCGAGCAGGATGACGACGTCCTTGCCCAGCTCGACCATGCGCTTGGCCTTCTCCAGGACCATCTCGGAGACCTGGACGTGGCGCTCGGCGGGCTCGTCGAAGGTGGAGGCGATGACCTCGCCCTTGATCGTGCGCTTGCACTCGGTGACTTCCTCGGGCCGCTCATCGATCAGCAGGACGAGGATGACCGTCCCGGGGTGGTTCTTGGCGATCGCGTTGGCGATCTTGCCGAGGATGATGGTCTTGCCGGTCTTGGGCGGGGCGACGATGAGGCCGCGCTGGCCCTTGCCGATGGGACAGATGAGGTCGAGCAGGCGTCCGATGACCTCCTCGCGGGTGGTCTCGAGCGTGTACTTCGCGTCCGGGTGGAGAGGCGTCAGGTTGTCGAAGAGCGGGCGGTCCTTGATCGTCTCCGCGTCGATGCCGTTGATCTTCTTGACCTGAAGCAAGGCGAAGAAGCGCTCGCCGTCCTTGGGCGGGCGCACGAACCCGGCGACGGTGTCGCAGCGGCGCAGGCCGAACTTCTTGATCTGGGAGGGCGACATGTAGATGTCGTCGGGGCCGGGAAGGTAGGAGTAGTCGGGCGAGCGCAGGAAGCCGAACCCGTCGGGCAGGATCTCCAGGACACCCTCGTCGTAGATCATGCCGTTCGCCTTGAGCTGGCCCTCGACGATCTTGGCGATCAGCTCCTGCTTCTTGAGGCCGCTGAGGCCCTCGAGCTTGAGCTCCTTGGCGATCGCGTTCAATTCGGCCATGGTCTTCTTGGCCATCTCGGCGGTTTCCAGCGGCTTGAGCGCCGCGGCGGCGGCGGCCGTCGGGGCCGGCGCGGGGGCCGGCGTCGCGGGGGGCTTAGGGGTTTCGGTCATAGGCTTAGTCGTGGTTTCCATGAGATAGTCCTTTAAGAAGGAGATTGAGGCCTGAAAAGTAATCGTGAATATGTTTATCGAGACGCTTGAAATCTCCGTCGTTATCGATCGCAACGTCGGCCAATTTCCGTTTCTGATCTAAGGGTAATTGCGCTTTTACACGCAGCCGTGCTTCCTGTGAGCTCAAGCCGTCACGTTTGATTATCCGTTGAAGCTGTTTTTGGGGCGTGCACGAGATCACCATCGTGGCGTCAAAATTCTTCTGGAGCTTCTTCTCGAACAGCAACGGCACGTCCACGACGACGAGACCCTTCAATTTACCGATCAACCCCTTCATTTCTTTCAAAATCAACGGATGGGTCGCTCGCTCCAGGCCCAGCTTCGCGCGCTTGTCGCTGAAGATCACCCGTCCGAGGAGCGCGCGGTTGATGGACTTGTCGTCGTTCAGGATGCACGGCCCGAACGCCTTCACGATTGCCCTATAGCCTTCCCTTCCCGGCTTCGCCTGCCCCTTGGCGATCTGATCGAGACACAACGTCGCGGCCCCGAGGCTTTCGAACGCCTTCAGCGCGGACGATTTCCCCGTCCCGATTCCGCCGGTGAGGCCCAAGACGAAGCGCGCGGGCTTCTTCAAGAGAGCTTGTTCCTCTCGGAGTACTTGTGCATGATCCCCCTTTCCTCGTCGGTAAGGGATTCCAACCCATCGGACAATATCTTGTCGAGTATCCGATCCACCTCCGCCATATCGTTGGCCGGGGCGGCGGCCTTCGGCTTGGCCGCGCGGCGCGGGATGGGGCGCGGCGCGGGCTCCTCCTCGGGCTCGGCGCGGCTCGCGCGGCGCCAGAGGGCCTTGAGCTGGACCTTCGCCACCCACCACCAGCGGATATAGAGGTAGCCGGTGAGCATGCCGCCGAGGTGGGCGAAGCGGGCCACGCCGGGCGTGGAGCCCGTGGCGCCGGCGAAGAATTCGATGGCGCCGAACAGGAGCGCCATGTGGGCGGCCTTGATCGGGATCAGGAAGTACAGGTAGACGACCGCGTCCGGATACAGCAGCGCGAAGGCCACGAGCAGGCCGTACACCGAGCCCGACGCGCCGATGACCGGTATCGCGGAGTGAGGGGCCAAGGCGAGGTGGGCCGCCGCGGCACCGAGGCCGCACAGGAAGTAGTACTTCAGGAAGTCGCGCTGCCCCCATTGCGCCTCCACCGGCATGCCGAACATCCACAGCGCGAACAGGTTGAAGAACAGATGCCAGAGGTTTCCGTGGAGGAACAGGTAGGTGATGGGCTGCCAGATCCAGCGGTGGAAGAGCACCTGCTGGGGCACCAGGCCGAACAGGTTGTGCATGTCCGGCACGACCAGCGCGATAAGGAAGCCGACGATGTTGGCGATCATCAGGAGCCGGATCGCGGGCGGCAGGCTGCGGAAATCGACGGGGTCGTGGCGGAATACGCGGGTCACTTGATTTTCTCCATATCCTGCCAGTTAGGCCCGATCTTGACCTCGGCGACGACGGGCACGCGGAGCTTCACCGCGTCTTCCATGACGCCTTTGACCCATTTGCCGAAGGCGTGCGCCTCTTCCTTCCCGACCTCGAAGACCAATTCATCGTGGACCTGAAGGAGCATCACCGCGTTCTTCTTGCCCTTGGCCATTTCCTTGGCGATGTTGATCATCGCGAGCTTGATGATATCGGCCGAGCCGCCCTGGATCGGGGTGTTTCGGGCGGCGCGCTCGGTGAACTGGCGGACCGCCGCGTTCTTGGCGGTCAGCTCGGGCAGCCAGCGCACGCGGCCGAGCAAGGTGCGCACGCAGCCGTCGGCCTTTGCCTGGGCGAGGTTCTTCTCCACCCAGGCCGAGACTCCCGGATAGCGCACGAGGTAGTTCTTGATGTAGGTCGAGGCTTCCTGCTGGGAGATGCCGAGCTGATTGGACAGGCCGAAGGCGGTCTGGCCGTAGACGATGCCGAAGTTGATGGCCTTGGCGGCGCGGCGTTGATCGGTCGTTATGGTCTTTGGATCTGCATGGAAGATCTCGGCCGCGGTGCGCAGGTGGATGTCCTCTCCCCGGGCGAAGGACTCCATGAGGGTCGCGTCCCGGGATTCGTGGGCGAGCACGCGCAGGTCGATCTGCGAGTAGTCGGCGGAGACGAGGACCTTGCCCTTGGGGGCGATGAAGGCGCGGCGGATGCGGCGGCCGGCCTCGGTGCGGATCGGGATGTTCTGGAGGTTCGGGTCGAGGCTCGAGAGGCGGCCGGTGACGCTGCCGGTCTGGTCGAAGGTCGTGTGCACGCGGCTCGTCTGCATGTGCATGCGCTCGAGCAGGCCGCGGACGTAGGTGGACTCGAGCTTCGCTATCTCCCGGTATTCGAGGATCTTTCCCGGAAGGGCGTGCTGGGATGCGAGCGACTGCAAGGTTTCCTCATCCGTCGATCTTCCGCCGCCGGCGGTCTTATGAAGGACGGGCAGATTGAGCTTGTCGAACAAGACCTCGCCCAGCTGCTTCGGCGATTGCGCGTTGAGGGGCGCGCCCGCGAGCGCGTCGATCTCCTTCTGAAGGCCCTTGAGGGCCTTGAGGAACTCGACGGAGAGCTCGCGCAGGTAATCGGCGTCGGTCAGGATGCCGGCGCGCTCCATGCCGAGGAGAATAGACGACAACGGCATTTCGACGTTCTGAAAGAGATCGTAGACCTTGATCTCCTTCATTTTGGCGATCACCGCGTCGCGGCCCGAGCATTGGGCGGCACGCGCCAGCACGGCGGCCTCGGGGTCGCCGTTCTTGGGATCGCGGGCCGACGAGGGGTCGATGCAATACGCGGCAAGTTTGTAGTCGAAATCGGGGCCGTTCAGAGTGACTCCGGCGACGTCCAGCGCACGGCGCGTCCCTTTGAGATCCCAGCCGATCTTCGTTGCCGTACCCGCGAGCGAAGCGAGCGCCGCTTTATCTTTGAGCTGGTGCTCATCCAAGACCGCCACTTTGCCGTTCTCAAGGCCGAGCCCCATGCGCACGCGCGACACGGACAGGAGTTCTCCTTCGCCGGCCGAGTCAGGCACGCAGAGCGCGAGCACGGCTTTCGCTTTGGCGAGGTCCTTCGCGATAGAACGGAACTCGACTTTTTCAACGGATAAGACTGGCGCGGATGCGGGCCCCTTAACAGAAGGCGCGGGCGAGGGGGCCGCGGCGCCTTCGGCGCGCGGCGGCAGGGTGGCACCGAGATCCCGGGCAAGCGTTTTGAATTCAAATTTTTCTAGACCTGCAGCGAGGACCTTCGGGTCCGGATCTTTGACCTTGCAGTCGTCGACGCTCGCCTCGAGCGGCACCTTTTCGTCGAGCGCGATCAAAGACAGCGCCAGATCCGCCGTTTTTTCGCCGTCCAAGAGCGCTTGCGCCAGCTTCGGCGTCAATCCCTTATCTCCCTTTTTCGCCGCCTCGATCGCGCCCTTGAAGCTGCCGTAGGCCTTAAGCAGCTTCACCGCTCCGACCGGCCCCACTCCTTTCAACCCGGCCACGTTGTCCGAAGCATCCCCGACGATCGCCAGATAGTCGCGGACCAACGAAGGCGGGATGCCGAACTTCTCCTCGACCTGGGGGGCGTCCAGCCAGGCGTCCTTGGAGACGTTGAAAACGCGAATTCCCGGCCCCACGAGCTGCAGCGCGTCCTTGTCGCCGGTCACCAGCACCGCGTCCCAGCCTTCCTTGACGGCTTTGCGGGCCATGGTCGCCAGAATGTCGTCGGCCTCATAGCCGACCTTTTCTATGCAGTGAAACCCCAACGCTTCCGTCAACGGCTTCGCCTGCCCCAATTGCGTGATCAGATCCCCGTCGATCTCCTTGCGCGTGGCCTTGTACTTGTCGAACAGCTTATCTCTGAACGTCGGCCCGGGCGTGTCGAAGCAGACGGCGATGCCCTCGGGCTTGTCGCGCTTGAGGATCTGGATCAAGGTCCGCGCGAAGCCGTAGAGGGCCCCGACCGGCTCGCCCTTGGAGTTCGTCAGGGGCGGCATGGCGTGGTAGGCCCTATGAAGGTAAGCGTGGGCGTCGATCAGGTAAAGGCGGGGTTTCATCGACCGTAGGTCGGATTAGAGGACGGCTGGAAGTCTTTAGAAAAAGGCGTTAGGCGAGAAGACCGTCGAGAACCTTCTTGATGTCGGCCTTGGACTGCACGCCGACGCGCTGCTCGACCATCTTGCCGCCTTTGAAGAACAAAATCGTGGGGATGGCCGAGATGCGGAAGCGGCCGGGGGCGTTGGGATGCTCGTCGGTGTTGAGCTTGCCGACCTTGGCCTTGCCCGCGTACTCCTTGGCGATCTCCTCGATGATGGGCGTCAGCATCCGGCACGGACCGCACCACGGAGCCCAGAAGTCGACCAACACGGGCTGGGCGGACTCGAGAACTTCCTTGTCGAAGGTGTCGTCGGTGAGCTGGATTTCGGCCATCGGGGAATCTCCTGGGAGGGAACAAAGACTACCGTTTCATGATAGCAGGACTCAGAATTGGTGTCAAGCGCGCTTTGCTCGTCGGCGAACCAGCGCCTCGAACCCCGCCCCGGCCAGCATCAGCACGATGATCATCAGGGGCACCCGGTAGCGGATCGGGGCCTGGCTGATCGAGAAGGCCCAGGTCACGGTCACGATCATGGGGATGAAGTGCCAGCGCACCCACGGGTCGCGGCGCTTGACCCACAGCCCGAACAGCGCGAGCGGGACGAGCCAGCCGTCGGAGGCGAGCGCGGTGAGCGCCACGACGAGGTAGCTGTGGGTGTACTCGCGGTCGCGCGGCACCAGGCGCCAGAGCTTGACGGAATGCTCCGCCATGGCCGCGAAGAACCGCGCGGGATGCGCCAGGAAGTACTCCTTGGACGCCGCCATGAAGGCCTTGTGCCGGGGGATCTCCCCCTCGACGGACGCGATCTTCTGGAAGGTCGCGTCGGCCGAAAGGAGGCGCGTCTGCTCCTCGGTGCCGAGGACGTCGTAGGGGATGGTCATGCCGATGTAGATCTCCCCGCCGACGTTGGAGGAGAAGGGGATCACCTCGCGGAACACGAGCCAGTTGCGCCCGGCCCAAGCGCCGATCATCAGCACGAGCGGCAGCGCGAACGCGGCGCTCCGCTTGAGCCTCTGGCCCGGCTTCTCGGTGAAGAACAGCGCCAGGGCCGACCAGAAGCAGCCGGCGGCCCAGGCGCCGTTGGCCAGACACAGCCAGCCCGCCAAGGCGCCGGCCCCGGCGGTCGCCCAGGTGCCTTTCCAGCGGACGAGGACGTACAGCATCGAGACGAGGATGAAGGCCAGGAGGTCTTCGCGGAAGAAATAGCCGGCGTAGTAGATGAAGTAGGGGTAGAGCGCGCAGGCCCAGAAAGAAAAGCGTCCGACCAGCGGTGAGAACAGCCTCGCCGCCAGGCCGTAGAGGATCCCCGCGGTCAACGTGGACAGAAGCACCTGGGCGAGGAAGACATACATGCGATGAGTCGTGAAGATCTTGTAGATCAACGCGACGAAGAGGATATAGCCCGGCTCGCGTCGCGCGGTCGGGACGCCGCCGGGAGGATCGCTGTACACGCCCGAGGCGAGCAGGCCGCGCGCGATCGGCTCGTACTCGTACTTTCCGGTGGGCGTCGGCTGCACGTCCTTGTGGTAGGCGTGGATGGTGAAGCCCGTGCGCAGGACCAAGGCGAGGAAGAGCCCGATCCACAGCTCGCGGCGGCTCACGCGGCCTCCTTGAGGGCGTAGATCTCGACGAGCGGGTTCGCCGTCGTCGAGCTCGGGTCGAGCTCGACCCAGGGGAAGAGCTTGGCGCGCGGGAACACGGCGCGGCGCTCGTAGCGGCCGAGGATGGGCGCCAGGGCCGGGCGGTCGTCGTAGTCGGGGACGGTCAAAGCCAGCCAGCGCGGCAGCTTCTCCGGCGGCAGCGACGCCGCGAGGCCGGGCTCGATGAACTTCAGGCGGTAGCGGTCGTAGCGGAAGAACGGGCTGTTCGACGGCTGAGGGTAGCGCAGGAGGCCGATCTCGGAGCCTTCCGGTATGTTCTTCTCGATCCAGTCGCCCGACAGGACGTGATTGGAGCGCGCGCCGGCGCCCAGGTGGAAGTTGTAGGCGTAGGAGAAGCCTTGGGACGCCAGGCCCGCCAGGACGATGACGGCGGTGAGCGTGCCCAGGCGACCCGGCGCCCCTTTCAAGGCGCGCAGCTCCTGAAGCACGTGCCCCGCGAGGAAGGAGCCGACGCCGATCCAGCCGATGAAGTAGCGCGCCTGGCGCGTCGCGATGACGCCGCCGACCGTCGCCGTGGAGGCGAGCGCCAGCAGGAAGGCGATCGCGCACAGCAGGAGGACGGGGTCGCGCCGTCCCTTGAGCAAGGCCAGCGCCGCGCCGCCGAACATCAAGGTCAGCACCGGGTCGGTGACCGAGCGGCGCAGGGCGTTCGTCGCGAACAGCCAGATGTGGGAGGGGTTCATCGCGCTGAAGCCGCTCAGGACCTTCATCTCGGCCATCGCCTCGCCGAAGCCCGTGACCCAGTAGGGGCTCACGAGCAGGAACGCGCCTCCCGCGCACACGCCCGAAAGAACGAGGCCCTTGAGCTCGGGAGCGGGGGGGCGCGGCGTTCCGCCGGGCTCGTGCAGGCCGGCCAGGCGCAGCGCCCCGGCGGCGCCGACGACGAGGCAGGCGGGCCAGGCGCCGAGGAAGGACGCCGTCGCCAGCCCCGCGACCGCGCCCGCCGCGGCGTAGTCCTTGAGGGCCCCGCGCGCGAGCACGACCGCGCAGCGGTCCACCGTCCACAGCGCGAAGAAGGCCCAGAACGTGTGCGTCTTGAGCACGTGGGCCTGCACGACGGCCGCCGGCGTCATCAGGAAGATCGCCGCGGCGAAGGCGCCGGCCTCGTCCCCGCCGGACCAGCGCCGGCCCAGGCGCAGCAGCATGAGCGCGCAGCCGACGAAGGCCGCCACGGACAGCAGGCGTCCGGCCAGGTACATGGAGGCCATGTCGGCGGGGTGGGCGAGATAGTGGAGCAAGGAGCCCTTCACCGCGACCTGGCCCAGGACCGCGCCCGCGGCGATCGCCGCGCCCACCGAGTAGATGTGGAATGCCCCGTAGGTGAACAGGTGCGGGTTGAATTGAAGCTGGAGGGGCTTCATCCGCGACAGCGCGAGCAGTATGCTCTGCTCGTCCTCGTGCTCGGAGCGGACGTAGAAGGAGCGGTAGGAGTTCAGCAGCTCGGGCGGCGGGGTCTTCCAGCCGGCGGGGACCTCGACGACGCCGGTGAAGGAGCCGAAGGACTTCGGGTTGACCATCAGGTTCTCGCCGAGGCCGCGGTGCAGCGCCGACCAGGAGTCCGCGAGCGCCTGGTGGAAGGCGGGGCCGTCGAGGCCGGGCGGCAGCACTCGCGCCAGACGCTCCGGGCCGGGCAGGCCCCAGCGGATGCCCCACAGCCCGAGCGCCAGCCCGAGCAGGACGAGGGCGGCGGGAAGAGCCCGGCGTCTTACTTGAAGCGTCGCCACAGCTTGTAGAGCGTCTCCAGGTAGCTCATGCCGAACTTGAAGATGCGCGCCTTCGACTCGCCCTGCTCGCGCGGCACGTACAGGTAGGGGATCTCGAGCACCTTCTTGCCGCTCCCCCACAGCAGGACGATGATCTCGGCGACGACGTCGTAATACGGGCCTTCGCTCTGGACGGCCTGAACGTCGGCGGTCTTATAAAGGCGGAAGCCGCCGGAGATGTCGGTGAGCGGGCAGACGAGCACGGTGCGGAATACCGAATTGAGGATCCGGCTGAGCAGGCGCCGGCCCCAAGGCCGCGTGTCCCCCGCGCCGGGGAGGTAGCGGGAGCCCATGACCACGGAATACTTCTCACGCTCGGCCCAAAAGGCGCCGAAAAGATTCTTGGGGTGGGAGGAGTCCGCGTCGAGGGCGAGGATGTACTTGCCCTTGGACAGCGCGAGGCCCTCGCGGTAGGCGTTGCCGTAGCCGGGCCTGCTCTGCGTCACGACGCGCACGCCCGCCTTCTTCGCGATCTCGACGGTGCCGTCGGTGGAGCCGCCGTCGACGATGAGCACCTCGTAGCGCGGCTCGATGGGCTTGATCGCCGGCCCGAGCTGATCCAGGAACTCGCCGAGGGCGCCCGCCTCGTTGAGCGTCAACGTCAGGATGGTCAGCTCCGGAGTCATTTCCGGGACGGTTTCTTCGGGGCGATCAGCGGCTCGACGAGCCGGAAGGTGTCCTTCTCGTAGTCGCGGCCGTGGCGCAGGCCGTGCGCCAGGGCGAGGAAGGTCGCGTCGGTCAGCGCCTCGGTCGCGTGCGCCTCGTGGGGCGGGCTCACCGCGAGGTCGCCGGGCTTCAAGATCACCGTCGTCGTGCCGCCCTTCTTGCCGCGCGAGACGTACTTCACGCGGCCGGACAGCACATACGTGTACTGGATCGTCTTCTTGTGGAAGTGGTTCGCCCGGACCGCGCCTTTCTTGTTGGTGATGATCGTGACGGCGTTCAGCGGGACGCCGTCCAGGATGTCGGTGATCGCGCCGCGCGCGTCGGTGAAGGCGGCCTCGCGCCGGAAGAACTTCACGGCTTGGCGATCCGCGGCGTGGGGATCGGGATGATGAAGCGCCCCCCTTTCTTCACGTACTCCTTCAGGTTGGCCATGATCTCGGGCGCGAAGTTCCACGCGAGCAGGAGCGCGTAGTCGGGCTTGCGCTTGAGCAGCTCGGAGTCGGGTAGGATCGGGATATGCGAGCCCGGCGTGAACCGGCCGATCTTGAGCGCGGACTTCTCGGTGACGAAATCGAGCGTCTCGGAGCCGATCTTGCAGTAGTTGAGCAAGGTCATGCCCTTCGCGGGCGCCGACACGGCGACGATGCTCTTGCCCTTGTGCTTGAGGTCGCGCAGCAGCCAGAGCAGCTCGGCGCGGTTCTTCTCGACGTCGGCCGCGAACTTCCTCAGGACCTTCTCGGAGTGCAGGCCGGACCTGGCCTCGCCCTTGAGCGTCTGGGCCACGCGCGCCTCGACCTTGTGCTTGCCCGGGCGGCCCACGAAGACCCGGAAGGACCCTCCGTGGATGTTCTGCTTCTCGACGTCGAAGACCTCCAACCCGTGCTTCTTGAAGAACGGGATCATCGGCTTGAGCGACAGGTAGGAGAGATGCTCGTGGTAGATCGTGTCGTACTCGAGGTTCTCGATCAAGGTCTGGAAGTGGGGCGCTTCCATGATGAAGACGCCCTCGGGCGTCAGCAGGACGTCGAGGGCCTTCACGAAGTCGACCAGGTCGTTGACGTGCGCGAAGCAGTTCGAGGCGGTGACCACCGAGGCCCGGCCGTGCTCGCCGCGGATCTTGGCCGCGAGGTCGGCGCTGAACAGCTCGTTGAGCGTCGGGATGCCGTTCTTCTCGGCGATGCGCACGATGTTCGCCGCCGGGTCGATGCCGAGGATGCGCGTGCCGCCGGCCTTGAAGTTGCCGAGCAGGACGCCGACGTTGCTTCCCACGTCGATGACGAGGTCTCGCCCGCTCAGGCCGAAGCGGGAAACGGTCTGCGCCGCGAACTCGGCGAAATGCTCCCGCCCCGTGCGCGTCGTGGACGCCTCATACGGGTAATCGTGGCGGTACAGGATCTCCGGCGAGACGACGTAGCCGAGCTGGCTCAGGCCGCAGGCCCGGCACATCCACACGTCGAGCGGATAATACGCCCGCGGATAGCGCAGCTGCTCCTTGCGCAGGAACTCGTCGGCCGGGGGCATGAACCCCAGGTCGAGGAATCGGTACATGTTCTCGCTGCGGCACATGCGACAAATCATGGATTGAAAATACCTTTTTTAAAGGTGATTTATGAAGGTTTGCGGGCCCGAAGGTATATGCTGCGCCCGAAAGACCGGCCGACCAGAGGGTCCACGATATAAGTGAACGGGAATATCACGTTGTCGTAAAAAGTCATGGATCCGGGAGTTATGTTGCCGTCTCCCCACTTGAGTATCTTGTAAACGCCGAAGGCAAGAAACCCCACCGCGTCGACGTTGAATACTTCTTCTATCTCGAATCCCGCCGTTTTGACCTTCTCTAAGAGGTCCGCGCGGTCATATCGCCGAAAGTGATGCACCAGCGCATCCAGATGTCCGTATAACACCTGCGCCGCAGGAAGGTATAAGTTCAGGATACCACCCGGTTTCAATTTCGCATACAGCTCCCGCAAGGTTCCCCTGTCGTTTTCTATATGTTCAAGGACATTGACCGAAACTATGCCGTCGTACCGGCCCGGGAGATCTTCCAGTTTGGCGGCCACCGTCCGGGCCAGAGGCTTCAAGGCCTCAAAAAACTGCGGCTCGTTCTCGACGCAATCGATCAACTTTCCTTTCTGTTTGAATCGTTCCAGGAAGTCGCCCAAACCCGGCCCGAACTCAAGGAGCTCCCCGTCCATCTTGAGCCCCCGGCAGATCAGATCGAAGACGTAATTGTTGTACCGAACGAGCGACCGCGTCGCGATCAGATGGCTCGTCCCCTTATACTCCGCCTTCTCTAGCACAGTATCTTCCCCGCCGGATCCAGCCTCAGCACCGACCCCGTCGGTATGCCGCAGTCCTCCAGCGAGAGCTCCACGAACGCCTGCGCCACCACCCCCGGAGATTTGATCGTCTTCGGGTCCTCGTCCGGCGCCGCCGCCGCCCGCATCGCCGTCGCCGTCGGTCCGGGGCTCACGCTGTAGAACCTGATCCCCGCGCCCCGCGTCTCGTCGGCCCACACCTGATTCAAGCCCTCCAGCCCGTACTTGCTCGCCGCGTACGGCCCCCAGCCGGCCGTCCCCTTGCGCCCCTGGCCCGAGGACACGTTGATCACCACGCCCCGCTCGCGTTTGAGCATCGAGGCGCGCAGCACCTCGCGCGTCATGAGGAACGGCCCCGTCAGATTGGCCCGGATCGTCCCCTCCCAGTCCGCGGCCGCGACCTTCGCGAGCTCGCTCCGGGGCCCGAGGACCCCCGCGTTGTTGATCAGGACGTCGATGGCGCCGAACTCGCGCAGCACGGCGGCGATGAACTCCCCCACCTGGCCTTCGTCGGTGACATCGCAGCTCTCCGCGACGACCTTGGCCCCGAGAGCGCGCAGCTCGGCCGCGACGGCTCCCAGATTGGCGGAGTCCCGGCCGCAGACCGCGACCTGCGCTCCTTCCTTGGCGAAGGCGAGCGCGGCGGCCTTGCCGATGCCCTGGCCGCCCCCGGTGATGAGGACCGTCTTCTCACGGAGGCGTCCGTTCATGGCGGCATTATAATAGATTTCTGATAACATAGCCCCCGATGAAGAAGACGGCTTGGCCCGAGGGACGCACGACGGCGGCGATATTCATCGCCGTCCTTCTGTTCAACCTCTCCCAGCGCTCCCTCTTCTACAACTTCGACGGCATCGCCTGCGCCATCGCGGTGGAGCTGTCGGATTTCAAGCATCTGGTCCATGGGAATCATCTGGCTTACGGCGTGGTGGGCTGGTGCTTCGACAAGATCTGGCGTGTTTTCGGATATCAGGGCCAATCGGTGCTCGTCCTCCAAGTCCTCGACTCCGTTCTCGGCGCCGCAGGCGCCGCGATCTTTTCCTCCCTTCTGCGCCGCATGGGCCGCGGCGAACGTGAATCCGTCCTCGCCGCCGCCGCATTGGCGGTCTCCCACGCCTGGTGGTTCTGGAGCCTCGAGGCGCAGGTCTACATGTTGGGTGCGTTGTTCGCCGCCCTCGCCGCAAGAGAGGTTTTGTCGGAAAAGCCGCGCCCGGCCCTCGTGGGGTTGTGGCACGCGGGCGCGATCCTGGGCCACGTCGGCCATCTTATGGCGTTACCCGCGTTGTTGTTCGTCCTCACGCGAAAGCGCAACCCGCGCGAGGCGTTCCCCTATCTGAGTTCTCTATCCGTTGCCGTTGCCATCCCTTATATCTGCGCCGGCCTCTTTGCCGTTGATCCGTCTTCGTTCAATGACCTGCGCCTCTGGCTCCTCGGCAGCGCCGCCCTCACCACCGACCGGTCCTTCCATTGGCATTCGATCCCTTTGTCCTCCGCGCTCCCGGCCTGGCTCGGGATGTCCCTGCGCATCTTCACCGAGTTCGTCGGCCGTCAAGGTCCGTCCTGGTTCGCGGGCGTAGCCCTCGCCGTCCTGCCCCTGCTCGCCGCCGCCCGCGGCGCCGCGGACCGCACCCGGGAGTCCGTCTTCTGGCTGCTGTGGCTCGCCGGCTACGCCGTCCTCTTCATCGCCTGGGAACCCTACACCATCGTCTATCGCGTCAGCGACCTGCTCGCGCTCTGGGCGCTGGCGACCATGGGCCTGAAGTCCCTGCCGGCGCGCGCGCGCCAGGGCGCCTTGGTCGCCTGGACGGCGGCGGCTTTGGCCTTCAACCTGACCTACGTCGTGCGCCCCGCCGCCGACCCGGCGAACAACCCGGACCTCGTCGAGGCGGAGTGGACCAAGATCAGCGCCCCCGAGCACGCCTGGGTCCTCGCCAACGGCCGCGGGGCGGTGTACATCCCTTATTTCACCGCGCGCCGCCCGGTGAACCTGCGCTACTACACCGACGAGAAGGCCCTGCACGCCCGCCTCGACGCGCTGACGGGGGCCGGCGAGGCCGTCTACGTCAGCGGCCGCACGCTCCTGGAGGAAGGCCTGCGCGGCAAGCTCGAGCGCTACGGCCTGCACCCCTCCGCCGCGGCCGGGAACCTCGCGATGTACCGCGTTCAGCGCTTCAAGTAGGGAACTTTTCGCCCCTCTCGATCGTATGATAGTATGGAAACATTAGGCCTTGACGGCGTCTATTTCTCATATTATCCTAATATATGAATATAGGAGATAATATGAGCAAACTTGTCGCAGTGTCGCCCATCGGGAAGAACGGGCAGACGGTCGTTCCCGCGAAGATCCGCCGTCTCTTCAAGCTCGAGCCGGGCAAAGGCATGGTCGGCTTCTACCTCAACGCCGGGCACATCGAGCTGGCTCCCATCTCCGTGGTCCGCGAAACAAGCGCATACACGGAAGCCGAGCTGGATAAGGTCGAAAAGCTCGGCCGCGCGCGCGGGGGCAAAAGCTTCAAGAACGCCCGCTCCGCCGCCGCCCACCTGAAAACATTGTAGAACCATGCGCGTCTCCTTCGCCCCGGCGTTCTTGAAGCAGTTGAAGAAATTCGACCTTCAGGTGAAGGAAGGCGCAAAGGAGGCGGCCGGGAAGGTCATGGACTTCTACGAATCCGGGGACAAGCCGCCGGGCCTCGGCGTCAAGCGCTTGCGCGGGGACATATGGGAAGCGCGCGGGCCTGAAGATCCGAATTTTGTACTCGCTTTCCGGGGATGAGCTGCGATTCATTCTCGCAGGGACCCACGACGACGTCTGAAAATTTCTTTCCCGAGTCTAGTCCTCGCCGGCCTCCCAATCGAGGAGGCGCTTGTTGACGCCGGCCCTGGTGTAATCCGGACGCAGCCGCAGCGCCGTCCGGTACTGCTCGAGAGCCTCCTCGCGGCGGCCGGCTTCCTGATAGGCGAGGCCGAGGTTGTTGCGCGCGCGGGCGTTGTCGGGCGCCTCGCGCACGCTCGCCTCCCACAGCCGGATCTCGCTGCGGTAGTCGAGCTGACGCGCGACGCTCGCGGCGCCGAAGGCCGCCAGGAGCAGCCCGGCGGCGGCGCGGGCGCGAAGCGGCGTCATCGCGCGGGAGGCGGCGACGGCCAGGGCCAGCAGCGGGCCCCAGCACGCGAGATAGAGCTGACGGTCGTTGGCGGGGTCCAGGCGCGGCACGAGGGAGTTGGTCGGGGCGAGCTGGAGGAAGAACCACAGCAGGCCGAAGCCGAGCTCCGGGCGCCGGCGCAGGCTCGCCAGCCCGAGCCCGAGGAACGCGGCGAGGGCGCCCGCCTGGGCGGCGAGCGCCGGGGTCCAAGCGCTCAGCGCGGGAAGGCCGGGGTCGATGTTGAAGCCGCGCAAGGTCGTCAGGCGCGCGAGCAGGTACCACGCGCCGTTGACCTGGGTGAGGAAGTTCTCGAGCACCCCCCGCTGCGTGAAGCCGTAGCCCAGCAGATCCCGGTAGCGCGCGCTCAGCCCCATCACGAGCAGGCCCGCGGCGGCGGCCGCCCACATCGGGACCTGGCGGCGCGAGAACTTCCCGTCGAGCAGCAGCAAGGCGGCGGGCAAGGTGATCGCGGTCTCCTTCACCGATATCGCCAGGACGAACAGCACGGCCGAGGCGACGATGGGCGCGCCGCGCAGATACAGCAGCGCCGCGCCGAGATAGAAGCTCGCCATCAACGACGACGAGCGCCCGCAGATATAGGTCACCGCCTCGGTCTGCGCGGGGTGCAGCGCGAACAACAGCGCCGCGGCCAGGGCCGGCCCCGCGGCCTTCTCCTCGCCGAGCCAGCGCGCGCACAGCCGGCGGCCGATGCCGTAGATCAGCGCGGCGTTGAGCGCGTGGACCGCGATGTTGAACGCGTGAAAGCCCGCCGGCCCGGGGCCAAGCGCCCAGCTCAGCGCGTAGCTCGCCTTGAGCAGGGGCCGGACCCCGCCGCCCAGGGCCGCGAGCAGGGCCTTGCCGGAGCGGAGCGCGGGCTCATGGACGATGACGTTGAAGTCGTCGAACTGGAACGACCCGCCCAACGACGGGAGATGGGCGGCGGCGGCGGCCAGCGCGGCCGCGGCCGCGCCGCGGCG
>JAUYSH010000023.1 GCA_030696455.1 Elusimicrobiota bacterium
TCGGGGCCGCTCGGCATTGAGCCTCGCTTGGGGTCGACCGCGCTTCGAGCGCAAACGGCGCGGCGACCCCACACCCCTCAGGACATGAAATCGCCGCCGGGCCTTATGAAGGAAGCCGTGCGCCGTTCGGCCGACCTGACGGGTCATCGGGGAGGGGGATCGAGGTCCTGAGGGGCGTATGGTTGACGCGACCATGGCCGTCGTTGTCGCGTCTACCATGAGCGCGGCTCGATGCCGCGCGTCCCCGAAGGACTTCGATCCCCCTCCCCGGCCCGCATCAACGTTGTCGTTGCTGGCTCCGAAGGTCCCGCTTGACCCTGGGCCTCATACCCGGCGCGTCGTGGGCCCAAGGGCCCTTATGGGGAATCGACGGCTATTACTAAAGTTCGCCCAGACGACTATAGCCGTGGAGGACAGACCATGAAGAGCGCAGTGCTGCTGGTTCTATTCGCCCCCGTTTCCGTTCTCGCGCAGACCCTCGCCCGCCCCGGCGCGATGCCCGGATCTTATGCCGCCCCAATCCGCGTGCAGTCCGCGGTGATGAACGGCGCGCCCTCGCTGATGACTTTGAGCGCGCCGGCGCTGACGCCGGGACTCTCGCTCTCCGCCCCGGCGTTGCTCGCTCCCGCGGCCCCGGTCGCCGCGCTTCAGGCGCGGCCCGCGGCGCTCGCGCCGGCGAAGGCCGCGCCCGTCGCGCTCACCGCCCGGCCTGTCGCCGTCCGCGGCGACGCGGCGCCCCAGGCCCTGATGACCGCCCGGGCCTTGGCCTCCTCCCTTCCCGAGGGGCCGTCGCTCCCGGCGAGCGGCTGGGAAGACTCCGGCCGCCTCTTCGACGGCTCGCGCCGCCTTTACGGCAGCGAGCAGGCGAAGGTCGAGGCCACCTTGCGCCACGGCGCCGCGGGCTCCGCGGTGTTCGCGTCGCTCGACGGCGAGTTCCGCGCCCAGGGCGGCTACTTCGTCCTCGACCGCAACCCCAACGCCAAGTACATGGCCGCCGCCGCCAGGGACAACTTCAACCGCCCGGTCATCGTCCTGACCCACGACCTGCTCAACCGCTACAACGGACGCTCCGAGGACATGTACCGCGGCGCGCCATGGGAGTTCATCGCCTCGATGATCGCCCGCGAGCAGGTGTTCTTCAACGCCTGGTACTCGGTCATTCCCGCCTCGGCGGAAAAGCTGGCCGTTTCCTTTATGAACATGACGCGGGTGTTCGTCGACCTGACGAACGGCACCTCGCGCTCTTGGGCCACGGACAAGGACTACCAGGCCGTCTCCGGGGACAAGTCCACGTACACGCAGTGGAACTGGTTCGAACAGCTGGTCGCCGCCGCCCGCGACGCCGCCAACGGCGTGGGCACCAACACCGGCCACCTCATCGACAGCCGGCTCTTCTCCTGGGTCCGCGACTGGACCGCGCCGCAGGAGAAAGCGTCCGTCCCCGCCTTCCAGTACTCCCTCTGGGAGCAGCTCGACGGGCATTACTACCGCCCCGGCGACGCGAAGAACGGACAGCCCCTGCCGCCCGGCGCGCCGCGCATCGACCAGGCGACCTACGACCGCGCCGCCCAGACCGCCTACGGCGCCGACGGAAAGGGCAGCGCGACGCAGGGCGGGCTCGATTCGCAAAGCGCTTACGGCTGGATCATCCAGTGGCTGAAAGACCGTTTCGAGATCTGACGTCCATAGACAGGAGAGATTATGAGAACCGTTAACGCGATCCTGCTGTTCGTCCTGGCCGCGACGCCTCTGCGGGCCCAGACGCCCGCCGTCAACGCCGCCGACGCTTGCAAGACGCTCGAGGCGAAGGCCCGCGCCCTGAGCGCGCCCTCGCTGCGCTGCGACTCGACCGCCGACGCCCTGATCGTAAGCGGAGTGACGCAAGCCCGGCTCCAGGAGCTGGAGAAGCTGGGGCTGTTCCCCCAGCGCCGCTTCCTCGGCTATCCCGTGATCGACGGCAAGTCGCTCGCCGCCGTGACGTCGGCGCCCGTCCCGCCCTCTCCCGCCGTGCTCGCGGCGCAAGAGCTCCAGCTGAAGGCGGCCCATGCCCGCGTTCTGACGCAGGCCGTCGCCGCGGACTTCGACAACGCCGTCGCGCGCCGCGCGGCGGCAGCGGGCCCCGGCGAGGCGCTGCGTGACTCCGTCGCGAGCCTGCCCTCGGTCAAGGCGGACATGGCCTCGGGCAAGAACGCCGGGTTCGTCCTCGTGCAGCAGGGCCCTCCCGGCAGCGCCGGCGGGCCTCCCGGCAGCGGCGGCCGCGATCCGCAGCAGCAGGTCCCGCCGCGAAGCGGACCTCCCGGCAGCGGCGGCGACCAGCAGAATCCCCCGCGCTCGGGACCTCCCGGCAGCGGCAACCAGAATCCGCCGCGCTCGGGGCCTCCCGGCAGCGGCAACCCGCCCGGCGGCCAGACGCCCCCCGGCGGCACCACCCCGCCTTCGCGCCCGGCTCCCGTGTGGCGAAGCTCGTTCCCGCCGCCCGCGCCGAACTGGTGGAACACGGACTTCGACCACTACGATTGGTGGAACGACCTTCCTTCCGGCTACGACCGCCCGCACCGGGACCAGAGCAACCCGGACCGCTTCTACTATTACAGCGGCTGGTACCGCTGGCGCGACGTGTTCGTCACGAACTGGGGCCGCACCGAGGACGCGGCGACGATCAGCCGCACCGCGGCCAACCAGGGGCAGCTCCACACGCGTTCCCTGACCAGCCAGGTCTATCGCGACGCCAAGGAATGCTACTACCAGGCCGTGTACCGCTACGACTGGGTCCAGGGCGGCTTCAACGGCTCGCATTGGGAAGAGCGCTTCGACCATTACAAGGCGCGGTGCATCCGCCAGCCCCGGCAGTACGGTCCTCCCCGCGTCTACACGGTCCACATCTCCTTCGATATGGGCATGGTGCAGGGCCAGGACCTGCCGTGGGAGTCCGACGTCATCCGCATCACCTATGACGGCTCGGGCCAGCCGCGCTACGACTTCTCCGGCGCGGCCTACCGCTACTCCACGCGTCTCGACGATCAGCGCGGCGGCAGCGAGAGCGTGACTCTCGTCGCCGGCGCCAAGGTCCTGCGCGCGCCCGAGGCCGACAAGGTTCAGGCGTTCCTCCGGGACAACGGAGGCCGCATCGAGCTCGTAATCAACGACGACCGGGCCTCGTTCTATCAGGGCGAGACCCTTCGCGTCAACGCGCGGATCGTGCGGCGCGTCGTCATCAAGGTGAAGGGCGTGCTGTGGGGCTGGAACGAGAAGAACGTCGACTCGGTGATCCACTCCTCGCCGGTGGACGTGCTCGTGGACGCGGCCAAGCCCCAGAGCATCACCGACCTGACGGGCGCGGCCAACGCGCCCAAGCCCGCCAACGCCGTGCGCTCGAGCGTGTTCATCGAGTCCTGGGAGTTCTCCCGCGTCAACAGCCGCATCAGCACCGGCGCGGTGATCCGCAAGGGCAAGGGAAACGGCATCTCGAATTAACCTCAAGACGAAAAAGGCGGGAAGGCTTCGGCCTTCCCGCCTTTTTTTTCGCCGCAGTGTTGCACTTACTTGTTGAATGTAGCTGAGATAAACGTGGCGCCGCCAACCGGGCGAGCCGACTCGGTCCAGGACCGATTTGACTCGGACGCGGCTATTCCAAGCCCCAGGACCGGCGGGTCTCGGCGGCCTCTTCCTCGGAGCGGACCTTCTTGAACTTCGCGGGGCGGCCCTTCACGCGGGCCTCGCACTCCCCCCACGTGGCGTGCCGCTGGACTTCCCCGTGGAGCAGGCTTATGTAGGAAACGGGGCGAGTGTCGGCGGCCTTGCGGTCCTTGGGACGGACGGGAAGCGCCTTGGCTTCGGACGGCAAGAGAGAACCGTACGGATAGTTCAGCAGAGGCCCTTCGTAGAGCTCGATCGGCTGGCGCTTGGCGAGCGCGACGGCGATCTCGTCGCAGCGCTCGTTGGCGTCGTGTCCGGAGTGGCCCTTGACCCAGCGCCACTGCACGCCGCCGCGGCCGCGCTCGGACACGACCCGGTCGAGCGTCCGCCACAGATCCTCGTTCTTGACCCGGTCGCCGGCGGCGGTCGTCCAGCCGCGGCGCTTCCATCCCAGGATCCACTTGGTGATGCCCTCGATGACGTAGGTCGAGTCGCTGTGGACCAAAGCGACGCCCGGCATGCCGCGCACGGCGGCGAGGCTCGCGATGACGCCGCCGAGCTCCATGCGGTTGTTCGTCGTGGGCTCCTCGCGGCCGCCCAGCTCGAGGACCTTTCCGTCGGGCAACGCGATGATGGCGCCCCAGCCTCCCGGACCGGGATTGCCGGAGCACGCGCCGTCGGTGAAGATCGAGATCATGACGGTAATGGTAGAACTTCGCCCTCGCCCCGCGCAAAAAGGCCCACCCGGCCTAGGTCGTAAGAGTTATCACTCCTAGGACCTTCGCCTCTCGGGCGCGCTCGCCTCGGTTGGTAGTATTCCCCACTATGACCAATGTCATAATCCCGCGCAAGGCCGTCGCCGTTCTCGTTTCCGCCGCTCTCGTCGTCTCCGCCCCGGGGCCCTTCGCGGCCTCCGCCTTGGCCCAGACAATCGGCCGCGCGGCGCCCGCCGCCGGCGTCGGGTCGGGCGTCATCGTTCCCCTGAGAGCGCCGAGCTTCGCGCCGCTCTCCGCGCCGAGCCTCGCCGCTCCCAGCCTTCTCGCTCCCGCGCTTCAAGCGCTCGCCGCCCCTGCGGCGCTTCGCCCCGTCGTCGCCGTCGCCGCCGCGCCCGCGGCCGCCAAGCCCGCGACCGTCATCGCCGCCGTCCGCGCGCTGCAGACCGACCTGAGCGCGACGAACCGCGCCGGCGCGGACTCCGCCCCTGCGCTCGAGCGCTTCTGGACGAACGGCTCCTTCGCGGCCGCTAAGGATGACACCGCCGTCCCCGCGGGCGACGCCGCGAAGTCTCCGGCCCCGCGCCTGGACCCCTCCAAACCCGTCTCTCCCGAGACCGACCCCGAGCTGTTCGCGCCGCGCTCCTCGCGCGTCGGCATCAGCCCGGCGAAGTACGTCTACTGGAACGCGCTGTACAACGTCCTGCAGTGGGCGAACCTCAAGTTCTCGAAGGATCCGAACCGCCGCGTGTCCTGGGACAAGTGGCCCACCAAGCTCGGCCTCCTCTACCTCATCGGCAAGATCCGCTTCCTGCGCTCGGGCACGATCACCGACCCCTACGACTACGCCGCCAACGACCAGAAGCCCAAGGGCGCGGAGCCCGAGCAGGCCAAGCGCGGCTACACCGCCGACGGCTCGTGGGCCGTCGACAAGGACAACCCGCGCATGGGCGCGGAGAACACCCGCTTCGGCTCCAACATCCCGCCCAAGCTGGTCCGCCCCGACGTCGAGAACATGACTCCGTCGGCGCGCGAGGTCGGCAAGCTGCGCCACCGCGACCAGGATCCGAACACGGGCAAGGACATCGTCAAGCCCGCGGGCATCCTCAACGATCTCGCCGGCGGCTGGATCCAGTTCCAGTTCCACAACTTCGGCGGCAACACCAAGCGCGACCCGATCGGCCAGAACCCGCACGTGATGCCCCGAAACGCGAGCGACAAGTGGCCGGAGAAGGAAGCGCTGCTCGACCGCACTTCTAAAGACCCGACTCGAGTCACTGATAACGGCCGGCCGACGCCGATGAACGAGCGCACCCAGGCCTGGATCCAGGCGCAGATCTACGGCACGAACGACGAGGAGCAGAAGCCGCTGCGCACGTGGACCGACGGCAAGTTCCGCCTCGACGAGAACGGGAATCTCCCGCCGCACCCCACCAAGCCCGGCATCGATCACTCCGGCTTCATCAACAACTACAACCCCCTGCTCTCCTTCCTGCATTGGGCGTTCGTGGTCAACCACAACAACATCGTCGACCACCTGAAGAAGTTCAACCCCGGCTGGGACGACGCGAAGCTCTGGGACCATGCCCGCAAGATCAACGTCGCCTCCACCGCGCAGATCCACACGACCGAGTGGACCGAGGATCTCCTTCAGCACCCGACCCTTCAGGAAGGCATGCACGCCGAGTACTACGGCCTCCTCGGCCCCAAGTTCAAGGCGTGGGTGATGCGCGCGTCGTACCGCCACCCGTGGTTCGGCAAGCTGATGAAGCCGCTGACCGACAACGACGTGTTCTGGGGCATGCCCGGCTCGAAGTGGGAGCACCACGACGGCCCGTTCCAGGTGCCCAAGCACTTCCGCTTCGTCTATCGCCTGCACGAGATGATCTTGAGCGACCACGAGTTCGTCGCACCCCCCACGGCGACCTCCGGCGAGCGCCTGCTCGGCCGCCGCGAGCTCATCGACTTCATCCACTCGAACACGCGCCCGATCGTCGAGCAGTACGGCTACGACGTCCTCGCCTGGTCCTTCGTCCGCAAGTCCGCCGGCGCGCTCACGCTCAAGAACTTCCCGAAGGCGCTCACCCAGTTCAAGGACCAGCAGCACGACAAGCTGATGGACCTGGCCGAGGCCGACACCTTCCGCGAGCGCACCGACGGGACCGGCAGCTACAACGAGTTCCGCCGCTCCGTCGGCGAGCCGCCCGTGACGAGCTTCCTGGAGCTGACCGGCGGCGACGCCGAGATGGCCAAGGCGCTCGAGGTCAAGTTCGAGGGCGACATCGACAAGGTGGACGCCGGCATCGGCATCCTCGCCGAGCCCAAGCCCGCGGGCTTCGCGCTCGGCTTCACGCAGTTCTACCAGTTCGTCCTCAACGCCCCGCGCCGCGTGAAGTCGAACCGCCACCTCACCGAGCTCTATTCCCACAAGGACTACACGTTCGAGGGCATGGAGTGGCATTGGCACGCCGGCGGCATGGGCGGCGTCCTCGCCCGCGCGATGAAGGGCCTGCCCCGCGGCCAGGACGTCATCCGGGCCATGGAGGGCGTGACGCGCTGGTTCGCCCCGTGGCAGGACACGGAGACCTTCCCCGTCCGGCTGCTCGACGCGGCTAACGCGAATTCGAGCGACATCTTGAAGAAGACGTTCAAGCTCGCGCTCTGGGGCTCGTTCACGGCCTTCTCGGCTTGGATGGGTGTGGCGGTGTCGGCTTTCACGATCGTACCGGTCGCGGCGGCCGCACTCGGCCTGCCGGTCCTCCTCTACTACAAGCGGATGCTGGCGTACCGCTACATGCAGAAGGCGTGGCAGTCCGCGTACACGGACCGCCGCCGCTCGATGTTCCCGACCTTGTTCCTCGGCGAGAAGGTCTCGCGCTGGGCGGCCGGCGCGGGCAAGCTCGCCGCGACCGCGGCGATGCTCGGCGCGGGCTTCGCGGCCTTCACCTTGTTCGCCACGAACCCGGTCGTCGCGATCTTCGCCGTCATCACGGCCCTCAAGGCCCGCGCGGTGATCGGCGCGACGAAGCGGTACGAGAACGACATGGCGATCCTCAAGATCGCCCTGCAGAACCGCCTGCGCGAGGGCTATCCCGTCGCCACGGCGCGGGACGCCGCCCCCGAGGCGAAGTCCGATCTCGAGCGCCGCTATTGGATGATGGTCCCCGCGGGGGCCAAGCAGCCGGTGGCGACGGTTTGGCACAGCTACCGCGTGCTCCATGAGCACGGCCTCGGCCGCCTCATGGCGTTCAAGACCGCGCTCATGTCGCACCTGATCTTCGGCCACCGCACGCGGCGCGGCATGGGGCTCAGGGCTCGATGGGATGCGGGGATCCTTTTCTCGCCCTTCGCCATCTATATTCCGAACATGGTCCAGGCGCAGGGCCCGTCGTCCACGGGCATCTACGCGCACGCGGGCAACGACAAGGGCCTGACGCCCGGCGACGTGGACCTGGCGATGTTCGACGAGATGTTCTCCCGCTACGCCCCGGGCCGCGACCACATGACGGCGTACGATTTCGCGCGCATGCGCGAGGACAAGCGCTGGCGCGATGGGCAGGCGGGGATCGGCGGGCCGGTCTCGCGCTGGCTCGGCGAGATCGCGGTGAAGAAGCGCACCAGCCAGCTCCTGCAGCTGTACGCGGACACGGTCGCCAACGAGGACAAGCATCTCGTCCCCGCCATCAGCCGCGGCATGATGCTGCGCGTCTACAAGGGAACGGCCCAGGCCGACATCGCCGCCGAGCGCGCGCTCGACGGCGTCCACCCGGACCTGCGCGCCGCGAACCCCGAGGGCAAGCCGACGCTCAAGGAGAAGGCGAAGGCCGACCTCCGCAAGCTCGGCGGCGCGATCCGCACGCTCTTGTCCGCGCTCGTGCTGCCGTACACCGGCGCGCGGTTCGCGGCGAACGCCCGCGCGTTCGGGACCTTCTTCAAGACGGTGTGGCAGACGGGCTGGATCGCGATCGCCGCGGTGGTCGCGTATTACGCCGTCCGCGACTCCATCCTCTACATCCTCATCCCCTACCTCGTCTTCAAGGGGTTCTTCTAGGAGCCCCATGAAAAACCTTCTCCGCTCTCTCGTCGCCTCCGCCCTCCTCGCCTCGGCCGCGCACGCCGGCCCGATCCCCGAAGGCTCGTGGGGCGGCCTGTCGGCCCTGCTCAAGGGTCCCGACGTGATGGCCTTCCTCCTCAAGGCCGACAAGACGAACCCGACCGCGGGCTACGCGATCCTGGCGGAGTACACCCGCCTTCCCTTCATCCCGGGGCCCGAGCGCCTGGAGATCGCGCGGTGGGTTCCCCGCCTCTACATCTACCGCGTGGAGCAGCTCGACAAGCTCCGCTTCGCGGTCAAGCCGCTGAAGGTCTCCGCGACGGGCGGCCTCGAGCTCGACGGCGGCTACGCCGCGGCGGGCGAGCTCACGCTCGCCAAGAAGGGGACCCTCGTCGGCGCCACCCTCACGCGCTACGAGAAGGGCGATCCCGCGGTCGCGGAGGTCGTGACCTTCGACGGAAAGGTGTCCTCGACCTGGGAAGGCTACGTGCCGGGCGCCTATTTCGGCTCCAAAGACTCGACCGGCGGCGACTACACGCACAAGAACATCAACACGCGCCTGGGCGACGATAAGGTCGCCGAATTCTTTCAGAGTGAGGTCAAAGGGAAGTTCGACATGACCGAGGCCGCGCCGGGGATCTTCACCTTCAAGGCCAAGGGCGCGATCGCCAAGGGCGCGGACAAGGTTCTCTCGCGCATCGCCGTGTTCGTCGACATCGTCAACTGGAAGCCCATCATGACGACCGACGAGCTCCTGCTGATCAACCCCGACGACGCTAAGGACGTCGGGTTCTACTACGAGCGTCATTAGCCCGGCGCCAGACTCCCACGAACGCCTCAGCGCCGGCCGTCGCGGGAATGCCCGCGGCGGCCAGCTCTTTTAAGACCGAGGCGTAGCCGCTCGGGTCCGGGACGCCCTCGATGCGTCCGATCAGGCCGTTGAAATCCGAGCCGAGGACCACCGACTCGGGCCCCGCCTCGCGCGCCATGATCGCCGCGTGCTTCATCAGGGAGCCCATGTCCGCCCCCGCGTAGTTCGCGGCGAGCGCCAGACCGACCAACCCGCCGCTGCGCTTCACTTCCCGCAGGAGCTCGTTCGAGATCGTCCGCTCGCACGGCGTCAGCGCGCGGGCGGCCTGATGCGTGAACAGCAAGGGCTGAGCCGGATGGCGGGCCGCCAGGTCGAACGCTGTCTTGTCGCTCGCGTGGGTGAGGTCGAGCATGAGGCCTTTGGCCACGGCGTAGTCCGCGAGCGCCTCGCCCCGCTTCGACAGGCCCTTCGGGTTGAGGCGCACCGCGGCCTTGCCGCCCGGGATGCAGGTCGGCATCGGCCAGTATCGTCCCGCCGCCGCCCCGCCCCATCGCGTGTCCGTGAAGTGGGCGATGGTGAGCATACGCACGCCCCGGTCCCACAGCCGGTCGAGGCGCTCGGGCGTGTCGGCGCCGCCGGCCCCTTCCACGGCGAGGATCACTCCGAGGCGCCACTCCTTGGACTTGAGCACGGCCTCGGCCTCGTCGGGCGTGCGCACGATGCTCACGCGCGGGTCGCGGGCGGCCCAGCGCTCGACCTGATTGATCTGCCTCAGCAAAGCCCGGGCGTAGCCGCCCGTCAACTGGGAGAGGACGGGCGTCGCGTAAAGCGGGACGGCCACGAGCCGCATGTCCGCGGCCTCCAGGTCCTTGAGCTTAACCTGCGCCTCGATCATCGGAATGTGGAGGTGGAGGTCGATCGCCGAGGCGCCGGCGAACGAAGGGGCGAGCAGGAACGTCGCCGCGAGCCGCCGCCAGATGGTCATGGCGCTATCGTATAACTATCCTCAAGGATAGCGACAGCGCGTTACGGCGCGCGGATCGCGACGACCTTGATCTTGTAGCGCAGAGGCTTGCCCGCGAGGGGATGGTTGAAGTCGAGGGCGGCCGAGCCGTTCTCGACCTTCAGGACGCGGCCTTGGGCCGACTTCCCCCCTTGGGCGCCGCCGACGAGGGCGCCGGGCGCGAGGTCCTTGGCCATGGCGCCGAACTTCTCGAGCGGGATCGCCTTGATCTTGTCCGGGTCGGACGGGCCGAAGCCCTGCATGGGAGTCAGCTCGACGACCTTTTCCTCGCCTTTCTTCATGCCGACGAGGGCCTCGTCGACCGGGCCGGGAAGGGCGCCCTCGCCCTGGATCACGATGAGCGGCTCGCGTCCGGCGTTGGACTCGATCAAGGCCCCGCCGGAGCTCAGCTCGTAATCGAGCTCGACCGTGGCACCCGGCGGCACGCGCGCCTCGCGCGAGCAGGCGGCCAGGAGCAGGACGGCCGCCAGGCCCCGCCTCACGCCTTGATGACGGCCAGGGGCGTGAAATCGCCGATGCTGCCGCCGCCCACGATGATCTCGTTCTCCTGGTCGATGACGCGGCGCAGGGCCTCGAGCCGGGACATCAGGTGGCGTCCGGGGCAGTCGGTGTTGTTGTAATGATTATGGGCTTCCAGGAAGCCCTTCTGGCCCGGATCCTTCTTGTACTTGATCGACAGGTAGGTCACGAGGCGGGTGAGGCTCTCGAGCTGCGCGGCGGTGGGCTGGACCTTATTGAAGTCGCCCATCATCGCCGCGCCGATGTTGCCCTCGTTGGAACTGCCCGCGTGCGCGCCGATGTACTCCGCGCGCCGTCCCTCGACCACGCGTCCGTCGCCGGCGATCAGGAAATGGTAGCCGATGTCGTCGAAGGCTTCCTTCCCCTCGCGGGCCCGGCCGACCATGTGATAATGCTGGATGTTCTTGACGGCCGAGGCGGTCTCCGCCTCGTTCATCGGCTGCCTGCCCTGGGTGTGATGGACCGTCACGCGGTAGAGGCTATGGGAGGAGTTCGAGCCCCGGCGCGGCGCGGCGCGCCAGCCCATGCGGCTCATGATCGGGGCCACGGTCGGGAACTTCTGCGCGATCTGGAACGAGGCGAAGCCGAGCAAGGTTTGGCCCGCGTCCTTGGCCGAGCCCGGGGTGGCCCCGCCGCGGGAATAATCGTAGTCGTCGGGCAGGGGCGGCACGACGCCGCCGAGGTCGGTGACGCGACGGCTCGCGTCGGCCGTATAAGGCAGGCGCTTGCCGCGCCCGCTCGGGGCGCTCGCGGGCGTATAGCCGACCAGGGTGACGCCGCCGCGAGTCCGGGCGCCGTCGAACATGGCGCTGGCGCCGTGGGCGGCGTCCTCCGGGGCGGCTGCGACGAAATCCGTGGCGGGCGCGTAGGCCATCAGGTTCTTGCCGGAGAGGCGACGGACCGGCGCGCCGTCCGCGGGCGGGGCGGACGGCCGATAGGAACCGGTGGAAACGGCCGGGCTATTCTTCTCCTCGCAGCCGGTCAAGGCGCCGGCGGCGAGGACGAGGGCGACGAGAGGGAATAGGCGTCTCATGCCCGCAGTTTAACGGAAATTTCGGCGCCGCCCATAGGCCTTTGGGCCCAGGGGACCCGGGCCTAATCAGCCTAGATGGTGTCAGGCTTAAATGATTCGGGAACGCGCTTTTTTAAGGCTTATTCCCCGAGAGAGAGCCGGTCGGTGCCAGGCTTTAAGCTGTTAACCGGCTCTTTGCGTGGCCTTGATCCAATGCGCCAGACGCGCCATGCCGTCCTCGATTTTCACCCTCGGCAGCCAGCCGAGCTCGCGTTTGGCCGCCGAGATGTCGAACCAATGCGACGTGGTCAAGGTGTCCACCAGGAACTTGGTCAGCGGGGGCTCCGACCTCAGCCCCAGGGCGCGCCAGGTTCCCTCGCAGAGCGCGGCCGCCCCGAAGGCGACGCCCTTCGGCATGCGCTTCCTGACCGGCCCCAGCCCCGCCGCCGCCAGCATGCGCTCCATGAACTCCCAGATCGGGCGGGGATCGCCCCCGGACAGGAAGTAGGCCTTGCCGGAGATCTCCGACAACGGCGAGAGCTGGATCGCGGCCAGCACGTGCGCCTCCACCGCGTCGTCGATGTAGATCGTGTCGACGAGCTTGTTGTCCTCGCCGATGCGGAACAGCCGCCCCGACTTCTGCCGGGCGATCACGCGCGGAAGTATGCTCCGGTCGCCGGGGCCCCAGATGAAGTGCGGGCGCAAGGACACGGTGGAGAGCCGGTCGTGATTGGCGGCGAGCGCCATCTGCTCCGACAGGGCCTTGGTCTGAGAGTAGAACGAGTCGTATCGCGCGGGATACGGCGCGGTCTCGTCGACGCCTTCGACGTCGCCGCCGTGGAACACGACGCTCGGAGAGCCCGTGAACACGAGCTTGCGAATTCCCTGCTCCTGGCACGCGCGCAGCACGTTCTTGGTCCCCTCCACGTTCACCGCGTGAAATTCCTCGTACGGGCCCCATAGGCCGACCTTCGCGGCGACGTGGAACACGACGTCGCGGTCGTCGCAGGCCGCCTTCAAGGCCTCGTAGTCGCCGACGTCGCCCTTGGCGCAGTCGATGCCGAGCGCCTCGAGGTCGGGGTAGGAGCCGCGGCCGTACACGCGGACCTCGTCGCCGCGCTCGCGCAGGCGGCGCGCCAGCGCGGCGCCCAGGAAGCCGCCTCCGCCGGTGACGAGCGCCCTCACCCGAGCCGCCCCGCGGCCCAGACCGCCAGCGCCTCACGGTTGATCTTGGCGTTATGGCGGGTATCGACGGGAAAAGACGGATGGAACAGGATGTCCTTGATGTCCTGGGTGAACGCCGGCCTTCCCGCGAGGCTCAAGATATCTTGCTTGAGGGCGTCGGTGGCCTGCGTTCCGGGCTCGAGCTCCACGCACAGCACGGGAATCAGGCCGACGCCGACGAGCGCCGTCCTCTTCACCTTCGGATGCGCGTTGAACACGCCCTCGACGCAGATCGTATAGTGCTCCCCCCGTTCCGTTCTCACGCGGTGCGCCTTGCGCCCGCAGAACCAGAGCCGCCCCTGCTCGTCATAGTAGCCGAGATCGCCCATGCGGTGCCAAAAGCCCCTCCCGTCGCCGATCTTGGCCTTGGCCATGTCGTCCACGCGCCGGAAGTACTCCCCGGTCACGACCGGGCCCTTCACCGCGATCTCCCCGACCGTGCCTTGCGGCACGCGCAGGTCGTCCGACCACGTCTTGATCGGTCCGTCCGACACGCGGATCACGGCCGCCTCGATGCCCTTCACGGGACGGCCCACGCACACCCCCTCGCCTCGCAACGTCCTGGCCGCGGTTTCCCCCAGGATCTCGAACGAGGATGTCAGCGCGACGGGCAGGGCCTCGGTGGCGCCGTAGGGGGTGTAGATGGGCACGTTCTGGTTCAGCATCTTGGAGAACAAGGCCAAGGTCCTGGCCGGCACCGGAGCGCCGGCGGACATCACGCGCTTGAGAGAGGGCAAAGCGATCCCGTGCTGGGCGCCGAAGCGGCCCACGCGGTCGAGCAAGGCGGGCGAGCCGAACAGCTGGTGGATCCGGTATTTTTGCGTCGGCACGATGATCGCCATCGGATCCACCATGCCGGGCCGCGTGAAGTCCATGTCCGGGATCACCACCGTCTGGCCCAGCGCGGCGTCGAACAGGCCGAACAGCGGGAAGGTCGCCAAGGACAGCTCCCCCTCCTTTATGTCGAACAGCTCGCGGAGCTGGTCCACCTGGGCGGAGAACATCGAGTGCTCATACACCGCCCCCTTCGGGGCCCCGGTGCTGCCCGAGGTGAAGAGGATGGCGGCGCGCCCGTCGGCGGGCACCGGCGGGAGTTCGAGCGCGCGCCCCCGGCCGAGTTCGCGCATCGTCTCGAGCGTGGCCAATCCCAGGGACGGCCCCCCGGCGACGATCTTGAGGTTCGCCGACGGCGCCCAGCCGCCCAGCGTCCGCGCCAGATGCGCCTTGGCCGAGCCCACGAACGCGACCGGCTCCGACTCCGAGAGGCAGCGGCCCATGTTGGAGAAGCCGATGCCGGGGTCCACGAGCACCGGGGTCACGCCGGCGCGGAACAAGGCGAAGGCCGCGGCGAAGAAGTCCCGCGACGGAGGTATGAGGACGGCGACGCGGTCGTTCTTCTTGAGGCCCGCGCGCAGGAAGCCGTGGGCCAGGAGCTCGACGTCGCGGCCCAGCTCCTCGAACGTCGTGATCTTGTCGTGATGGATCAGCGCGGGCTGGGCGCCCAGGCGGCGCGCGTTGTCGAGGACGCGAGAGCCGAGGTCCGTCGCGAGCGCCGTCTCGCTCATGCGGGAACGGGCCGCGCGACGAATTCCTTGATCAGGGCGACGACCTCCGCGCCCGCGTCCTCGAGCAGGAAGTGGCCGCAGTCCGGGAAGCGCTTCACCGTCGCCCTGGGAAAGCGCTTGAGCCAGCCGTTGAGGAAGGCCTCGTCGAACACCCAGTCCTTGAGCCCCCAGGGCAGAAGCATGGGAACGTCCTGGAGCGTCCCGAGCTTGCTCTCGGTGTCGACGACCGTGTCCCAGGCCGGGTCCCCCGGCTGAAGCGGGATGTCCTGCACGAAGCGGTGCACCGCGCGGCTGGCGCTCCAGCCGTCGTAGGGCTCCAGGTAGCCGGCCCTCTCCTCGGGCGACAGGGTCTTCTTCGCGGTGCAGGTGCGCAGCACGACCCCGCGCGCGAAGCCCAGCGCGCGCAGCGGTATGCCGGTCAGGGCTCCCCGCATGATCTCCAGGCCCTTGGGGAACTTCTTCTCTTCTGGAAGACGAAAACACGAAGTGTTAAGCGCCACGATGGCCTTGATCCGCTCGGGATGGCGCACGGCCCAGGACATGCCGATCATGCCGCCCCAGTCGTGCACGATCAAGGTGACGGGGCCCGTGGGGGCCACGCGCTCCATCAAGGCGTCGAGGTCGTCGACGCGGTTCTTGAGCGTGTACGCGTAGCGCTTGTCCGGCGGGCGGTCGGAGAGGCCCATGCCGATGTGGTCGGGGACGATGCAGCGGAAATCGGGCGAGAGCGCTTTGACGACCTCGCGGAAATAAAAAGAACAGGTCGGGTTGCCGTGGACCATCAGGACGGTCTCGCCCTTGCCCTCGTCGAGGTAATGCATGGCGACGCCGCCGAGGTCGATGCGGCGGCCCTTGAAAGGGTAAAGCGCCTTCCAGGAGTCCATCACCACTCCAGCCCCAGCATCATGCAATTGAGCCCCGAGCCGATGCCGATGAAGCCCACACGGTCGCCCTTGTTGAGAAAGCCGCGCTCGTCGGCCAAGGCGGCGGTGAGCGGCAGGCTCACCGTGCCGATGTTGCCCAGGAACTCGTAGGTCGGGAAGTCCTTTTCCGCGCCGACGCCGCAGGCGTTGAGCAGAGCGGTCGTCTGGGGGCCGCCGACCTGGTGGGTGATGGTCTTATCCATGTCCGCGCTGCTCCAGTTCATTTTCTTGGAGAAGCTGAGCCAGGTGAGCTTGGCCAGCTCCATGCCGTTCTTGAGCACGGCGGGCGCGTCGGTCCTCATGAAGTCGCGGTCCCACTGGCACAGGTCCCAGTGCTGGGGCGCGGCCTGCACGGTGCCGCCAAGCAGCTTCGGGCCCGTCTTGCCGAAGCTTCCGTCGGTCAGGACCACGCCGACGGCGCCGGAGCCGCCGGTCAAGGTCGCGATCGAGAGCTTGAAGTGCTCCATGGTCGGGTTCTTGAGCATGGAGGCGATCATCGCCTCGTTGATCTCGCGGGCCGACTCGCAGGAGACGACGAGGCCGGCCTTGATGTGCCCGAGCTCGATGCGATTGGCGATATCCACCATCGCCGACAAAACACCGAGGCAGGCGTTCGAGATATCGAAGACGGCGCAATCCTTGCTCACGCCCAGCTTCGAGGCGACGGCGCAGGCGGTCGCGGGCTCGGAGGATTCCTTGCAGACGCCGGCGTAGACGACGACGCCGAGGTCCGAGGGCTTCACGCCCGCCTTGGCGAGCGCCTTGCGGCCGGCGGAGGCGGCGCCGTCGGAGAGCTTGAAGCCCGCGTCCCACCAGCGGCGTTCCTTGATGCCTGTTAAGGCTTCGATCTGTCCCACCTGAAACCGGAGCGCGTCGTAGACGGGCTGGATGCGCTTCTCGAGCTCGGAGGAGGTGACCACGTTGGGGGCGAGTTCGTAAGCCAGACCGTCGAGGGTGACCTTGGTGTATTTCATGTTGGTTCGAACTTATTCACCGTATCCGCGGATAGACGACAAAACTGTTGTCAACAACAGTTTTACGATCTCAGCTTCAAAGTAAAATCGCGCATTTCGTAAACGACGAGCCCGTCGCGCAAAAGGTAGCCGTCCGCCGTGAGGGTCTTCGAGGACTCATCGACGGCGGTGATCCAGCATTGGACCTCGACGGCCTTGTTCACGGGCGTGTACTGGCCGCGGTACAGCCACTTGTGGGTGCGGCCGAGGACCATGGACTCGAAGCGGCCGGCGCCGGGCCAGCGGTCGCGGGCGTGGCACTTCATCAACTCGATGAACGATTCCAGGCCGAGGGAGCCGGGGCAAACCGGGTCTTGGTAGAAATGGGCGCTGAAGAACCACTCGCTGGGATTGACGGCGCGGCGGCCGATGAGCGCGCCGAGGCCCTTTGGACCGGCATTATCATACTGCTCGACGGAATCAAGCAGCAGGAGCATAGGACCGGGCAACGCTGGAGTCCCTCCCTTCAGGGAGAGGGTCCTCGGCGTGGTCGAAGGAATGAACTGCTTCGCGCCGCGCAGACCGACCTGCTGAGAGAGCGACTCCTTGGTGAAGAACCCGAACTCGGTCTTGCCCTGATAGACGAGGCGACCCTGGGCATCGGTCATGGTCATGTCGTAGTTCTGGATGATCATCCCGCCGGACTGGGACACCTTGGTCATCACGACGCTCGTGACGAGGGTTCCGGTCTCGGGCGTGACCTCGACATGCTGTATGGCGTCGCCTCCCAGATTTCTAAACGACAAATCAACGGGGCTTGTTAATGCGGAGCCGCAGTAGGCGGCGAGCCAGCCGCAGGGCTGCAAAGCGACCTCGAGCAAGATCGCGAACGGCATGGTCGCCTGGCCGTTCTCGCGGAAGTACCAGGCATCCTTGGGGATCGCGTACTCGGCGATGGCGGAGGCGCCCGCCTTGAGGACGAACGGCTCGCCCTTCAGGCCGACGATGCGGTCGAGGAATTGATAAGGCGGGCCCGGCAAACGGGCCAGGATACGGTCCTTATCGAAGATCTTGTAGGGCGCGCCGAAGGCCTCGGACGGGTTGCCGTTCGAGTAGGCCATGATCTTGTCGGAGTCGTAGTAGACCGTCTTCTCATTCTTGAGCCACAGGGACTCGATGGCGGACCGATTCGTGCCGGAGAGACGGACCGACATGTCGGTGATCTGGACGATATTCTTATCATCCGAATACATAAACGCGTCCGCGACGCAGAACGGAGTCCCATCGGCCTCGTAACCCAGCTCCTTGATGTGAAGCTCGTAGCGGGCCTTCTTGGTCGAGGCGAGGACCTGGCCGCGGCACTTGAGCTGGGAGGCGACGCCGGGGACGGGCTCGTGCCAGACCTTGCCCTTCTCCCCCACCCAGCCCATGCGCATCAATTGGACGCGGAGCGTGTGCAAGCAGCATTCGTACATCAAGGTGCCGGGCATCACGTTGTCGTCCTTGAAGTGACAGACGAGGTGCCAATCGTCGGGATGTATGTCCATTTCGCCGACGGCGCGGCCGAGGCCGTAGCGGCCGCCCTTGGGATCCAGCTCGAGGATCCGGTCGACGAGCTTCATGCGGCCGCCGGGCAAGGTATCCGGAACGAAAGGCAGGGACGCGAATGCCGGACCAAATGCCGTCTTCAAATCTCCGGCGCGTAGGGACTCGAATTGACCTTCGGTCAACGACACCTTATCAGTGAACGGCACGAGGGGCTTCCAATCAGACGGAACCTTACCCGGGACCGGCATTTTTTCGGCGTCGGTCAGAACGATCCCCTTGCCTTTCGCGAGTTCGGCGTTCGTGAAGAAGCCGGCGCAGCCTTTGCGCATGGTGAGCAGGGGCTTCCCATCGACCGTTGAATCGTACCGGAAGAAGAAAAGCCAGATGTCGTCGTGCTGGCCGAAGCCGTCGATGCTGATGTCGTACCTGATCACCTGGCCGGGCTTCGGCAAATGATCGTGGAAGGTGACGATGGCGTCGAGAAGGCGGTAAACCGCGTTGCCTTTCGTCTTGGAGTCGATGCCAAGGTAGCCGGAAAGGAAAAGGTCGGCCTGGCCGGCTTCGACGGCGATGCAGGTGGGGATGCGGCCGGAGTCCAAATACCAGCCATTATGAAGCACGTCATGCTCGGTGATGCAGGAGCCGGGCTTCATGGAGTTCGGGGTGCCCGTCACGGAGAGGATGCGGTCGCACAGCATCAGGGGCTCCTCGGGGAGCCTGACTCGCGTGGGGTAGGAGTCCACGTGGGCGAAGGCTTCGCCGAGGACGGCGCCGATCTTGCCGGAGGCGTATTCGAGGCACGCCTTGCGGTCCATGAAGACGGATTTTTTCAACGGCAACGGATCGGGCGCGGATGCGGGGGCCGGAATAACGGATTGTCCCGAAGCGATGCGGATCTGCTGGCTGAGGTTGTGGGTCTGGAGCTTGGCGAAGTTCTCCGCGATTTTGAGGTACACCTGGTGGGCCTGCGCCGTCAGCGCGGCCGCGTTGGACAGGCTTCCGGCCGCGGACGGCGCCGCCTGCGGGGAAACGACTGTTTCCGGAAACAGTTGGCGGGACGGAGATGGCTGGAACTCGTCGCCGGGAAGGCGGGGCTCGGGGATGCGCCGGGACGGAGCTAAGACCGGCACGGGCTCGTGACGAGGAGCGGGGGCTGGACTTGCCGCCTTCGGCGGCGACGGAGGAGACCAGGACACTTTGGCGGGACGGGCGCCTAAGGGTAAGCGGACGTATTGCGCCGGCTGCGCCGGCGCGCTTTGGTGACCGGCGCAGAAGGAACGAGCGCCGTAGAGCTGCTTCAAATCGACGGGGACGCGTTCGGCGATCAGGAAGGCCAACGTTTTAAGAATGCCCGACACATCGTCGAGCCCTCGACTGTCGACCGGCCTTGCGTTGTGGGTGAGCGGGCCTAGAATCTTACCGATCATTCTCGTGCACGAGCCCTGGGGACCTAATTCGATGAACGTGCGCACGCCGTCTTCATAGGCCGTTTTGATCAATGCCGAAAAATTGACCGACCGGATGGCTTGGGTCGTGATGCTATCGGCGGCGGACTCGCGCGTGACCTCGTACGCCTTTCCAAAAGCACCGGAGTAGTACCGGATCCCCTTAGGGGCGCGGGTCGGGAAAAGATGGAGATCACGGTACTGCTTCTCCACCAATTTAGCGGCCGGGAAGTGCACCGTCGAGACGCCCTGCAACGGCAGGAACACGCAGCCCAATCCTTCCACTAATTTCTCGACCGCCGAGCGATATCCCCCCACCACGCACTCGACGGGAGCGTTCACGATCAAGAGGGCCGCGCGCTCCGCGCCCTTGAGCGCCATGTTGACCGCGTCGGCGGGGCGGTCGACCACGCCGAGCACCCAGTCCACTTTTTCATTCGCGGGCAGGCGCCAGAACTGGCGGGCGGCGTCGCAGGGGCCGGCGAGCTCGGAGGTGAAGAGCGAGGATTGCTTCATGCGCCGGAGCATCTCGTCGCGGGCGGTCCAGGCGCGCGTGGCGAACAGGCCGGCGGTCTCGCCCAGGCTGTAGCCGACGACGGCGGAGGGGTTCACGCCCAGGGAGCGCATGAGATCGCTCGTCACGGTGCCGTGGGCGACCGAGGCGAAGATCAGGGCGTGGTAGTCGGCGTTGAGCTCGCTGTCGGCCTTGGCCTCCCAGCCCGGCTCGAAGGCGAGTCGCCAGGGGGCCACGCGCGCGGGCGTCATCTGGTCGCGCAGGTGGCCGTTCTCCGCGTCCTGGCGGCGCAGGACCTCGGGCCACTGCGCGCCGAGGGCGGCGGTCATGCCCAGGTACTGGTTGCCCGAGCCGGGGAAGACGAAGGCCAGGTCCCCACCCAGCGGCGGGCGCGTGGTGAGGAAGGCGCGGTCGGAGGGCAGCGGGCGCTCGGGGTTGTCGCGCACCGACTCGACGGCCATGCGCGCGACGGTGAGCAGCTCCTTCCAGTCGCGCGCGACGATGGCGCAGGCGTGGGAGGCTTCGGGCGAGGAGCCGCGCTTGAGCCACCAGCGGCGGGCGAGGGCCTCGATGCCGTCGCCGGGGTCCTGGGCGGCGGCCCAGTCGATCAGGGCGTTCAGGTCGGCCAGCAGGAAGACGGGGTCGGCGGCCTCGACGGCGAACAGGGCCTCGAGGCGCGAGCCGAGAGGCTGTCGGCGCTCGTCCTCGACGAGCGGGTCCGAGGTCTCGCGCTCGAGCTGTTCGAGCACGACGTGGACGCAGCCGCCGTCGACGCCGAGGGAGGTGACGCCGGCGCGGCGCGGGCCGTCGGCGCGGTTTCGCAGCCAGAAGGAGGCGCGGCGCGGCGAGTGGAAGCGCTTGGACGCCGTCGACAGGGGCGAGATCGGGTTGACGATCGTCGGCCCGGCCGGGAGGATTTCCTGATAGAGGGATAAGGCGGCCTTGACCAGGCCCGCCAGGCCCGCGGCCGCGCCGGCATGGCCGATCACGGATTTCGAGGAGGACAAGGCGAGGGGCAGGTCGGCCGCGGCCGTGCCGAAGAACTCGACGGCCGCGGCGGCCTCGCAGCGATCCTCCTTGGCGTCGCCGGAGCCGTGGCACTCCAAAAGACCGATGGTGCTCGGGTCCACCTTCGCGTCGTCGTAAGCGCGGCGAAGAGCCTCGACGCAAGCCTCCGGCGTGGGGACGACCGAGTCGGCTCCTCCGCCGGAGGCGGCTCCAAGGCCCTTGATCACCGCGTAAATCCGGTCGCCGTCGCGCAGGGCGTCGTCGAGGCGCTTGAGCACGACCGTGGCGGCGCCCTCGCCGGGGGTCGAGCCGTCGGCGGAGGCGTCGAACGGGCGCGGGCGGCCGCCGGCCGAGAAGGGCTTGAGCGCGTGCGACCCGGCCAGCGCGCGGGCCTCGCCCGCGACGTCGGCGGCGCCGGCGACGGCGGCGTCCACCTCGCCGCGCTGAAGGGCGCGGACGGCCGCCTCGAGCGCCTTGAGGCCGGAGTTCTCCTCGGCGGAGACGGTGAAGCTCGGGCCGCCGAGGCGGAACTCGCGCGCGACGCGGCTGGCGGCGACGCTCGCCAGGCCGCCCATCACGCGGTTCGCGGTGAGGGCGGGGCCGCAGGCGTCCCGCAGGGAGGAAAGCCAGGAGTACCGCTCCGCGGACGACAACGACCAGGCCTTTGCCTTGGCCCAGGCGTCAGCCGAATTTTCAAGGGACCAACGCAGATCGTAATGCGTGATCGCCATATCAAAAGCGACGCCGAGGAAGACCCCGACTCTATCACGTCCTTCTTCCGATAATTTCGAGTCGGCAATCGCCGCCGCGGCGCTCTGCAGCGCCAGGAGTTGCTGCGGCAGCATCTCCTCCATTTCTTTAGGAGGGATCCGAAAGGAGGCGGCATCCGAGCCGGCCTCGGGCAGAAATCGGCCTTTGAAGCCGGCCGGGGCGTCGATGCCCTGCCAACGGTCCTCGGCGTACGAGGACTCCGGCTCGATGCCGCCGAGGACCGCTTCCTGATATGAGCGGAGATCGGGCAACGAGCCGAATCGAGCGTCCATGCCGACGATGGCGACGGGGACGGACGACGGACTTGCGCGGCGAACGGATGGAGTACTCTTTGCGGGCGCCTTACGACGCTCCGGAGCCTCTTCCACAAGCAAATGAGCATTGATGCCGCCGAAGCCGAAGGCTGATAGCGCGGCTCGCCGCGGCGTCTTTGCATCGCGCCTCGACCATGGCGATGCTTCCGATTGAACACGAAAGGGACTCTCCGAAAGACCGGCATTCGGATTAGGAGTGGAGTAGTTCGCGTTAGGAGGAAGGATCTCGTTTTCGAAACCCAACAACACTTTCATTAAGCCCGCGGAACCCGCCGCCGTGAGAAGATGACCGATGTTGGACTTGACCGATCCCAAGGCGCACTGACCCTTGGTCCAGCCCCTTTCTCCCCATAATGCTTTCAAGCTCGCCACCTCGATCGGATCGCCGGTCGGCGTTCCCGTCGCGTGGCACTCGATGAAGTCGATCTGAGACGGCGAAAGTCCGGATTCGAGATAGGCCGCGCGCATCGCGCGCAGCTGGCCGACGGTGTTGGGCGCCAGCAGGCTTCCCCCCACGTCGTTGGACAGGCCGCCGGCCAGGAGGACGCCGCGGATGCGGTCGCCGTCGCGCTGGGCGTCGGACAGGCGCTTGAGGACGAAGAGGCCGGCGCCTTCGCCGACCACGAGGCCGTCGGCCGCCGCGTCGAACGGCGACGGGATACCTGACGCGGAGAGAGCGCGCAGCTGGGAGAAGCCCATCTGCGTGTACAGGGATTGCGGACGAGACATGCCGCCGGCGAGCATCGCGTCGGCGCGGCCGGCGCGCAGCTCCTCCATGGCGAACTTCAGCGCGTAAAGCGACGAGGCGCAGGCCGCGTCGAGCGTCCAGGAGCCGCCGCCGAGGCCGAAGGCCTTGGTCAGCACGCCGCCGGGAAGGCCGGCGACGAAGCGGTTGGCGGGATTGACGCGCGACGAGGGCTGACGCGGCGCGAGCCCCAGCGCGTCGCGCTCGAAGGCGGGCAGGAGCAGCTCGCGCGACCAGGCCGAGGCGCCGTCGGTGGGCAGGACGAGCTGGCCCAGGACGACGCCCATGCGGGACTTGTCGGAGGCGGTCAGCTTCGCGCCGGCGAGCGCTTCCCGCGCGGCGTGGAGGGCCAGATGAAACGCCGGATCGAGGGACGACGCCCAGTCGGGGTCGAGGGCCAGGCCCGAGGGGTCGAAGACGAAATCGGAGACGAAGCACGCCTTCTTCGAGTAGACCTTGTCGGCCGCGCCCTTGGCTGGATCGAAGGCGGCCTCCGGGGAGAGCGCCCAGCGGCCGGCCGGGACCTCGCGCGCGGAGCAGCGGCGCGCGACCAGGTTCTCCCAGAACCGCGCGGGCGTGGGCGCGTCGGGGAAGATTCCCCCCGCTCCGACGATCGCGATCGGCTCCGTATTCCGGCTCATCGCTTATAGATGGTGTACGCTTCGGCGTCTTCGGCCCACTCGACGTTGGCTCGGTTCAAGCGCCGCAGGACGCCGAGCCAGCCGCCGTCCGCGGGGCTCGTGACCTTGCCCGAAAGGGCGGCCTTCGAGGCGATGACGCGGATCGTCTCCGCGGAGACGGAGTCGCTCTCCTGAGGGAGCTCGGCGATGAGGCGCACGCCGAGCTTCTTGGCCTCCTCGTCCGGGTACTCCCAGGACTCGCCCGCCTTCAGGCGCTTCTCCTTCACGTTCTCGTTGGGCACGACGAGCGCGGTCTGATCCTTCGAGCCGAGGTCGTAGATGTTGTACAGGTAGATCCAGGCGTCGCGCGTCGCGGTCACCTTGAGCGTCGCCTCCTCGCCGTGAAGGAAGCGCTGTTTGGACACTTCGAGCTCGACGAAGAAATCCTTATCGCCCGCGGCCTCGCGCGGGACCGCGCAGGCCTTGAGCCTCATGCGGTACAGGCAGCCCGGGCACTCCGGCGCGTCCCGGTAGCCCTCGTCGATCACCTGCTCCTTGAGGATGCGCCCGCTGCGCGTCGTCTGCAGGATGCCCTCGGTCAGGCGCGTCTCCTTGCGCAGGCCTTCCTGCTGGAAGTCCATGAACTTGGACTTCACCTCGACGCCGAGGAAGTCCTGGACCGCGGCGGCGCGGGCCTGCTCCATCGCGGCGGCGCGGGTCTGGTGGCGCGTGTCCTGCGGGCCGACGGCGACCGACGCGGAACCCTCGAGCCAGGTGCAGCCGTCGGGGTCGACGCCGAGCACCTTGCCCTGGCGCTCCTGGACCTCGTTGCGCACGACCGCTTCCTTCGACTCGCCCTTCTCCGTCATAACAACAACTCCGCCGCTACGCGGCGGAGTTTCGCCGTGGGCCTTCTCGGCGCGCTCCCTCACCGCCTCGTATTCGGGGCCGGACGCGGCCGTGACTCGGAGCTTGCCGCCGCCGCAGGCGGACAGCGCGAAGGCGAGAGCGCAGAGAGGAAGGAGCCTGGTCATTTAATAGCCGCCCGCCTCTTTGTCGAGGGAGTCGTGCGCCTTCTCGGAGGCGCCATGCGAGCCTTCGTAGTTGGGGCGCGGCTCGGACTTGCGCTCCTTGCAGGCGCCGGCGGCGAGGGCGGACGTGAACAGCAGGGCGAACAGGATCTTCTTCATGATGTCTCCCGGTTAAGCGGCGGTCTCAACGCCGTTGCGGCGGAACGCGGCGGCCAGCGAGGCGTCCGACGCGCACTCGAAGCCCTCGAGCCGGGCGACGAGCGCGCCGCGCTCATCGACGAATTCGATGTCGGCGCCGGCCAATCCGTCGGCGAGCTTGACGGCCTTGACCACGACGCGCACGCCGTTGGCCGGGAACGACTCGGCGTACTGGCGGTAGCGCGCGGCGAAGCTCGGCAAGGAGGGCGCGCCCATCCGGGCGTCCGTCCAAAGGATCATGGCCTGGAACGCGGCGTCGAGCGCCGCGGGGTCGCTCAGCCAGCGGTCGCGGATCGGCGCGCGGGTCCACGACGCGGGCGGCAGGGCCGTTTTCGACTCCACGACGATGCCTTCCGGTCCGCAATGCGGCACGGCCAGAATGAACCTCATGTCGGCCCCGTGAAAAAGCACCTCGCCGTAGGCCTGCTCGATCGAACGGCCGTAGGCCGGGCCCGCGACCTTCAGCGCCGCCGCGGGGGCGGACGGGCGCTTCGCCGCGAGAAGGACCTTCGCGGAGATGTGGAGCGCCCCGCCCTCGCCGCGCAGCTCGGCGGGAACGACGAACAGCCCATCGCGCTTCTCGGCGGATCCGGCGTGAGCCTTCACCGTCGTCGCGAAGGCGGGCTTCACGACGATGCCTTTCGCCACGCGCAGGTCGTCGAAGCCGACGAACGCGAGGCCGGGGTTGGAGTGAAGGGCCGCGTGGGCCAGCCACTCGGCGGACACCGCCAGCGGCAAAACGGCGCGGCCGTTGAGGACATGGGAGGCGAGGAACGGATAGGCCTCGAGCGTCACGTCGCGCTCGAAGCTGACGGGCAGGGCGGCCTTCGTGCCCGGCAAGGCGGCCAGGACGACGGTTTCCGCCGGGCCCGAGCCGCGCAGCTCGGCGATCAGGTGCTCGCCGCCGGCCGCGAGGCCGATGACGCCCACGCCTTCCGCGGCGAACAGCTTCTTGAGATCGGCGTCGACCATCCCGCCGTCCCATGGGCCCCAGCCGAGCGAGGCGACGCGGCACTTGGGCAGGCGCGCGGCGAGCACATGCGCGGCCTTGTTGAGCGCCTCGTTGGCGATCGCGTAGTCCGACTGGCCCACGCGGCCGTAGCGGGCCGTCGAGGAGGAGAAGAGGGCGAGAACGCGAAGCTCGCAGGGCACGACGGCGTCGAGAAGATGACGAAGGCTCGAGAGCTTGGTATCCAGCACGGCGTCCAGCATCGACGGCGTTTTCTCGAGGATGCTCTTGTCGGCCAGAACGCCCGCGCCGTGGACGATCCCCCGGACCGGGCCGAAGTCCTCGACCGTTTCGGCGACGAGCGCCTTGACCGCGGCGGCGTCGCGCGCGTCGACGGCGCGGTAGCGGGCCTCCGCGCCGGCGGCCGTCAGGCGCGACAGCGTGGACCTGATCTCGCGCGCGGCCAGAACGTCCTTGGCGCGGGCGCCGATCTCCTTGGGGGACAGGCCGGACGAGGACTTCGCGATCAAGGACCGAAGGGCGCTTTCATTCGCCGCGGACGCGTACTCCGCCGGCTCCGTGCCGGGCAGGGGGCTGCGGCCGACGAGGACGAGGCGGGGCTTGAAGGCCTTGGCGAGCGCGAGCGCGCACTCGGCCGTGACGCCGCGCGCGCCGCCGGTGACGATGACGGCGTCGCCGGCCTTGAGCGGCTCGCGGCCCGACGGGGAGGCGGGGCGTTCGACGAGCGCGACGGCGCGCAGGCCCGCCTCGGAGAGGGCGGCCTCGACGGGGCCGTCGAAGGAGAGCTCCTTGGCGAGCAGCTTCGCGGCGGCGTCGAGCGGAAGGGCCGGGGAAACGTCGACGGCGCGGCAGACGGACTTCCATTCGCGGGCCGCGGTCTTCATCAGGCCGGCGAGGCCGCCGAAGGCGGGGTCCTGGTCCATGCCGCCCTCGAGGCCGAGGGCGCCGTCGAGGCGGGTCACCGTCATGATCAGGCCGCGGACGCCGCGGGATTCGAAGGAGCGGCCGGCGGCCTGGACGAGGGAGAAGGACTTCTTGAGGTAGGACTCGGAGTCGGACGTCCACGGGGAGCCTTTCGCGGCGGGGCGCACGGGTGCCACGACGATCAGGGCGCCGAGCTCGGCGGGAAGGGAGGCCGCGTCGTCGACGGAGACGAGCTCGGCTTTATGGCCCTTGGCGAGGAGCTCCCGGACGAGGGCGGCGTCGAGGCCGCTGTCCTTGGTGACGGCGATGGTCAGGGATTTATGCAAGGGGTAGGCGTCACGGGGGCCGGCGGGGGTCAGTTCCGGAACGAGCCGGGAGATGATGCAGGGGCCTTCCGAGGGCTTCGCGGAAGGAACGGCGAAGTCGACGGCGGCCGCGGGGACCGGCGCGGGCGCGGAAACCGCGGTGCCTTCGGACAGATAAACGGCGATCTGATTGAGCGTCCTTAACGTGCCCAGATGTTCGGGTTTCACCTTCGGAGCGCCGGGCAACTTCTCGGAAACGGCGGAGAGGATCTCGACCCTTTTGATCGAATCGATGCCGAGGTCTCCTTCCAGATCCATGTCGGGGTCGATGGTGTCGGCCGGATAACCGGTCTTTTCAGCCACGACGGAGAGAAGAACCGGCAAGATCTCGGTCGACGGAGCATTACCGGGAACGCTCGCGACGGCCGCGGGCATGGATGCGGGCGCGGACGCCGCGATGCCTTCGGACAGATAGATGGAGATCTGTTTCAGGGTGCGCAGCGTGCCGAGGTGCTCGGGCTTTACTTTAGGGGCGCCGGGCAATTTTTCGGAAACGGCGGAAAGGATTTCCACGCGCTTGATGGAGTCGATGCCGAGGTCCCCCTCCAGATCCATGTCGGGGTTGATGGTGTCGGCCGGATAACCGGTCTTTTCGGACACGACGGAGAGAAGAACCGGCAAGATCTCGGTCGACGGAGAATTACCGTGAACGCTCGCGACGGCCGCGGGCATGGATGCGGGCGCGGACGCCGCGATGCCTTCGGACAGATAGATGGAGATCTGTTTCAGGGTGCGCAGCGTGCCGAGGTGCTCGGGCTTCACTTTAGGGGCGCCGGGCAATTTTTCGGAGACGGCGGAGAGGATTTCGACGCGCTTGATGGAGTCGATTCCGAGGTCCCCCTCCAGGTCCATGTCGGGGTTGATCGTTTCGGCCGGATAACCGGTCTTTTCGGACACGACGGCGACCAGGACGGAGACGATGTCCGCCTTCGGCGTGACGGAAACGGCAACGGGTTGGGGGATCGTCACGGGCGCGAACGTCGATGCGCCGCCCGACATCCTCGCGTATAACGCCTGCTGCTGCTCGACGAGCGCCTGGACGGAGCGTTGAGCCGAATCCTGGCCCTGAAGGAACTGGAGATGCAGGGCCGCGGTCTGCTCCTGGAGGCGGGTCAAGGCGTCGATGCTCGCCTGGGCGGCGGACAGGGCTTGGCCGAGGAGCCCGGCCTCGCCGCCTCCGGCGGCGAGGCCGGGATGCTTCGCACCCGGCACGGACGCGTCTTCGGAAGGCTTCATAGCGTCCAGCGTCGTCGCGGGCGCGGGGAAGTTCTTGCGGGGCGTGGAGCGGTAAACGGCGCCGGTGAGCACAACGGACATCTTCGGCTTGGGGCGGCAATCGGAGAGGCCTTTCTCCCCTCCCTGCCAATCCGACAGCTCGATCGAATGACCAAGGGCGGCTAATTGTGCGAGCGTTCTGGCAAGGTCGCCCATGCCGTTCTTCTTTCCGTTCGACGCGTCGGTCGCGATAGCGACAAATTCCTGGCCCTTGAGGATTTGGGCAACGAGACCGGTGAGTCTATTGCCCGCGCCGCATTCGACGAAGGTGGTGATGCCGTCGCGGCGCATCGCCTCGATCGATTTCACGAACTCGACGGGGTGGGCGAGCTGCTGGGACAAAACCTCCCGCGCCTTCGGCGCGGGTTCGGGATATACGGCACCGGTGGTGTTCGAGTAGACCGGCATGGACGGTTTTGAGAACGGCAACGGATCGAGGGCTGTCGCGAAGGGCTTCAACGCCGGAGCGACGAGCTTGCTGTGAAACGCCGCGGCCACGGGAAGACGGACCACCTTGTGGCCGCGAGCGGCCAACGCCTTTTCAGCCTTGTCGATCTCGGAGGTCGCCCCGGACAGCACGTTTTGCGTGGGCGCGTTGCGATTGGCGATCACGAGGTCGAGCTTCTCTTCCTTCACGGCTTTTTCGACTTCGTCGAACGACGCGATGACCGCGAGCATGGAGCCCTTATCCGAGCCATCGCCCTTCATCAGACGGCCTCGGAGGCCGGACAAGGCGTGGAGCGTCTTCGCGTCATAGCGTCCCGCGACATGCAGCGCGACCAATTCGCCGTACGAATGGCCCGCGGCGGCGTCGGCCTTCACGCCGAAGCGGGACAGAACGCCCCAAGCCGCCAACGCGGCGGCGCCGAGGGCGGGCTGGGCGACGGAGGTGTCCCTGAGATTTTTCTCCTGCGCTTCCTTCTGCTCCGGCTTCCACGCGGGCTGAGGGAACATGAGAGAGGAGAGCTTACCGCCCTCGAACGCCGCGTCGGCCTCGGTCAGAGCGCCGAACGCCTCGGGGAACGCGCAGACCAGATCGCGAGACATACCCGCGTACTGAGCGCCCTGGCCGGGGAAGAGGACTCCCAGCTTGCCGGGCTTCCCCGTACCATAATAAATACCGTCGATCGGGGAGGACTTGAGGGACCCGGCCTTCCCGGCGAGGGCCTTCCAATCCGCCGAGCGTTCCAGAGCGATCACCAAACGGCTTGACGCCGAGGAGTCGAACGACATGCGGGACGAATGGCACGCCTTACGGACCTCGTCCCACGTTTCGGCGGCCGTGAGCATGGACAATCCACCTTGCACATCGCCGGACACGGCGAACAGCTCGTGCTCGGCGTCCCAATCCGTTTCCGTCTTGGCGGAATTCCCCTCTTCGAGGATCGCGTGGAAGTTGGTGCCGCCGAAGCCGAGGGCGGAGCAGGCGGCGCGGCGGGGATGGTCCATGGAGGCCATCCACGGGCGCTTCTCGAGGCTCAAATAAAAGGGAGTTTGGCCGGAGGCCAAAATCGGCAGGGGCTCGTTGACCTTGATGGTCGGCGGGAGCACCTTATGGCGCAGCGCCATCGCGACCTTGATGAAGGCGGCGGAGCCGGCGGCGGCCTTGGTGTGGCCGACCATGGACTTCACCGAGCCGAGCGCGCACCACGCGCCTTGGCGCTTGGAACCCTTCTGGAACACGCCGGATATCGCTTCCACCTCGATGCCGTCGCCGACGGCGGTGCCGGTGCCGTGGGCTTCCACGAGCTCCACGGTATCCGGCGACAAGCCCGACAGGCGGTAGGCCTCCTCGATGGCGCGGGTCTGGCCGCCGGCCGAGGGAGCGTAGATTGATTTTCCGCGGCCGTCGGAGGAGGTCCCCAGGCCGCGCAGGATCGCGTGGATACGATCTCCGTCTTTAACGGCGTCGTCGAGCCGCTTAAGAACGGCCATTCCGACGCCCTCTCCGAGAGTCGTTCCGTCGGCGGAAGCGTCGAAGGGCTTGGCGTGACCCGACTTAGAGAGCGCCGGAGTTTTAGTGAAGCACGTATACATAAAAACATCGTTGAAGGTATCCACTCCGCCGGTCACCACCATCTTGGCCCGCCCCGCTTGGAGCTCCAAGGCGGCCATGTGCATGGCCGATAAAGATGAACCGCACGCGGCGTCGACGACGCAGTTCGTGCCGCCGAGGTTGAAGCGGTTGGCCACGCGGCCGGCGATGACGTTGCCGAGCAGGCCGGGGAACGAAGCCTCCTGCCAGGGCACGAACTCGTCCGACATGCGCGCCAGCGCGTCCTCGGCCTGCGTCGGGGGCACGCCGGCGGCGAGGATGGCCTTGCGCCAGGCGGGCAGGCTCAGGCGGGCGCCGAGAGGGATGACGATCTCGAGGGCGCCGGTGACGCCGAGGATGCACGACACGCGGCCGCGCTCCCAGGTGTCCTGGTCGACGGGGTAGCCCGCGTCGGTGAGGGCCATCTTCGCGGCGACGAGGGCGAACAGCTGCGCGGGGTCCGTGGCTTCGAGCGTGTTCGGAGAGAGGCCGAACTCCGAGGGGTCGAAGTCGTAGGCGTCGAGGAAGCCGCCCTTGTACGCGTACACCTTGTCCTGCTTCTTCGCGTCGGCGTCGAAATAGTCTTCCTTGCTCCAGTGCGTCGCCGGGACGTCCTGGATCGCGTCCACCTTGTTCTTGATGTTCGCCCAGTACTGGCGCAAGGTCTTCGCCTTGGGGAACACGCCTCCGAGGCCGACCACGGCCAACGGGATGAACTCGGGGGACTTGTCGGTTTTTTTCATGATCTCTCTAGTCGAGGTTTCGCTCGAGCTCGACGGCTTGCAGCGGCTCGATGCGCGTGATATCGGGAGTCAAAGCCAATCCCTGGCAGCGGAGAAAGTGCGCGCGGGTCAGCACGGCCGCGCCGTACAGGATGTTGCGGGCGACGAGCGCGACGGTGCGGTTTTCGGGGGCCGCCAGGAAGGTGCCCGCGGTCCATTCGTTGAAGGCGCCCATCGCCGGGCCGCACCAGACCTGGTAGTCGAGCACGCGGTCGGGGACGCCCGCGTTGGCCCAGCGGGAAGCCTGGCCGAGGTATGAACGAAAAACCAAAGCGAGCTTGTGCTTGGGCTCGCTCTCGGCGCGAACGACTTGGGAGGGATCTCGTTTGAGAAAGAATTCCCGGGTCGACGCCCAAACGGCGTCGAGGTTCTCTTTGAACAGATCCTTTTCGATCGAGGCCCTCACGGCGGCCGGGATCGCCTCCATCGAATCGCTCGACTTCCAGATCTCGTACAGCTTCATGCCTCTTTGCGCGAACATCGTGCCGCGCTTGAGCACCTGAACCTTCACGCCCAGCTCGAACATGTCGGCGGCGGGAGCCATGATGCAGTCGGCCTGGCCGGCGGCGGCGAGCATCGAGCGGACCTTGTCGCTCGAGCCGGACTCGACGCAGGCCTGGTTGACCGAGCCGGTCATGACGTAGGCCGCGCCCATCATGTAGGCGGCGGCCGCCGCGTCCGGGGTGGCGATGCCGCCGGCCGCGCCGACGCGCGCCGCGTCGCGGAACTTGTGCTGGGCCTGCAGGCGGTCGCGCAGGGCGATCATCGCGGGGAACATCGCGATCAGCGGCCGGTTGTCGGTGTGGCCCCCGCTGTCGGCCTCCACGGTGAGGTCCTGGGCCATCGGGATCTCGGCGGCCAGCGAAACCTGCTCGCTCGTGAGGAGGCCCGAGGCGGCCATCTCGCGCAGGAGCGTCTCCCCCGCCGGAGCGAGGAACTTCGCGGCGACCTCGACGCGGGAGACCTTCGCGACGACCTTGTTCGGGGCGCTCACGCGCCCGTCGGCGCCGCGCGCGATCCCGTGGAGGCGGTAGCGCACGATCGCGGGGGTGAGGCCCATGAACGCCGAGGCCTCGACGAGGCGCACGCCGCGGCGAAGGTAGAGATCGCAGACGGCGTTTTCGAGGTCGGTCTCGCTCGGGCTATGGATGAGGTTGAAGCCGCGCGGCCGCGCCCCGAGGGACTTCTCGAGACGGTCGATGGCGGCCTCGACGCGGGCCGGGGGCAGGCCCGCGGCGCCGAAGAAGGACAGGAGGCCGGCCTTCGCGCCCGCCTCGACGAGGGCCTCGGACGCGATGCCGTTGGCCATCGCCCCGGTGGCGTAGGCGTAGCGCACGCCATGCTCGCGCAGGAACGCCGGGTCGCCCAGGCTCTCGGGCAGAAGGGCGGGAGCCGTCGCTTTCCCATCCGTCACGGGCGACCGGAGGTCGCGCAGGCGCGCGCGGAGGCCCGCGGTGTCGGAGGGCGCCTGATTCGTTTCGAGGGAGGGGGTCAAGTTCGAACGCGCGTGACGGAGAATGAGCCTGGATTATACCGTTTTTGGTCCGGGATCTACTGCGATTCTCGCGGTCTGCGGCCGAGCTTTTCGATGCCGATCACGAGCAGAACTCCGGCGACGGCCAGCGCCAGCGCCCACAGCGCGGTCGCGTCGAGGGCGTCGGGCACGAAGTTGAGCTGGATGCGGCGCTTGGCCTCGAGAAGCTCCTGCCCGGCCGCGTCCATCTTGAACGGCCAGATCTTGCGAAGGGAGCCGGCCATCAGGCCGCAGAGAAAGGCCATGGTGGCCCCCTCCCAGCGCGCGAGCAAAGCGCGCAGCAGCTTCGTGAAGGCGATGAGGCCTATCGCGCAGCCGGCGCAGAACACCGCGATCACGACGAAGTCGCGCTGGTGGAGCGCCTCCAGGACGAGCCGGTACTTGCCGAGGAGCACGAGCACGAACGCCCCGCTGATCCCCGGCAGGATCATCGCGGAGATCGCTATCATGGCCGAGGCGAACAGGGCGAGCAGGCCGCCCCCCGTCTCCCCGGGCAGCAGGCCGCATATCCAATAGGCCAGCGCCGCGCCCGCGCCCGCGGCCAGGACCCGCGAGGCGTTCCAACGGCCCACCAGGCCGATCACGAGCACGGTCGAGCCGAGGATGAGCCCGAAGAACAGGCTCCAGGTCGTCACGGGCTTGTTGAGGATCAGCCAGGTCACGGCCTTGGCCAAGGTGAGGATCGCGAGTGCGATGCCCGAGCCCAGCGCGGCGAGGAAGCGCAGGTCGACGCGGCGCGCGGCGCCCGCGAAGTCCCGCCTCACGGCCAGGCGCAGCAGCTCGCCGTCGAAGGCGCCCAGAGCGAGAATGAGGCGCGGATATATCCCGACGATCAGCGCGATCGTCCCGCCGGAGATGCCGGGTACGACGTCGGCCGCGCCCATCAGCACGCCTCGCGCGAAGATCCCGAGGTCCTCGCGGGTGATTCGGAGCATGACCTGGATGATACCAAACCGGAACGGCCCGCGCCGCTACAAGCCCAGGTGAATCCGCAAGGTCGCGTCCACGTCGGCCATCGCGCCGACGGGCAGGACGCCCATCTTCTCGCGCAGCCGGCTCTTATCCACGGCGCGCAGCTGATGGACTTTCACGCGCGCCGCACGGCCGTCCCCGAGAATACCCTCGGGGACGGCCGCTTCGTATGTCAACAGACGGCCTCCTGCCGACGACAGAGGCGACACGGTCACGGTCGCCATGTGGGCGTTGTGCTCATCGTCGGAGACGATCACAGCGGGCCGCACCTTGCGGATTTCCGCTCCGAGCGAACCGCGGAAATCCGTCCAATAGACTTCGCCGCGATGAATCACCAGTCGGCCGTCGCGTCCTTCTCGTCAAGCTTCAACCGCGCCGCCTCCTTGTAATCATCGATCAAACGCCGACGAAAGTCGTCCCTTTCGAGCTTGCTGAAGCGTTCGACCAAGGCGAGGGCGATGAACTCGCTCTTGTTGGGCACCTTCGCGAGCTTCTTGACGACCGTCCGGGGCAAGGTGATGTTCATGCGTTGGTATTTCACACCGTCAGTATAGTGTGTATTCCAATGCGCATCAAGGACCTAGACCCCGGCCGGGGCCCCTCCGCCCGGCACGGCCTGATGGTACTTCTCCAGGATCAGGCCGATCGCGGCGGTGCGCGCCTCGGCGGTGATCGGATGCGCCAGGTCGAACCAGCGGTCGGCCGTGGCCCCTTTTCCCTTTTCGGCCGGGAACACGACGAACGGCTCGTCGTTGCCCGGCTCGGCCTTCTTGAGCACGCGGATGCCCTTGATCACGAAGGCGTCGGCGATCATCAGCTCCGCGAACGCCATCAGCTTGGTGGGACGGTCCGACGGGTCCTGGTACGGCCGCACGCGCGCGTCCAGCTTCGGCAGGTTTTCCATTTTTTCTTCCCCCTTTCGTCCGCCGGTCCCGGCGGCCCTACTACCATACGATCGAGGGGTCGAAAAAGTTGCATCATGGGGGCGTGAATTCGTTGAACCGCAGCCAGTAATTCTTCAGGGCGGCGACGAAGTCGGTGAGCTCCTGCGCCGCCGACGGCTTGATGACGAAGGAGCTGGCTCCGTGCGTGTAGGCCTCGGCGACCTCCTCGGGCCAGGTGGACGCGGTCAGGATGATCACCGGCAAAGTCCGGAGGTTGTCCTGCGCCCGCAGCCAGGCCAAAGTCTCCAGGCCCGACATGCCGGGGAGCTTGATGTCGAGCAGCACCAAGGCGGGCAGCGGATACGCGTCCCGGTCCGCGTAAGGTCCGGCGCCGCGGAGATACTCGCAGGCCTGCTCGCCGTTCTCGACGATCGTCAGGGGGTTCGAGATCCCGGCCGCCTTCCAAGCCTCGCGGAGAAGGAACTGGTCGTCGTCGTTGTCCTCGACGGCGAGAATGGGGCGTTTCTCATGCGCCATGGCCCGTCTCCGAAAGCTCGATGATGAAGCGGGTGCCCCTGCAGGGCTCGGATTCCACGCGGATCGTCCCGCCCAGCCTCTCGACGGCGCGCTTGACGATCGCCAGGCCGATGCCGGACCCCGGGGTCGCGCGCGTTCCCGGCAGGCGCTGAAACGGCTGAAAAATCCGCTCCCAATGGACGCGGGGAATGCCGGGCCCGTTGTCCTCCACGATCAGACGCAGCGTTCCGGGCGCCGCCGTTTCGGTCCGGACCTCGATCGCGGGCGCGCGCCCGGCCGGGACGAACTTGACCGCGTTGACGAGCAGGTTCGACACGATCTGGAGCATCAGCGACTCCTGCCCCATGACGGCGCCGAGCGGACGCTTCACCTCCAAACGCACGGCCTTCAGGTCCGGATAGAGGTTCAGGACGTGCTCGACGATCTTGTCGAGGTCGACCGGCGAGAGCGTGATTTCGGCGCGCGCGATCGCGCTGTAGGACAGGACGTCGCGGATCAGCCGGTCGAGGCGGACGGTGGCGGCGCTGATCCGCTCGAGCATGCCGAGGCTCTCCGGGTCCGCCTTCCCCTTCAGCCGCTCCTGGGCGAAGTGGGCGTAGCCCTGGATGGCGCGCAGCGGGGAGCGCAGATCGTGGGAGGCGGTGTAGGCGAAGCCTTCCAGCTCCTCGGCGGTGCGGCGCAGCCTCGCGGCCGTGCCTTTCAGGGCCGCCTCAGCCGATTTGATCTCGGTCAGGTCCCGGATGACCTTCGCGTAGCCCACCAGCTTCCCATCGCGGCCGGTCACGGGCGAGATGACGATGTTGGCCATGAAACGGGTGCCGTCCTTACGGACGCGCCACTCCTCGACCTGGAGCGAGCCCCGCTCGACGGCGGACTTCAGATCGGTCCGGTCTTTCCCGGCGGCGAGGTCCTCGGGCGGATAGAACGCCGTGAAGCTTCGCCCGAGGATCTCACCGGCGCCGTAGCCGAGGATCCGCTCCGCCCCCTCGTTCCAGACCGTGACCTTGCCGTCCGCGTCGTGCATGAAGATCGCGTAGTCCTTGACGTTCTGGACGAGGAGGCGGAAGCGCTCCTCGCTGTCGAGAAGCCTCTGCTCGGAGGCCATGCGCTCGGTCACGTCGATGACCGAGGCCACGACGAAGGTCTTGTCCTCCAGGGTCACGCGGGTCAAGCCGATGTCCGCCGGGAACTCGCTTCCGTTCATGCGCACGGCCTGGACGACGCGCCCCGCGCCCATGTCCCGTTTTCCGGCGCCGCCGTGGAAGAAGCCCTCGCGCCGCGCCGGATGGGCCGCCCGGAAGCGCTCGGGAACCAGAACCTCGACGAGACGGCCGGCGAGCTCGCCGGAGGGATAGCCGAACAGCTTGTCGGCCTCGGCGTTGACCAAGACGACGCGGCCCTCGCCGTCGACGAGCACCATGGCGCTGGCCGCCGACTCGAGCGCCATGCGGAACTCGTCGCGCCGCCGCTCTTCGCCCAGCTTGCGCAGCGCCTCCTCCGAGCGCTTTCGCTCGCTGATGTCCCGCACGAACGCGTGCCAGCGTCCGTCGCGAAGGGTCTTCGCGCTCACCTCGACGGGCACGAGGGAGCCGTCGCCGCGTTTGAGCTCCCATTCCCCCGTATGAGCGCCGCCGGTCTCCTGCAGGCAGCGCCGGGACTCGTCGAGCTTCCCCAGCTGCTCGGCGGGGAGCAGGTCCATGATCGTCTTGCCGAGGAGCTCCTCGCGCGAGCGCCCGAGCATGCGGCAGCCCGCCGCGTTGACGTCGGTGTAGCGGCCGGCGAGGTCGGCGACGAATATCCCCTCCGAGGCCTGCTCGAAGAGCTCGCTGAGCTCCGCGGTCGCGGCCTCCCATCCCCGGGTGAGCCTGCGCAGGCGGTCATGCATGAAAGTGAATATCACCCCCATCGAAATGAAGATCACGGTCGGTATCAGAATCTGATAATCCAGCGGCCAGAGGCCGCGTTCGCGCGGCGTGAAGAAGTACCAGCCCATGGCCGCGGCCTCGAAGGTGGCCAGCAGCCCGACCGCGGTTCCTCCGAGCCAGGAACCGAAGAAAGCGGCCGGGTAAAACAAGGCCCAGGTATAACCGGGCCAGAACGCCGCCTGAAGGAGGGCGGCCAGGGGCGGGAGCAGCAAGGCGGCGACGAAGCGCGGGCCCGACGAGAGGAGGCGGTCCTCCGACGCCGGGACCGGAGCCGACGGGGCGCGGCCGAAGCGGCGCGGGGCGCGCCGCCGCCCGCGCGCGCGCTGGAATATCCGGCGCGCGAACGTCGCCTGCTTCGCGTCAGGCTTTGCGTCCATGGCCGATTCTAGGACAAGCGAGGCCCCGCGGCCATAGAGCCCGCGTCATGACCTTATGACCGTTACGCGGCGAGGGCGCGCAGGACGTCGTTGTCGACGAGTGCGGCGCCTTCCTCGGCGTCTTTCAGGACCCCGCGGCGGCGCAGGATCTTGACCGCCGCGCGGGCCCGGTCGGGCGGCAGGTGCGCCGCGGGGATGAAGGAGTCGGCACCCCCCCACAGCGCCGCCAATTCCGGCACGACCAGCGCGCCCTCGCCGCTGAAGCCCGCGTAGGCCAGCAGATGCAGCAGGACCGCGACCTCGTCGGGGGTGAGCGCCGCGGCGCGGTCGATGAGGCGTCCGAGCTCGGCGACCAGCGCCGCGCGCAGCTCCGGCGTCAGCCGGGAAAGGTCGCGGCGGCGCTCATCAGCCATTCATCCACTCGTAGGCCGAGCGATGGCTGTCGAGCGCGTCGGCGTGCGCGACGAAGCGCGCGTAGACGGGGTGACGCCCCACGGTGGCCGAGTCGCCGACGACGATGAGGCAGCGGCGGGCGCGCGTGATCGCGACGTTGAGGCGGCGCATGTCGGACAGGAAGCCGATCTGGCCCGCTTCGCTCGAGCGCACCAGGCTCAGGATGATCGCCTCCTTCTCGCGGCCCTGGAATCCGTCCACTGAGCCGATCTCGAGGCCAGGCTCGCGCACCAAAGTCTTGAGCAGCTTCGCCTGCGCGACGTACGGCGTGAGGATGGCGACGTCCTTGGGCCTGAGCCCGGAGCCGAGCAGCTCGTACAGCAGCTTGACGGCCAATTCTGCCTCGCCCTTGTTCTCGCGGCTCTCGAGCACGTCGTTCCAGGCCTCGTCGAAGCCGGCGCCCGCCGTGTCGACGTAGGTGACCGGGCGGCTCGTGAGGTCCGAGGGCGCCGCACCCGGCAGCTCCGAGGCGACGTGCTTCGCGACGGACTCGTCGGCGATGAGCTTGCCCTCGTAGAACTCCTGCGACGGGAAGCGCATGATGTCCTCGTGCATGCGGTACTGCACGCGCAGCAAGGTCTGCGTCGAGGCGGGCAGAATGTCTTTAAGGCGGTCGAAGAGGGTCGTCGCCAGGCCGCCTTCGGCGGCTTCCTTGGAGTAGATCGTCGGCGGCAATTGATTGGCGTCGCCCGCGAAGATCGCCTTGCGCGCGATGGTCAGAGGCACCCACGACAGAGGCTCGCTGGCCTGCGAGGCCTCGTCGAGCACGACGAGGTCGAAATCCCCTTTGACATACCTCTTGGAGATCCCGGCGTGGGTCGCCAGCACCACGTTGGCGCCCGCGACGATGTGGCGAGCGATCTCGGCCTCGAGGTCGCGGGCCTGGCGCCAGAGCTTGCCCACCTCGCGCTCGCGCAGCTGGCGCTCCTCATGGCCCAGCTGAGAAATGCCGCGGCCGTGGCGGGACTTGCGGTGGATCAGGCGCTCGCGGTACGCGTCGAGCTCCTTGACCTCCTCGTACGCCGGATCCTCCTCGATCTGCGCGGCGAGGTTGCCGTGGCGCAGGCTCTCGAGCGTGCGCGCGGGGTGCCCGAGCCGCGTCACGCGCAGTCCGGTGCCGATGAGCTTCTCCAAAATATTGTCGACGGCGATGTTCGAGGGCGCCGTGGCGAGCACGCGCTCGCCGCGGGCGACGTGCTGGCGTATGATCTCGACGAGGACGGTCGTCTTGCCGGTGCCGGGCGGGCCGTGCACGAGCGCGACGTCCTGGGCCGCCAGGGACGCCTTGACCGCGGTCTGCTGATATTCGTTCAGGGCGCGGTTGAACCAGAGGATCTTGGGGACCTTGGTCCGCTCGGGGGCCTGCTCGCCGAGGAAGATCTCCCTCAGGGTCGAGACGCGGGAGCGCTTCGATTCCGCGACGGTGACGAGCGCCTTGCGCATGCGCTGGTAGGTCGCGTCGGAGCCGAGCAGGTCGATCTGGCAGTGCCCGCGGATGTCCTCCTCCGGGGCGGCGCGATTCATCGCCACGGTCACGCGGTACTCGTCGACCTTATACAACGTCCCTTCCACGGACTCGAACTCGTTGTTCGGCGACAACGTCAACAGGACGTTGTCGCCGGCGTTCATCGCGTGGAAGGGCGCGAGCTCCTCGCCCTTCGGAGCTCGGGAGAGCGTGACCATCGTCAGCCCGCCCATGCCCCCGCTGATCGCTTCCGCGATCAGCCCTGTTACGGTCTTGCCGCGCGCCTCGCGCTGGGAGACCGGGAACTTGCGCAGCTCGCGGAGGTTCTCCGCCTTCTCGGCCTCGCGTTCGAGGTCGATCAGCTCCTGCAGCTTCGCGAAATGTTCCTTGCCGGCCATGGGGGACCAACAGTCTAGCAATTAGCGGCGGGCTTCTTTGATAACATGCCCCTCGTGGAGCTTCCCGAGATCCCGCATCTTCCGCCCCCCGTCCGGAAGTACCTGCGCCGGCCCAAGCCGAGCTCGGGCGACTTCACGTGGGACGCCGACGACCACGTGGCGGGCAACACGCTGGCGCTGTACGTCCGCGGCAAGGACCTGTTCGCGGCGATGGCGGAGGCCATCGACGCGGCCGAAGAGACCGTGCATCTCGAGACGTACCGCTTCGCCGGCGACGAGACCGGCAAGGCCTTCGCCGAGAGGCTCGCGCGCGCGGCCCGGCGCGGCGTGCGCGTGCGCCTGATCTACGACTCCGTCGGCTCCATCGAGCTCGCGCCGGAGACGGAGACCGCGATGCGCAACGCCGGGGTGCAGATCCTCGAGTACCATCCCGTAGCACCCTGGCGCCCCCGCTGGGCCTGGAACAAGCGCGACCACCGCAAGATCCTGGTCTGCGACGGAAGGATCGGCTTCATCGGCGGGATGAACATCAGCGACGAGCACGCGCCGCGGGAGGAGGGCGGCCTAGACTGGCCCGACGCGCACGCGCGCGTCGAGGGGCCCGCCGTCCACGAGCTCGAGCGCCTGTTCCGGGCGGTGTGGCACAAGGAGACGGGACGCTGGTTCGAAGCCCATCCCGTGCCCGCGCCCAAGCCCGGGCCCTCGCCGGTGCGCGTCGTCGGCAACCACGAGATCCTCAAGCGCTTCGCCATCCGCGAGGGCTACGTCAACGCCCTGCGCGCGGCCCGGACCGAGGTCTCCATCGCGAACTCCTACTTCATCCCCGATTGGCGCGTGCGCCGCTCGCTCGCCCAGGCGGTGCGCCGCGGCGTCGACGTGCGCGTGCTGGTGCCGGGGCGCTCGGACATCCGTTCTGTCTGGTACGCGATGAGGGCGTCTTACAGCTCGCTGCTGTCGCGCGGCGTGCGCATCTTCGAGTGGCAGGGGCCGATGATGCACGCGAAGGCCGTCGTCGTCGACCGCAAATGGTGCGCGGTCGGCTCCTACAACCTCGACCACCGCTCCCTGCAGCACAATCTCGAGGTCAACCTGCAGACGACCGACGGGCGCTTCGCCGCCGAGCTCAGCAAGCGCTTCGAGGCCGGCATCGAGGGCGCCCTCGAGATCACGCCGTACGCCTGGAGCCGGCGCTCGCTGGCGGAGCGGGGCCTGGAGCGCTTCTTCGCCTCTTTCGGGTACTTCTTCTGAGAATTTGGTAATCTCCCCTCCGATGAAGCGTCTTTACCTGATGCGGCACGGACATTCCCCCACGACGATGGAGGCGGGCGTGTCCTCGGACGCCCTGCGGCCCCTCTCCGACCTCGGGCGGGAGGACGCGCGCCGGATGGCCTCCGAGCTCGCGCGCCTCGGCTGCGCCCCCGGCCTCATCCTGCATTCGCCGCTGCTCCGGGCGGTACAGACCGCCGCGGAGATGGCCTCGGTCCTCAAGCCGTCCGGGGGCCGCGAGATCTTCGCCCCCCTCGACAACACCAAGCCCGCCGAGGAGGTCGAGATCGCGATCGCCGCGCGGGCCGCGGCCGTCGACGAGGTCCTCTGCGTCGGCCACCAGCCCCAGATCGGCGAGGTCGCCGCCCTGCTCGCGGAGACCGCCTTCGAGTTCCGCCCGGCCACGATCGTCGCCGTCGAATTCACGCCCAAGCCCCGGGTCCTCTGGGCGATGAGCCCCGAACGCTCGAAATGACCCCGCAGGGCCGCCGCCAGAGCGACCACGCGGACTTCCGCGCCGGCATGCGGACGGCGCCGCATTATCTTCTCTATCCGGCGGCCGGCGCGCTGCTGGGCCTCGCCTCGCCCCTGGGCGCGTTCCTGCTGCGCTTCTGGCTCGCCGACCCGCTGCTCAAGGGCGTCTGGGCCCGGCACGAGCTCGACTACAACTTCCTATTCTACGCGTACATGGGCGCGGGCTCGGTCTTCGCCTTCCTGGTGTTCGGCTACGTGATCGGCCTGCGCTCGGAGCGCCAGCGCGTGAGCAACCGCGTTCTCTCCGCGCGCGTGGAGGAGCTGCACCTGAAGTCGGTGACGGACGGGCTGACCGGCGCCTTCACGCACGGCTATCTCCAGGAGATCCTCGAGCTCGAGATCCAGCGCTCGTTGACCCAGAAGACCCCGCTGTCGGTCATGATGGTGGACATCGACGACTTCAAGCGGATCAATGACAGCCACGGTCATTTATTCGGCGACCGCGTCATCAAAGAAACCGCCGAGACGATCTCCGCGAACGTGCGCTCCGACGACATACTCGGCCGCTACGGCGGCGACGAGTTCGTCGTGATCATGCCCGGCGCCGACGCCGCGACGGCCGTGCACGTCGCGGGCCGCTCCCGCGCCGGCATCGCCAAGAACGGGTACCTCGCGACGATCAGCGTCGGCGTGGCCACCAGCGAGGACCCCGGCAAGGAATCCTCCGCGGAGCTCCTCCATCGCGCGGACATGAATCTCTACCAGGCCAAGCACGACGGCAAGAACTGCGTCCGCGACTACTGCGCCCTGCCCGACGTGCCGCGGCGCCGCCAGACCGACGCCTAAGGAGCCTTGGCCGCCGAGTACGGGCAGTCCGACTTGAAGTCGCAGCGAGGGCAGTACTTCGTGTCGGGCGGGAACGCGGCCGCCTCGATGCCCGACGCGGCCGCGCGGATGTCCGCGTCGAGGGCGTCCTCGCCCGCCGCGTCATAGGGCGCGCTGACGCGCTCCCCGGCGACGACGCAGTCCACCGTCAGCACGGCGGGATCGAGGCCCAGGCCGCGCCGCGCGCCGAGGGCGTAGAAGCGCATCTGGCGGTCCGCCGCGACCTGCTCCGGCGTCGGTGCTCCGCGTCCGGTCTTGTAGTCGATGAGCTCGTAGGCTCCGTCGGGGCTCTGGTCGATGCGGTCGATCATCCCGCGGATCACATGCGCCCCGGACGCCCAAACGAACTCCTTCTCCACGCAGACGGTCCGCGCCCGGCGAGACTCCTCCTCGCCGTGGAAGCGCGTCATCGCGCGCACGGCCTTCGCGTAGGAGCGCGCCTCGGAGTCCTCGTCAGGGTAGCCGTCGGTGAGCCAGCGGGAGCGCAGGAAGGAGAGCAGCGACTCGAGCGAGATTTCCCCGCTCTCGAGCCACGCCTCGAGCGCGCGGTGCAGGGACAGGCCGAAGGACGATTTCGGCGTCAGAGGGATCTTGCGGCCGTCGACGAACAGCAGCTTGTACTTCCAGGGGCACTCCCGGTAGATGCGGAACCGGGTGTACGAGATCTCCAAGCTAACCGGCCGGGACGACGCGGCGGATAAACTCGACATCGGTATCGCCGTACCGTTCTTCCCGATATTTTTCGCAGCCTGCCGGGATTTCGACCTTCTCTTTTTTATAACGCTGAAGAAGGGCGACGCCGCCCGGAGCCAGCAGATTGGCTTCGGCCACCCGCGCCAAGGTCGCAGTGGAGTAGGCGAGCATCTTGTTGTCCTCCGTCCGGTACGGCGGTCCCATATAGATGATGTCGAAGTCGGAGACGCCGGCGCGGTAGGAGATCCACGACAGGTCCTGCAATATGTCGCCGTAGCAGGCCCGGCCCTTCGCCGCGAAGCCCAGGCGCTTGAGATTCTCCTCGATGACGGCCACGCAGCGCTTGTCGGCGTCGACGAAGAACGCCGAGGCGGCGCCACGGGAAAGGGCTTCGATGCCGACGGCCCCTGTGCCCGCGTACAGGTCGAGGATCCGCGCGCCTTCGAGGCGAGGGCGGAGGATGTCGAACACGGATTTCTTGATGCGGGCCGAGATGGGTTTGACCATCATTTCCTTCGGCACGCTCTTGAGGGCACGTCCGCGACTTTCGCCGGCGATGATGCGCATGGGTGTGATTATTATAGAATACCGGACCCAATGAGCGCTCAAATCATCATCGTGGACGACGACCCCCTCGTAGGCGGGCTGACGCTCGAGCTCCTCAACGACGCCGGCTACAGCTCCCGGCTGATCCAGGACAGCCTCAAGGCGCAGGACATCATCAAGGCCGAGAAGCCCGCGCTCGTCATCCTCGACATCCTGATGCCCGGCCTCGACGGCCTGACCTTGCTCCACCGCTTGAAGTCCGATCCCGAGACCGAGCCCATCCGCGCGATCATCGTCTCCGGCAAGTCCTTCGAGGCCGAGAAGCAGCGCGCGGCGCAGTACGGCGCCGAGGCCTTCATCGAGAAGCCCTACGACGTTGAGCTGTTCGCCCAGAAGGTCAACGAGATCATGAAAAAGCAGGGGGTGGACCCGAGGAAGACGGCGCGCCCCCCCTCCGAGCCCGCGCCGGTCGTGCGCAGCGAGCTCAAGGCCGTGGTCTGGGGCTGCCGCTCGACCTCCTCGGCCGTGTCGCCGGTCGTGACCCGCTACGGCAAGCACACCTCGTGCGTCTCGGTGGAGACGCCCTCCCACATCTTCGTCTTCGACGCCGGCTCGGGCATAAGCCTTCTCGGCAACGAGCTGATGAAGTCCGGGAAGCACAAGGAGATCTGGCTGTTCCTCACCCACTTCCACCATGACCATGTCGAGGGCCTCGCCGGCTTCCCGTGCGCGCACGACAAGGACTACACCCTCCACATCAGCGGCGCCTCCGAGGCGGACAAGCCCTTCGAAAAGGCGCTCGAGGCGGCCTTCGAGCCCGGCTTCGGCGACAAGCCCGTTCCCGCGAAGCTCGAGCTCTATGAGCTGCTGGAGCAGACTTACGAGATCCTGCCCGGCGTGCGCCTCTCGGTCTTCTACGCCAACCACCCCGGCACCACGCTCGCCTTCGCGCTCCAGACCGAGGGGCGCAAGATCGTGTACTGCCCCGACAGCGAGCTGTACGGCGAGTACGCGACCGCGCTGCAGGACTACGACGAGAAGATCGGCGCGGTGTGCCGCGGCGCGGATCTCATGTTCCACGACGGCCGCTACACGGCCGAGGACTACAAGAAGAACCGCAACACCGGACACTCGAGCTTCCTCGCCGCGGTGGATTTCGCGGGAAAGAACCTCGTCAAGGCGCTGGTGCTCGTCCATCAGGACGACAGCTACGCCGACGCGGTGCTCGAGCAGATGGGCAAGGAAGCCCAGGCGCGCGCCGACGAGCGCGGCTACAAGCTGAAGGTCGTGCTGGGCCGCGAAGGCCTGCGCATCACGGCTTAGGCCGACAGCTTCCGGACGAACTCCAGGCTGGCCCGGTCGTCCTCGCGCCCGCCGGCGGGCATCTCGAGGATGCCCGGGATCGACGAGAACTCCTCGCGGTCGAGCAAGGCTTTCAGGCCCTCGCGCCCGAGACGGCCGCGGCCCCAGTGCTCGTGGTGCTCCCGATGAGAACCGATCAACGCCCTCGTGTCGTTCAAATGAAAAGCCTTGACGGCATCGAAGCCGAGGAGACGGTGCGCGCGGGCGAGGAACGACAACGAGCCTTCGGCGGTGGAGCAGTCGTAGCCCGCCGCGTAGGCGTGGGCCGTGTCTAAGCAAACGCCGATGTCGGGGAGAGACGGCTTTAGCGCGTCTTGCAGACGCGCTAGATCCTCGAGGCTCCCGCCCATGCGGCGGCCGCCGCCGGGGACGTTTTCCAACAGCAACGGCGTTTGACAGGAACTCTGTTCGACGGCCATTATGACGGACTGCGCGAAGAGTTTAACGCCTGTCTCCAAGCTCGAGTCCGGCGAATAGGCGCCGCCATGGATCACGTACGCATCTCCTCCCAAAGCGGCCGTCAGAATGAGCTCGTCCGCGAGATGCTTGACCGATCCGTTTCGTCGGACGAAGTCCGACGACGCCAAACTCGGTACGAACCGGGAATGAACGAGCAGTCGGAGCTTCGCCGCGCTCCGCGCGGCGGCGAAAGAAGATAATTCATCGGGCAACGGCTTTATATGACGGCGGTAGGGCAATATCTGCAGGGACTCGCAGCCGAGCGCTAGAGCTTCTTTTAACGCCGCGTCGAAGCCTCCACGGACCGAGGCATGGACACCCAGCTTCACGGAAGACCCATCAGCTTACGCAGAAACCCCGCTTTCCGTTCATCGTATGGGAACCACCACAGATCCGGCGTCGAATCCGGCCATTCGTGCACCACGACCGATTGCGCCTGCGTGAAGGCCAAGAGCCCTTCTTCCCCATGGCGTCGGCCCATACCGCTCTGCTTCATGCCCCCGAACGGCAAGGCGCCGAAGGCGTAATGAGACGAAGGCTCGTTCACCCCGACGAGACCGACTTCGAGAGCGGCCGCGAGCCTCTCGCCTTTTTCGAGATCCGTCGTCCAGACGCTCGCGGCCAGGCCCTCTTGCCCCGCGTTCGCGAGCGCCACGGCTTCTTCGGCCCGGGAGATCTTCATGATCGGAAGCACGGGCCCGAAGCATTCCTCGGTCATCACGCGCATGTCCATGCGCGCGTCGAGCACGAGAGCGGGCGACATCAGCAGGTTGTCCCGGTCCAGCACCTCGCCGCCGATCACGCGCGCGCCCTTCTTGCGCGCGTCCTCGAGCTGGTCCTGGAGGCGGTCGAGCAAAGGCGGGAACACGAGGCGACCCAGGTCGCAGTCGCGGCCGTCGAGCTTCTGGCGCAGGGCGGCCACGCGCGGACGGACTTTCTCGACGAAGCGGTCGTAGGCCTCGGCCTCGACGAAGACGCGCTCGACGCCGACGCAGACCTGCCCGGCGTTGCCGCAGGCGGCCCAGACGGCCGCGGCGGCGGCGCGGTCGAGGGCGGCGTCGGCGAGGACGATCATCGCGTGCTTGCCGCCGAGCTCGAGTATGACCGGCTTGAGCTGGCCCGCGGCGCGCACGGCCACCGCGCGGCCGGTCTTCGTCGAGCCGGTGAACACGGTCATGTCGGATGCATCAATAACGGCCTCGCCGGCGGCGCCGCTCCCCGGCACGACCGACAGCAGACCCGCGGGCAGCAGAGAGGTCGCGGCGACGGCCCGCTCGAGCCACACGGCCGTCTTGGTCGTCCACTCCGAGGGCTTGAGCAGGACGGCGTTGCCCGCCAGCATCGCGGCGAAGGCGTCGCCGAACGGGATGAGGAACGGCATGTTCCACGGGGTGATGAGGCCGATGACGCCGCGCGGCACCCTTCGCTCGTAGGCGCGCTTATTGAAGAGAGACCAGGGCTTGCTCGCCGCCTTGTCGCCCAGGACCCGCGGGGCCGCCGCCGTCATCCAATCGACGAGCAGGCCCGCGGCGCCGAGCTCCATCAGGTCGACCTCGAGCAGGGGCTTGCCGGTCTCCTCATGCACGACGGCTCGAATCTCCTCGCGGCGCGCGGCGAGGGCCTTCCACAGCGCGCGCAGGGTCACGACGCGCTGCGCGACGGTGGTGCGGCGCCAGGTTTCCGCCGCCTTGCGGGCGGCGGCGGCCTTCTCGGCGAACTCGGCGGGGGTCGCCTCGAGAGCGGACGGCGTTCGGGTGGTCATCATTTTCCTTTGAGCAAGCCGCCGACGGCCCCCAGGACGCCGGCGCCCGCCTTGCCGGCGGCCGAGGCGAGCGCGGCGAACGCGGCGGACACGGCCTCGGCCGGCGAGCGGCCCTTGCCGCCGAGGCCGGTGAGGCGCACATCCGGCATGGGGAGGCTCGCGCCGCCGCCGCCCAGGGCCGTCGCCGACAGGCCGACCCGTCCGCCGGTGACAAGCAGCTCGTTGATGAGCAGGGACTTCGCCGGGGCGGCGCGGCCCGGCGCGGCGGCGCCCCGGGACGAAGACTCCGCCGCGTTTTGCTGAAGGCGAGAGAGGTTGCTGCCCCCGAAGCCCACCTCGTAGAGAACCTCGGGGTCGCGCACAGTCACGCGATCGACGACGATCAGGTCGCCGGCGAGCGAGGAGAGCTTGAGGTCGACCTCGACCGACCTGGCCGTCAGCGCGTGCGCCCCCTTGAAGCCGGGAGGATTGCCGACGACGAGGTTCCGAAGCGTCCCCCTCCCGGACCACGGAGACAGGACCACCGCGCCCACGGAGACCGGCGCGCCGACGAAGGCGGGGCCGTAGCGTTCCACGGCGAGCTTGACCCCCCGGCCGAGCCACAGGGACACCGCGCCCGAGGCGATTACGCCGAGCACGAGCGCGAGCATGAGCGCCGCCTTCAGGGCCTTCATCGCGCCGCCGCCTCGAAAGGGACGTCGAGCACGGGCCACTCCGCCGCGTCGGGGTCGCGGTAATGCCACCATTCGCCGGCGTAGGAGACGAAGCCGGCCGCCTCGAGCGCCGCCCTCAGGATCTCGGCGTTGCGCCGGGCCTCCGGCGGGACCCCCGGCGCGCCGTGTCGCGCGAGCGGTCCGAAGTCGTCGAAATCCGAGGGCATCGCGAGCTTAGCGCCCGCCGCGTCGGCGAGTGCGACGTCGACCGCGCCGGCGCGGTTGTGGGAGGAGCCCTTGGCGGGGTCGGCCACGAAGCGCGGGTCAGGCTTGGCCGCCCACAGCGCCTTCTGCGCCGACAGAGGGCGGTAGGCGTCGTAGATGACCAGGCGGCGGCCCTTCGCGCGCAGGTCCGCCGCGGCCCGGCTCAGCTTGTCGGCCGCGGAACGCCGCAAAAAAGCGGCGGCGAAGGGGTACAGGGGCCGACCCGTCAGGTTGTCCTTGGTCGCGTAGCGGATGTCGAGCACCGCGTCGGGAATAAAGGCCTGAAGGTCGATCAGCGGCTCGGCGAGAGGGAGAGCGGTCATCACGAGGAGTGCCGTGAGCACGCCCCATCCTAGCAGACCCCCCGCCGGGGCCGCAACCCGGGCCGACTAGCGCTTGGCGACCGGGACTCCCCGGAGGTATTCCATGAACACCTCGCCCGCGCCCATGTAGTGGGCCTCGATCTCGAGGCGGATGTCGTCGATGCGGGACGGATCAACGAAGCGGCGCAGATCGGCCAAGCCCTTGAGCGCCGCGCGCATGCTGTCGGTCGGATCGAGGTCGCGCTTGGACGCCGTGTCCATCACGGCCTCCAGGATCAGGATCGCGCCCCGCGTCATGCTGTGGTCGGCGAGAAGCAGCGCCGTCATCGCACCCTTCACCGCGTCCTCGATCACCCGCGTCGGCGGCGTATCCCCGGGAGCCGAGCCCTGCAAAGCGGCCATCAAGGTCTTGCGGACCACGGCGGCGGCGGCGGCGCATGGATCCCCTAATAAACGCAGCTCTTCCGCGACCATCTCCTTCGTCAACTGCACCAGTCGAAGCTCATCCATGATGTTCCACCTCTCACCATGGATATAGCCCTCGCGCCGATTCAGCGCGACCCAACAAACGGTAAACATCCGCTCCGAACAATAAGCCCCTCTTCCCTTGAGGGAAGAGGGGGCTAGGGGGTGATGGGGGATAAAAAAAGAAAACCACTCGCCCCCGTCGTTGCCGTCGCGACGGCCGCCTGCAAAATCGCAGGGGGCGAGTGGTGGACCTTAGCGGGATCGAGGGTCTGCGCGGTCCTTCGGACCACGGCGTGCGCAGACCTTTTCTTTCATAGGCGGTTCGATCCCCCCAAAAAAAGAACGCCCCCTTTCGGGGGCGTCAAACTGGTGGACCTTAGCGGGATCGAACCGCTGACCTCCTGCATGCCATGCAGGCGCTCTCCCAGCTGAGCTAAAGGCCCGTGCGTTGATTCTACCAGATTGGCGCGGCTCTCTCAACTACTCCCGCGCGGGGCTGAGGCCCGAGCGCCTCGGCCGCCCGTCCGGGCCGTAGCCGTCGTAGCCCGTCGGGACGGGCACCGGGCCCGAGAGCACGACGGAGTCGCCCGCGTCGAAGCCGCCGCCGTCGAACATCCTGTCGAGCTGGCCGAAGCGATCGTAGGTCAGCGCGGAGCCGGAGGGCTTGGCCTCGCCGCGCGCGCGAAGGGCGGCCAGCAAGGTCCGGTCGCCCTGCCCGTTCGCCTCGCGCAGCAGCTTGGCGGTGTGCTTGCCCAGGCCCGCCTTGCGCGCCTCCAGGCCATCGAGCACCTCGCGGAACTGCTTCGGCCGCGCGAGCGCGTGGGCCAAAAGGAGCGCCGCCGCGCGCTGAGGCTCCATCGTTTCGGTGCCGAGGGAGGCCTTGAGCGCGCTCGCGGAGCGCACGCCGGCGCCGATGACGGCCACTTCGAGGTAGTCCTTCACCGCCACGGGCGCGGTCATCGCCGTCACCGAGCGAAGGTGCAGGTCAAAGGAATCCAGCAGGCGCGAGCCGAAGAGCGGATCGGCGGCGAGCGAGCGCGAGACCATGCCGAGATACGCGCCGGAATAGCCGGTCGCCGGGGCGGCATGAGGGTCGACGCGGCCGGAGGGACCGGCCGCCGCGCGAGCGGCGCAAAGAAGGGCAAGCGCGAGGACCGCGGGCTTCACGTCCGAAGGATAGCCCCGGAACGGCCTTGAATCAAGGGGTGGCGCTCGGTCCTGGCCCGAGTCCGGCTATCCGAGCAAAGCGGGCAGACGGTTGGCGAACTCGACCTCGGCCGGGAACATCTCCTTGAGCGGCAGGTCGGCGAGGCCGCACCAGAAAACCTCGAGCACGTCGTCGCCGTTGCCCCCCGCGCGCAGCTCGCCGGAGACCCGCTCGACGAGCCAGTAAACCGAGACGATCTGGAACGGCCGCGAGGTGGAGAGGTGCGCCTCCTGGTTGGCGTACAAGGTGCGCACGGGGCGGATCACGAGGCCGGTCTCCTCGACGAACTCCCGGCGCAGGGCGTCGCCCGGCCCCTCCCCGATCTCCACGCCGCCGCCCGGGAAGTTGATGAAGGCGCTCCCCGCGAAGCGCGAGCGCGTGAGGAGGACCTTCTCCCCCTCGCGCAGCACCCCGTAGATCCGGCAGGAAAACTGCCTCACTTGGCCTTGTCGAGGAAGCCCACGACCGCGCTCTTCGCGTCGCCCAGCAGCGGATCGCCGTCGCCGACCAGCAGGTGGTCGAAGTCGAAGGTGCGAAGCAGCTCAAGGGAGCGAGCGAGGACCGCGGGGTCGTCCTGCTTTTCCGCCGGTACCGTCTTGAGCTTCCCGCCGGGCGCGATCAGGGCGTCGCCGAGGAGCAGCAATCGCCGCTCGGGCCAATATAGAGCGATCTCCCCGGGCGATTTTCCGGGAAGATGCACGCAGACAAGGCCGTGCAGGATATCCCCATCCTTGACCGTCTTGTCCGGGGTGATGCCCGCCTCCTCGACCTCCGCCTCATGGAGAATGGTCGGGATGCCCCACCGCTTCAGCACCGCATCCCGCTCGCGGATGTGATTTCTATTCGTAATCACGAGCGCGTCGGGCGTGATGCCCGCCGCCTCGAGATAGGCGAGGTCGTCGGCCGAGAACGCGACGGGGTCGACGATGACGGTGCCCTCGGAGGTCCGCAGGATGTGCCCGTTGAAGTTGAACTTCTTCTCCGCGTTGAAGGAGGACCAGCAATAGGCGCCGTCGGCGAGCTGGATCATGATGGGGGGGGCCCCGGTTTGAGCTGTCTCAGCGCCTCCGCGAAGCCCCACTGAGGCACGCCTTCGCGCTTCAGCGCGGCGTCGAGGACGCCGTGGGCTTCGCGATAGCGGTACCAGGGGAGCTGCGGGAAGAGATGGTGCACGGCGTGGAGATTCTGGCACAGAAAGAAGGGGTCGAGCCAGGCCGGAAGTATGTTCGCGGTGTCCTTGAAGCGGCCGCGACCGGTGTGCGGACGGTGCGGCCAATAGTCGAAGGTCAGCGCCAGGGCCGCCACGGCGAGCTGCGCCGGAAGGGTCCAGTAAAAAAGAAGGTCGCGAAGATGCCCCGCCCTCCAGGCCCACGCGTGCAGCGCCAGGATCGCGGCGATCGTGAGCACGGACTGGACGAAGGCGGCGTCCCGGCGGCGCAGGCGCGTCAGGTAGGTCCAGTAGTGGCGCTCGAGCATGGTGAGGCAGCGCAGGCCGGTGGAAAGCCACGTCTCTCCCGCGGCCCAGAAATCCGGGTCCTCGCGGGGGTCGTTGGTGTGGGCGTGGTGATGCAGGTGGTTGCGGCGGATCGCGGCGTAGGGCCCGCACAGGACGAAGGTCGCGGCAAGGCCGAAGAGCTCGTTGAGCCAGGGAACGCGCGAGACGCTGCGGTGCAGGGCGTCGTGGAGCACGGTGAACTGCGCGTACGCGCAGGCCGTATTGACGAGGATGGACGGCCCCGCCGGCCAAAGCCCGCTCACGGCGGCGGCGCTCGAGGCGGCCTGCACGGCCAGCGCCGTGAGTCCAAGGGCGGCGGTGGGCCAGGCCGTTTCCCCCGCCCCCAGCTCCAAAAACCGCACGCTCCGGACATCCACGGCGCTCACGCAACGATGATAACTTTTTCGTACACTGGATCATGCTCCGACGGATCGTGCTCGCCGCCGTCACGGCCCTGGGCTGCGCCTGCGCGCCCGAGGCCGGACCCTCCCGGCTGATCGTCGCCGCGCCGATGACCGGGGACATGTCCGGCGAGGGCCAGGGGCTCGAGCGCTCGGTGCGCATGGCCGTCGCGGACGAGGCCGCCGAGACCGGCCTGGCGCCCGTCGAGATCGTCGTCCTCGACGACCGGGCGGATCCCTTCGAAGCCGCCGCCGCGGCCCGGCGCGCCGTCGACGATCCGTCCGTCTTCGCCGTGATCGGCCATCTGACCTCCGGCTGCGCCATCGAGGCCTCCCGCGTGTACGCCCAGGCGCCGCTCGCGATGATCACCCCCTCCGCGACCGCGACCCAGCTGACCGCCCAGCAGGACGCTCCCGGCTGGGGCGGAGAGCGCGTCGTGTTCCGCCTGCCGCCGTCGGACGACGTGCAGGGCGAGTACGCGGCCGGCTACGCGGTCCAGCGCCTGTCCCTGAAGCGCTTCGTCCTCGTCCACGACCGCACCCCCTACGGCCTCGGCCTCGCCGAAGCCTTCCGCGGCGCCCTCGAGCGCAAGGGAGGCAAGGCCCTGAGCTTCGAACCCGTGTCGCGCGGGGACAAGGACTTCTCCGCCGCCGTCGCCGTGATCGCGGCGGAGCGCCCCGAGGCGATCTTCTTCGGCGGCCTGTACATGGAGGCCGCGCTCCTCCTCAAACAGCTTCGAGCCTCCGGCTGGCGCGGCACGTTCCTGTCGGGGGACGGCGCCAAGAACCCGGAGCTGTTCGCCGTGGCGGGACCGGCCGTCGACGGCGCCTATTTTTCCGTCGGCGGAGTCCCCGTCGAGTCCCTGCCGAGCGCGGCCGACTTCGTCGAGCGCTACCAGAAGCTTTACGCGGGCGCCGCGCCCCGAACCTTCGACCACTACGGCTATGTGGCCGCCCGCGTCGCGCTCGAGGCCCTGCGCAAGGCCGGCGGCCCCGACCGCCGCAAGGTTCTCGAGGCCGTGCGCGGCACCAGCCGCCGCTCGATGGTCGGCACCATCGTCTTCGACTCGAAAGGCGACACTTTGAGCGGCCTCGTCACCATGACGCGCGCCGACTTCGCCCGCCAGAAGTTCGAAGTCACCTACTAAGAAAAACCGCCGGTCTCCTTTCGGAGACCGGCGGCCTTTCCTTTGATCTATGCACGAGGGGGGACTCGAACCCCCAAACCCTTTCGGGCGTACGCACCTCAAGCGTATGTGTCTGCCAGTTCCACCACCCGTGCGGGTGTTTACGGCTGTTTCTTATTCGAGGTTTTCGGATCGATCGACTTGTACGCGTCGGCTGCGGCAGGGGACGTCGGCGCGGCCGCCGGCGCTTCCACCGCGGCGGGAGCAGGCAGCGGCGGGACCGATGAGGTCACGCTGGACATGCCGGTCCGGTCGGACAGGAGCGTCAGGAAAAGAGAGGTCAGGGCGAAGGTCGCGGCCAGACCGGCCGTGATCTTCTTCATGAAGCTGGAGCCGCTCGGGGTGTTGATCAGCGAGTCCCCCCCGCCCCCGAACATCGACAGCCCGGCGCCGCGGCCGGTCTGCAGGAGCACGAAGAAGATCATACCCGTGCAGGCGAAGATGTGAATGCCCATCAGAATAGTGTACATGAGAGCCGATTATACCTAATTTATGACGCGAGCGCGACCAGGCCCGGCAGGGCCTTGCCCTCGAGCAATTCCAAGGAAGCGCCGCCGCCGGTCGAGCAATGGCTCATCTTGCCCGCCATGCCGGTCTTCGCCAGCACCGACAGGCTGTCGCCGCCGCCGACGATCGTCGTCGCACCCTTGCCCGTGGCCTCGGCCATGGCCTTGGCGACGGCCTCGCTGCCCGCGGCGAACGCGGGCATCTCGAAGATGCCCATCGGACCGTTCCAGAAGATCGTCTGAGCCTTGGCGATGTGCTCGGTGAAGAACTCGATCGTGTGCGGACCGATGTCCACGCCGATCATGTCGGAGGGGATCGCCATCGCCTGGGTCACGGTCGTCGCCGCGTCGGCCGAGATCTCGCGGACGACGAGATGATCGGCCGGCAGGAGGATCTCGACCTTCTTGTTGTAGGCCTTCTCGATGATCGCCTTCGCGGCGTCGATCTGGTCCTTCTCGAGCAGCGATTTGCCGATGTTGATGCCCTGAGCGGCGAGGAAGGTGTAGGCCATAGCGCCCCCGATGAGCAGGGAGTCCACGCGCTCCAGGAGTTTGTCGAGGACGGCGAGCTTGTCGGAGACCTTGGCGCCGCCGATGATCGCGAGGAACGGGCGCTGCGGATTTCCGATCACGCGGTCGAGGAACTCGAGCTCGCGCTGGACGAGGAAGCCGATCGCGCCGGGCAGATGGGCGGTGACGCCGGACGTCGAGGCGTGGGCGCGGTGCAGGGCGCCGAAGGCGTCCTGGATGAAGAGCTCCCCGTTCTTGGCGAGAGCCTTGGCGAAGGCCGGCTCGTTGGCCTCCTCCTCGGCGTGAAACCGAAGGTTCTCCATGAGGAGAACGTCGCCGGGCTTCATCGCGGCCACGGCCTTCTCGGCGGCGGGCCCGACGCAGTCTTCGGCGAAGCCGACGGGCTTCTTGAGGAGCTTGCCGAGCTCCGCCGCGACGGGCTTCAGCGAATACTTGGGCTCGACCTTGCCCTTCGGGCGGCCGAGATGCGCGATCAAAACGACCTTCGCGCCTTCGGCGATCAGGTGCTCGAGGGTGCGCAGCGTCTCGCGGATGCGGGCGTTGTCCTCGATCTTGGCGCCCTTCATGGGCACGTTGTAGTCCACGCGGACCAGCACGCGCTTGCCCTTGACGGTCAGGTCCTGAAGGCGTTTGAGCTTGAGAGCCGGCTTATCGGTCATTACAAAGTCTCCAGGGTGAGGACGCTTCTAGTAGATGTTCTTGCCCATCGCGGACGCGATGAGCTCGCTCGCGAGGACGGCGGTCGCGTTCTGCGTGTCCTCGAGCGGGTTGACCTCGACGAGATCGAGCCCGATCATGCGCTCGGAGTCGGCGCACAGCTCCATCAGCAGATGGGACTCGCGGTAGGTCAGGCCGCCGCGCTTGACCGTGCCGGTGCCGGGCGCGTTGCCCGGATCCACGGCGTCGATGTCGAAGCTCAGATGGAAGCCCGCGGTGCCGTCGCTGGCCATGTCGATGGCCTGCTCGGTCACGACGCCCATCCCGTAGCGGTCGATCTCCTGCATCGAGAAGACCCGGATGCCGGACTTGCGGATGTTGACGGCCTCCGCGCGGTCCACGTCGCGTATGCCGACGAGGACGACGTTGCGCGGGTCGATCTTCGGAGAGAAGCCTCCGAGGCGCGCGAAATCCTTGCTGCCCATGCCGAGCAGGTGCGCCAGCGGCATGCCGTGCACGTTGCCCGTCGGGGAGGAGTCCGGCGTGTTGATGTCCGCGTGAGCGTCCACCCAGATCAGGCCGACCTTGCGTCCCTTGTCCCGGAACGCGCGCGACACGCCCGACACCGAACCCACGGCCAGAGAGTGGTCGCCGCCCAAGGTGATGGGCACCGATCCATTCGCCACGGCCTCATAGGTCTGCTTCTCGAGCGCCTGGCAGACCTTGAGGATGGCCGCCCCGTTCTTGAGCTTGCCCTTCGCGGCGGGCGCGATCTTCGGCACGGCCAGGTCGCCGGCGTCGGTGACCTCGAGGCCCAAGGCCTCGAGGCCCTCGACGAGGTTGGCCCGCCGCACGGCGGCGGGGCCCCCCGAGGCGCCCTTTTTGGAGGCGCCGTAATCCAGGGGAACGCCGATGACCGTCGCGTGGCGCTTCTTGCTGCTCACTGATTTACGCCGCGACGGCCGACTTCTTGGCGATGAAGGCGACGAGGTCGACGACGCGGTTGGAGTATCCCCACTCGTTGTCGTACCAGCCGAACACCTTGACCAGGTTGCCGTCGATGACGTCGGTGAGCGTCGCGTCGAAGACGGAAGAATGCGCGTTGCCCATCACGTCCCTGGACACGATCTGGTCCTCGTTGTACTGCATGAAGCCCTTGAGCTTGCCGGAGGCGGCGGCCTTCTTGAAGGCCTCGTTGACGGACTCCTTCGTGGCGGGCTTGTTGAGGACGACGGTCAGGTCGACGATGGACACGTCCTGCACGGGCACGCGGATGGCGCAGCCGTTCAGCTTGCCCTTGAGCTGCGGGAGCACCAGGCCGATCGCCTTCGCGGCGCCGGTCGAGGACGGGATCATGGAGACGGCGGCGGCGCGGGCGCGGCGCATGTCGGAGTGCCGCTGGTCGAGCAGGTTCTGATCGTTGGTGTAGGCGTGGACCGTGGTCATCAGGCCGGACTTGATGCCGAAGGCCTCGTCGAGGACCTTGCCGAGCGGGGCGAGCGCGTTCGTGGTGCACGAGGCGTTCGAGATGATCGTGTGCTTCGCCGGGTCGTAGAGCTCGTCGTTGATGCCCATGCAGATGGTGATGTCCTCGCCCTTCGCGGGGGCGGAGATCACGACCTTCCGAGCACCCCCGGCGAGGTGGCCCTTGGCCTTCTCGGCGTCGGTGAACAGGCCGGTGGACTCGATGACGATCTCGACGCCGACCGAGGACCAGGGGAGCTTGGCCGGATCCTTCTCGGCGAACACCTTGATCAGCTTGCCGTCGATCTTCAGGTCGTTGCCGACGGCCTCGACGGTCCCGGGGTACGGGCCGAACGTCGAGTCGTACTTGAACAGGTTCGCGTTCATCTTCGCGTCCGTCAGATCGTTGACCGCGACGACCTGGATGTCGGGGTTCTTGAGGGAGGCGCGCAGGACGAGGCGCCCGATGCGACCGAAACCGTTGATGCCGACTTTGATGGCCATGATAAATCCTCCGTTCCAGCCTCGCGGCCGGGAATGACGGCATCCTAGCGTTTTTGGGGGCTGTTGTGAAGCGCCTAGGACAAGATCGCGGCCTGGGCGGCCGCCAGGCGGGCGGCCGGCACGCGATAGGGAGAGCACGAGACGTAGCCCAGACCGGCGTCGTGGAAGAATCGGATCGAAGCGGGGTCCCCCCCGTGCTCGCCGCAGACGCCGAGCTTGAGGTCCGGGCGGGCCCGGCGCCCCTCCGCGACGGCCAGGCGCACCAGCCGCCCGACCCCGGTCGCGTCCAGCGAGCGGAACGGGTCGGCATCGAGGATCTTCATCTCCAGATAGCGGCCGATGTAGCGCCCGTAATCGTCGCGCGAGTAGCCGAGCGTCATCTGGGTCAGGTCGTTGGTGCCGAAGGAGAAGAACTCGGCCTCCGGGGCGATCTCGCCCGCGGTGAGGGCGGCGCGCGGCACCTCGATCATCGTTCCCACCTGGTAGTCCACCCGGCGTCCGTGCTCCCGGAACACGGCCTCGGCGGCTTCCGCGACGAGCCGCTTCTGGTGGCGGAACTCCGACGCGTGGCCCACGAGCGGGATCATGATCTCGGGAGCGGCCCCGCCGCCCTCGGCGGCGGCCTCGCAGGCGGCGGAGAGGATCGCGCGGGCCTGCATGCGGGTGATCCCGGGGAAGGTGATGCCGAGGCGGCAGCCGCGGTGGCCCAGCATCGGGTTGGCCTCCTTCAGCTCGAGCGTCTTCGACCACAGCCGCCCGGCGTCGAGCCCGTGCAGGGCCGCCGCGCGCTCCGCCTCCTCGCGCGTGCGCGGCAGGAACTCATGCAGGGGCGGGTCGATCGTGCGGACCGTGACGGGCAGACCGCGCATCGTGTTGAAGATCGCCAGGAAGTCGGCCTTCTGCAGCGGATAGAGCGCCTCGACGGCCTCGAGGCGCTCCGCCTCGGATTCCGCGATGATCATCGCCAGCACCTTCGGGAGACGGTCCGGTCCGAAGAACATATGCTCCGTGCGGCACAGGCCGATGCCGCAGGCGCCCAGGGCCCTCGCGGCCTCGGCGTCCGCGGGCGTGTCGGCGTTGGCGCGGACCTGCAGGCGGCGCGCGGCGTCGGCCCACGCCATGAACCTCTCGTAGCGGCGATACAGCTCGGACTTCTCCGCGGGCCGCTTCCCCAACAGCACCTCCAGGATCTCCGACGGCTGCGCCTCGACGCGGCCCTCGAGGACTCGGCCCTTGAAGCCGTCGAGGGAGAGCCAATCTCCCTCCTTGAGCCCCAGGCTCTCGAGCTCGCCGCAGCCGACCACGCACACCTTCCCCATCCCCCGCCCGACGACCGCCGCGTGGCTCGTCATGCCCCCCGTCGCCGTCAGGATGCCCTGAGCCGCGGCCATGCCCTGGATGTCGTCGGGATTCGTCTCCGGGCGCACCAGGATCACGGGGCCGTGGACGGCCTCCGCGACGGCGCGCTCGGAGGTGAAGCAGACCTTGCCCGAGGCCGCGCCCGGGCCGGCGGGCAGTCCCCGGGCGAGCACCTTGGCGCGGGCGGAGGCCCCCTCGTCGAACACGGGCCTCAGGAGCTCGTCGAGCTGCTCCGGGGAAAGACGCATGACGGCCTGCTCCGGAGTGATGAGTCCTTCCGCCACCATATCCACGGCGATACGGATCGCGGCCATGGCCGATCGTTTGCCCGTGCGCGTCTGGAGCATGAACAACCGCCCCTTCTCGATCGTGAACTCCATGTCCTGCACGTCGGCATAGTGCCGCTCGAGCTTGCCCGAGATCTCGAGCAGCCGGCGGTAGGCGCTCGGCATATGCGATTCGAGCTCGGAGAGCGGTCGCGGCGTGCGCGCGCCCGCCACGACGTCCTCCCCCTGCGCGTTGACGAGGAATTCCCCGTAGAAGGCGGGCTCGCCGGTGCCGGGGTCGCGCGTGAAGCCGACGCCGGTCGCGCTGTCGGCGCCCATGTTGCCGAACACCATCGCCTGCACGGTGCACGCGGTGCCCAGGTCCTGGGGGATGCGGTGCAGCCGCCGATAGGCGCAGGCGCGGGGGTTGTTCCACGAGTCGAACACGGCCGTGACCGCGAGGCGCAGCTGCTCGACGGGCTTCTGCGGGAACGGGAAGCCCGCGCGCTCCTTATAAAGGTCCTGGGACAGGACCACGGCCCGGCGCAGGCCCTCGGCGGAGAGCTGGGCGTCGGTGCGCGCCCCGCAGTCGGACTTGACTTTGGTCAGCACCGCCTCGAACTCCGCCTTGTCGATGCCGTTGACCACCGCCCCGAACATCGCGATGAAGCGCCGGTAGCAGTCCCAGGCGAAGCGGGGATTGCCGGTCTGGAACTGCAGACCCAGCGCCGTGCGGTCGTTGAGGCCCAGGTTCAGGATGGTGTCCATCATGCCGGGCATCGAGAACTTGGACCCCGAGCGCACCGAGACGAGCAGCGGCCCGCGCGGGTCGCCGAGCCTGCGGCCGACGGCCGCCTCGAGCCGGGCGACCGCGGCGTGGAACTCCGGCGTCAGGAAGGACTCCGCCTTGCGCGCGTGGTAGGAGCGGCACACGTCCGTCGTGACGGTGAAGCCCGGAGGCACCGGCAGGCCGATGCGCGACATCTCGAAAAGCCCCGCGCCCTTGCCGCCGAGCAGGGCGCGCGCCTCATCGCGGCTCAGGCGCGACACGGCGCGGACGTCCGCCGGCACGCCCAGGCTGTAGACGGTCCGGGGAGCGCGCGCGAACATGCGGGGCCAAGCCGAGATCATGACCCGCGCACCCGGTGGACGACGGAGCTCGCGAAGGACAGCAGCGAGGCGGCGCCCACCGCCGAGAAGAGGACGACCACCCACAGCATGATGAGCAGAGGTCCCAGGAAAAGACCCGCTCCGACCATCGCGACGAGGACCAGCCATCTCATGGGGATGATGATGGCACACGGCGCGTGGACTCCGCGCGACGGCCGCGTTAATTTATTGCGACGTGTGTCGCGATCTCAGCCGCAGTTCTTGTTGCCGCAGGCGATGCAGTTGCGGCGGCTGTTGTCGCCCGGGATGCATCCCGTGGGCGGCGAGCTTCGCGGCGGAGGCGCGTAATAGGCGGGCGGCGTAAAGCGGGCCGCTTTGTCCTGCAGCCAGCGGTCGTTGACGGACGCCGCTTGGCCCGAGCGGATCGTCTCGATGAGCTCGTAGAAGAGCTTCCTCGGACATTCACCTAAACCAACCGCGAGTCGCGCGGCGACTACGTCATCCCGATCCCGGCTGAAGGAGTCGGGTGATGACTGCCGCAGCGGTTGGCTTCCCAGAGAGGCACGGGAGGGCGAAGCGCATGCCGCCGCCGCGAGATCCGCCAATCTCGGGAATGTTGAATTGAATGGGATCGTGGCCTGGATCGGCTGCGGTGACGGCGATGGCTGACGGGCGAGCTGTGGTTCCGGAGGAGGTTGGACGGCAAGCGCTACCGGGGTGGCGAGCCGTCGTATTTCTTCCGCGTCCGCCCCTCGTCGCAAATTCATGTAAACTCTTACCGAGCAATCGTCGAAGCCCCAGGGTATCGCGGTTGCTGTCAGTAGATTCTTCTGATAGGGAACGGGAAGGGCGTCGAGTTCAGCCTGGGCCACGCTTCCCGGATTCGAGCAAGATCTGATTGCCATGTCGGCATACGTCATTTTCAGGCGTTCGTCGTGTTCTCGTTCGGCGATTTTAGCTTGCGCGCGCGCCTGCTCGACGATGCCGTGGGCTTCTTGCTGCGCCTCGGCAAGAGATTTGCCTCTGACCCGCATGATCTCGGCTTCAATATTAGAGACTTCGATGTTTCTTAGCTCAGACGCCGGGCCGTTTAGGTATTTTTTCTTCTTAAGCAGATCGTAATACTCCGTGCGTGCGTGACCGGTAACTCCAGGAAGCCTCCCGACATTCACCCGGACCACAGGCTTCGACGTGCGCCCGTGGGCATGACAATTTGATTTCGTCGCCCTATTTGCGCATAGGGAGTCCCACTTCGCCTTGAAATCGACCTTGGCCGCCGCCCTCAACGCCAATTGCATTCCCGCGTCAAGCACCACGGCGTCATTGTCGGCGCGCGCCCAAATGACCTCTGTCCCCGTTCTCGCGGCCAACATGTCCCATTTACTTCGATCGTTGTCCGGAACCCCCACAACGATCAGTCTTTTGGGAGGTCGGATTTCACCGTTGAGGATCGCGGCATAGATCAATTCGGTTCCCCAGCTGTGGGCAACAAGCTCGTTGATTTCCGCGCCACGGTAGGGCGCCAGTTTTTCCCTTGCCCGATCCGTCATTTCGCCGGCTGCAGCCGCCGCGAATTCCTGGATGTCGAGAGATGCATCTCGAATTATCTCTCCGGTTTTTACCGGGGGAAACAGCTTCTTAAGCACCTCATTAATCGGCCCGCCTAGGAGACCTCGCAACCCCGATTCTCTGACGGAGAATGATGGCTTTATGTATTTTTCGAAGAGGAACTCATCGTATTCCGCCGTATCGTCGCTGGACATTACGCCAGTGACCTCAACGCGAGCGTAGGTGAAGACCTCACCCTTTTTTGCCAGATTGTCCAGAGCATCTTGCTCATAATGAGCATTCTTGCGACGCAGCACTTCGAGCGTCGTGCGGCGAACTTCCGGGTCGAGTTCATACATCTCGGAAGCCAATTCCGCGTGAGGGTCGCCGGATGGGGCCGCGCGGAGACCATCCGCAGGAATCAAGCAGAGCGCGACAATCAGGATTCGTTTCATGCTCGCACCTTGTTCTGCAGAGCCGGGCCAGAGGCCAGATTCGATACCACCCCGGACGCCAGTCCCAAAACATAAAGATAGAGCGTCGCCTCGTACGCCATCTCGCCGGCAGGAATGGATCCATCAGCGCGGATGCCGCGAATCAGGTCCAGCGCAAAAATCGCCGCCAGAACAAGAGTCCAGAGAAGGACACGCCTTGGTCGGGCGTTGCCGAAGCGCATGGCCGTCATCCAACTGACCCAGGGAATCGACAAGATTGGTATCAACTCCGCGGCTGATGAATTTCTCCAGATCACTCCGAACTGGACTGGGATATAAACAGAAAGATAGCCTGCTAAGGCCGCGAACGAAGTGATGCTGAGAAGGCTTCGGCCGAATAGCCGAGCGCGCCGCGCGCCATTCGAAGCCCCCGGCCAGAAGGCCAGGATCATCATTGAGGCGGTTAAGAAAGCCGCCGTGGCGCCGAGGCGGAATTGCTTGAAATTGGCCAGGAGGCCCTCAGAGGGCGCCGATTCGGGTTTGAACCAGAATCCCGCGACAGTTTTCTCTTGGACGGATAAAAGATGCTTTCGCAAAGACTCCGAGGCACGCTCCGTCGCGAGTTCGTAGTCGGAGGCGCGCACGTTCCCTTGACCATCATCGCCTGCGGACCCGTCGCCAACCGTCAGAATATAGAATTCACCGGGCGATTCAGAGTAAGTCTGGAAGATCCGGTAAGGACTTGCGATTTCGACGTAAAACGTTCCTTGCGGCCAAGCGAATCGGTTTTTCTCTTCCACGATCTTGAATTGAAAACCGTTTCGCGTGAGTTCAGCCGACTTTGCTAGACGCATCTCTTCGAGACTTCCCAGGCCGCCCGGAACTGATTTCGGGATGACGACCAGTTCCATTAGCTCAAGCCGCGAAAAATCTTTTAGTTTAAAATCCGCGGGTTTAGGCTGAAACGGAACACGGCTTTGATCATCCCTAAACTTACGATGGAAGTACACCGCCTCCGCTTGCCCTCGCGACTCGACGAACGCCGTCCAGTAATATGGAATTTCGATGGTCTCGCCATACTTGCCTACGAACAATGAGATTTCCCCGAAGCCTCGAGGATGAGGAACCCCGACAACCTGGCCTGCTCGTGTTGAAGAGCCATCGACCGTAGTAGATGTCGGGAACTGAATCTCCCCCGCCGAAACACGCGAAGAAACGAGCGCGAGGCCCATCATCAGGATCACAAAGCAGCGGTTCATGGTTCTCCAGACGGCGAAAAAAAAGAAGAAGCGAGTGCTTCGCTTCTTCTGGACTCATCCGGTTAAGGCCGGATCGTGGATACCCCGGGGCCGATCCCCCGAGCTACAGAGATTACTGAACCAAGGATACCCTAAGGCCGCACCCGCGACGAGGGTCATTCGCTCCAGGCCGGGGAAGGCCTAACGGCCCACGTCCGCCAAATAAAAAGCGGGCCCGCTATCTCTCCGGCTCGACGGCTCAGCGGTTGAGCAGGACGATCTCGGTGCGCTGATCCGAGAACGGCGCCCGCGTCGCGTCCACGCCGATGTGGCGCGTGGCGACCATCAGCTCGCGCAGCAGCACGTCGAGGATCGCCTTGGCCTGCGCGTCGCCGAGCTCCTTGGTGTTGGCGAACACGCGCACCGAGATCGGGATGCCCGAGTACTTGCGCTTGATGAGGTCCGCGGCCGAGCGCAGCAGATCCGCGCCCCCCGGCGCCTGGACCTCGGCGGCGCTCTTGCTCGTGCCGAACAAAGCGGCGGAGTCGAGGCTCAGGTGCAGGCCGGTGTCCTCCTGATGGACGATGCCCTTGAACATCAGAGGCTTGCCCACCGTCGTGCGCGGCGAGCCGTCGGGGCTCGTGAAGGTGTAGACGGCGGAGTACGACCGGCCCGCCCGCACCCACTCGCCCTGCTCGTTCTGCCCGGTCCACAGCAGTTCCTCGGGCGGGTTGCCCGAGCCCGAGTAGTTGTGGAACACGCGGCCTTCCTCGTCGGCGATGGTGAGGCTCCAGCCCCACTTGCGGCCTTCCTTGGCGTCGAGCTTGCCGCCGAGCAGGGACTCGAGCTGGTCTTTGATCTTGAAGCCGATGCCGGAGCGCTGGCTGAAGGTCGTGCGCCACGGCTGGATGACGCGGTCGTTCATCAAGGTCTCGGGATGGGTGCGGCGCCACGAGACGGTCAGAGGAGACACCGCGAGCAGCAGGTTCTCATCCGGCGCCAGCGACGGGCGGATCGTCTCGAAGGGGTCCACCTCGATCTTGAGCGGAGGCTTCTGATCGTTGAGCTTGGACCCCGCACCCTCGGCCTTGATGACGACCTCGGCGGGCATGCCCCCCGACGGCGCGGCGGGAGCCTGAGCCGAGGCGTTGAGAGCTGACGTCAGGACGATGGCGATGAGTTTCATGGTCACTCCAGGATGAAGCGGAAGGTGATGACGCCCCATTGCGCGCCGGAGCCCGGCGCGGGGACGAAGGTCCAGTTGCGAAGGCTGTCCATGCAGAGGCGGTCGAGGCGGCCGTAACCCGAGGTGCGCTCGACGCGCATGCCCGGCATCACGGAGCCCTCGGCGTCGACGTTGAAGCGGATGGCGACCTCGGCCTCCATCATGCCCTGCGTGCGCGCCCACTCGGGGAACTTGGGGATGTCGGCGGAGACGACCTTGCGGTCCTTGAGCGGGCCCTCGATCTCCACTCCCTTCTTGGGCCCCCCCTCGGTCGCGGCCGCGGCCTGGCGGCGCTCGAGCTTCGGGGCGGCCGGGGCGATGCTCTCAACCTTGGGCGCAAATGCGGCCTCAGCGCGCGGCCGCAGCACAAGTTGGTCGGGCAGGACGGACAGCCCCTTGCGGGCCGCGGACGGGGCGGGCGCCTCGGGCTCGGCGAGGACGGCGGCGGCCGCCGCGGCCTGGCGGCGGCTCGTCGGGCGCGGCGCGTCGAGGGCGCCGCCGAGTATGGCCGTCGCCTCGCGGCGCCGGTCCTCGAGGGCGAGGGCCTCGGGCAGGTTCTTGACCCGGCGGCGCCCGACCTCCTCGAGCTTGGGCAGGGCGGCCAAGGTCTCCGCGGCGCGGCGGCGGCTGACCGGCTCGGCGTCGAGCTTGGCGGCCGAGACGCGTGAGCGGGAGAGGTCGAGCGCGTCGAGCTTGGGCGACAGGCGGCGAGTGCTCTCCTCGAGCTTCGGAGCGTCGGCGAGCAGCGGCCGGCGGCTCTCCGGGAGCTTGACGTCCACGGCGGCGAGCTCGGCGCGGCGCGGGGGCGCCGCGGGCAGGGCCATCTTGAGGAAGTCCATCGTCGAGAGCGCCGGCTTCGCGAGGGGCGCGGGACGCGGCGCGGCCGGGGCGATGAGAAGGTCCACGCCGTCGATGATCTGCGCCGCCTGCTTAGGGCCTTCCTTGACGAAGCCGAGGAAGAGCATCAGGAAGGCCGCGTGGGCCGCGAGCGAGAGCATCACCGACGCGGGGACTCTCTGGGTCATCACGTTTTGGACACCGCACTCATTTAGGCTGTTCCGTCGCGATCGTCAGGGATTGGGCGCCGGCGTCCTTGGCGCGCGACATCAGGTCGGTGAGCTGGCCGTGCAGCGCGTCCTTGTCGGCGCGAAGGATGACCACCTTGGACTCCTTCTGGGCGAGCGCCTCCCGGAGGGCGTCGCCGAGCAGCTTCGGGTCGGTGAACTTGCGGGTGTCGATGGCGTACTCGCCGTCCTTGGAGAGGGTGATCGTGAGCTTGTCGGCCTCCTCGCCCTCCCGGGTGTTGGCGACGGGCAGGTCGATCTTGATCGGGGGCTCGGAGAACATCGGCGCGGTCACCATGAAGATGATGACGAGCACGAGGCACACGTCCACGAGGGGCGTGATGTTGATGTCCGTGATCGGATCGTCCGACTCGATGGCGGACCCGGCCATCAACCCCCTCCTCCTTCGGAGTCGGGTTTCATAACGGCGAGCTTGAGCGCACCCGCCTGCTTGGAGGCGTCGAGCACCTCGACGACGAGGCCGACCTTGTTCGTCGCGTCGGCGGTCACGATCACCATCTTGTCCTTGCTCGAGACGAGGGCCGTGGAGAGCACGCCCCGGAAGGTGACGCCGTCCGTGCGCGTGCCGTTGACGGTGATGGCGCCGTCGTGCGTGATGCGGATATTGACGTTCTCGTCGACGGAGGCCTTGCCCTCGGCGTTGGAGCGCCGCGTCTCGAGCACCTTGATGCCGAGCGTGACGGCCATCGGGGCCACGGCCATGAAGATGATGACCAGCACGAGGCACACGTCGACCAACGGGGTGACGTTGATCGCGGTGATGGGTTCTTCGTCTTTTTGCTGGGGGCCGGCCATGCGGGTTACCTTATTTCGCTCCGAGCATCACGAGCAGGCGCGCGGAGGCGATCTCCATGTCGACGGTGATGACCTTGAGGCGCCTCATAAAGTAATTGTAGAGGATGGTCGCCGGGATGGCGACGAGCATGCCCGCGGCCGTGGCCACGAGCGCCTCGGCGATGCCCTTGGCGACGACCGCCGGGCCGCCGGTGCCCGACATCGCGAGGTCGCGGAAGGCCTTGATGATGCCGACGACGGTGCCGAACAGGCCGATGAAGGGCGAGACGTTGCCGAGCGTGCCGAGCACGCCGAGGAATCGCTCGAGCTTGACGCGCTCTTCCTTGAGCTTGGTCAGCATCAGCTCCTCGAGGTCCTTGCGCGAACGGGACGCGTGCAGGAGCCCGTAGTGGACGACCTGCGCGACCGCGGAGGGGTGCTTGGCGCAGTAGGCCGCGGCGGCGTCGGTCTTGCCCCCCTCGAGGCTCTTGCGGACGTGGCCCAGGACTTCGTCGGGGCTCGCCTGCGACGTGCGGAAGTACCACCAGCGCTCGACCGCGAAGGTGACGGATAGGACCGAGCAGAAAAACAGGATGATGAGGGTGAAGCTCTCGCGGAACATCTCCAGAAAGTGGATCTCGCCCATCGTATTTCTCCTATTGGATGTCTTCGGCCGGCGGCATGCCCGGCAAATTCGGCTCCGCCGCGCCACGGCGGCCCTTGGCCGCGGACTTGGCGGGCTTCTTCGGCGCCGGCTTCTTCGCCGGCGCCTCGTCGGCGGGCATCACCATCGTCCCGCCGCCTTCGGGGGCGACCTGGCCGTCTACGTCGGGCGACGCCCTCTGAGGCGCCGCCTTCTTGACCTTGGCGCCGCCGGGGGACTTGCGCAAGATCGCGGCGCGGGCCGCGGCTTTCTGTGCTAAGTCCTTCGGGGCCGCGCGCGCGTAGTCCTCGTACACGTCGGCGGCGGACGACGCGTCGCCGGCCTTTTCATAAGCCTCGCCGAGCTTCGCGAGCGCCTGGAGGCGGAACGCCGAGCCGAGCGGCTTCATCGTCCGCATCTGCTCCCAGGTCGCCTGCGCCTCGTCGGGCCGGCCCGCGGCCGTGTTCACCTCTGAAATACGATACATCACCTCGAGCGCGAGCTCCCCGTCCGCCTTGCCCGTGTTCTTGATCGCCTCGAGGGTCGCGACCGCGCCGTCATAGTCCTTGCGGTCGCGCTGGATCTGGTAGGTCTCCCAGAGGGCGTTCTGCGCCTGAGCGTCGCCGGGCTTGGCCGCCGCGATGTACTTCTGGTAGGCGTACTGCGCCATGTCGAGCTTGCCGAGCTTCTTATACGCCAGCGCGAGATTGAACTGCGCGGGCGGGACGTAAGGCGAGGAGGGGTACTCCTCGATCAGCCGCGCGTAATGACGCGTCGCTTCGTCGAACTTCTCCAGGTTGTAGTAGGCGCTCGCCAGGTGGAACACGGCCAGCGGCGTGTCCTCCGACTTCTCGAAGTTGTTCAGCAGCCGCTCGAAGGCCGGAATGGAATCCTGCCAATTCCCCTGGTTGAACCGGCTCTCGCCCAGGTAGAACTGGGCTTTGGGCAGCTCGGGGTGGTTCGTGAAGTCCACCGAGAACTTCTGGAAGTCGGCGGCGGCCGACGCCCAGTCCTTGGACTCGAACGCGCGCCGCGCGAGGCGGAACTGCGCCTCGCCGCCGATCGGCGTGCCCGGCTGGGAGGTCACGATCTGCCGCAGGCTCGCCTTGTAGTCGAGCCCCCGGTTGCGGTCGAAGACGCCTTCCAGGATGTCGAGGCCGTCGTTGGACTCCGGCGCCGCCGGGAAGCCGGCGACGAGCTCCTGAACCTGCTTGATCGCGGCCGCGTCGTCCTTCGCGTTGAACGCGGCCTGCGAGATACGCAGGTGCGCGATCGCCGCGCCCGCCGCCTTCGGCGCGCTCTCTAATATTTCGCGGTAGGCGGCGATGGCCTCGCCGTACTTCTGGGCGCGGAACAAAGTGTCGGCGATCTGCGAGCGCGCGAGCGTCGCATCCTCCGCCTTCGGATAGTCCGTGACGAGCTTGCGCCACAGGTCGATGGCCTGGGTGTAGAAGCGCTGGTGGTAGGAGCTCATCGCGGCGCGATACAGCGCCGAGGGCGCCTCGGGCGCCTTCGGGTTCTCGCGGGCGAACTTCTCGTAGAGCGCGTAGGAATCCTCGTAGTTCTTCTGGTTGAACATCGAGTCGGCGATGCCGAGCTCGTTGAGGCCGGTGAAGGAGAACGAGGAGGTCGCCACCGCCATCATGTCCTTGAGCTTCTGGCGCGCCTCGAGGGCGAGAGCGTCCTCCCCCTTATAAGAGTGGCACCAGGCCAGGCCGTCCTGCGCGTAGAAAGCCGCGGGGTCGTCGGGATACACTTTCAAAATCATCTCGTAGATGACCGCCGCCTCGTCGACCTGGTTCATTCCCAGGTAGGCCTCGGCGGCGTACAGGTAGCTCATCGAGCGCCATTTTGATTTGGAGGGCGGCAGATGCCGGAAGATGAACTGATACGAGGTCAGGATCGAGTTGAAGGCCTTCTGGTCGTACTGGTTCTTGAGAATGGAAAAGAGCGCTTGCTCGGCGATGTCCGAGGACGGGGCCAGGTCGATGATGCGCTGCAGCGAAGAGGTCGCCTCGACGTAGCGCTTCAGCGCGATCTGCGAGTTGGCCATGATCAGGTAGATGTTCTTGGCCAGCACGTGGTTCGGGTACTGGGCGACGAAGTTGGAGCCGGTCTGGATCGCCTGCATGTAATCGCCGACCTGGTGCTGGCACCAGGAGAGCTTGAAGTAGGCGAGCGGCGTGATCTTGACCGCGTCGGGGTACTGGGTGATCACCTTGGTGTAGGCGAACAGCGCCTCGCGCGTCTGTCCCGAGACGAGGTGGGACTCGGCGATGAAGAACTGCGCGAGCGGCGCGAAGAAGTCCTTCGGGTAGCGGTCGAGCACGGCCTGGAAGTTGGCGCGGGCCTCGACGTAGTCCTTCTTCTGGAAGTAGGACGATCCTATGCGGAACAGCGCGGAGACGCGCAGCGGGCTCTCGGGGTAGATGGCGATGAAGGCCTGGTACTTGGAGATGGCGCCGTTGTAGTCCTCGGCGAGAAAGAACGAGTCGCCGATGAAGAACTGCGCTTCCTCCTTAAGGTCCGAATCCTTGTAGTCGCGGATCAGGTTCTCGAAGGCGGCGGCGGCGAGGTAGGCGCGCTTGGACAGCAGGAAGGTCTTGCCGAGGTAGTACTGGGCCTCGGCCGTCTTGACCTGCTTGAGGGCGCGCTCGGCGCCGGCGTAATCGCCCTTATGCAGAGCCACGATGCCCTGCGCGTACAGCACGACGGGCTCCTTCAGGAAGGTCGGGAAGGTCTCGCCGAGCAGGAACAGGTTGGCCTCGGCCTGGGAGAACTGCTCGAGGGCCAGGTCGGCGTAGATGATGCCCATCAAGGCCTCGGGGTTGATGTAGGCCTTCGGGAAGCGGCGGTCGACCTCCTTGAACTCCACGACGGCCTTCTCCCAATCCTTCTCGTTGTAGGCGACCTCGCCGAGGCGGTACTGCGCGGAGGCGCCGAGCCCGGACTTCTTGTCGCCGATCACGGACTGATACGCCCGGCGGGCGTCCTGCAGGGCCTTCACCGCGGCGGGATTTTTGGGGGCGAGCAGGCGGGCCGACGAGGACTTCTTGGCGGAGGCCTCCGCCTTCAGGATCGACAGGGCGTGCTGCATGTACGCCTCGCCCCGCAGGAAGTCCGCGTCGGTCGTGCGCGGCGAGCGCGGGAACTGCGAGGTGAAGTTCTCGAAGGCCGAGACGACGGCCAGCTTGTCGCGCCCGGTTTCCTGGAACATCTGAGTGGAAGCGTTGAAGGCCGCCTCCTCGGCCGCGGCGTCGAAATCCGGCTTCGCCGCGAGGGCGGTGCGGGCGAGCGAGGACAAGAGGACGGCGATCAGGATTTTTTTCATTCTTCCTATTCCCAGACGGGGGTTGTTTGCTTCGTGGCGGCTTCGTCGACGATCTTCGCGATGAAGTCGCCGGGCTTGAGGCCGTTGAACTGACGTCCGTCGCGCAGGCGCACCGAAACGGTGTCCGTCTCGACGTCCTTGGGCCCGAGGATCACCATGTACGGGACCTTCTCGAGGGTCGTTTCGCGGATCTTATGACCGATGCGCTCCCGGCGCAGGTCGAGCTCGACGCGCAAGCCCGCGCCCTCGAGCTTCGCCTTCAGCGCCTGCGCGGCCGCGTCCTGCTCCTCGGTCAAGGTCAGAATTTTCAACTGGACGGCGGCCAACCACAGAGGAAAATTTCCTGCATAATGCTCGACGAGGATGCCGAAGAAGCGCTCGACGGAGCCGTAGAGGGCGCGGTGGACCATCAGCGGCCGGTGGCGAGCGCCGTCGGAGCCGACGTATTCCATGTCGAACTTCTTGGGCAGGTTGAAATCGAACTGCACCGTCGAGAGCTGCCACGGGCGGCCGATCGCGTCGATGAGCTTCATGTCGATCTTGGGGCCGTAGAACGCCGCCTCGCCCTTGCAGAGCTTGAACTCGATGCCTCGCCGCTCGAGCACGGAGATCAGCGCGTTCGTCGCGCGCTCCCACTCCTCGGCCTCGCCGGCGTAGTCGGAGGGCTTCTCGGGGTCCCACGTCGAGACCTCCATCGCGTACTTGGTGAAGCCGTAGGTCTTGAAGACCTCCATCGCGAAATCGACGCAGCCCTCGACCTCGGATTCGATCTGGTCCGGAGCGCAGAAGATGTGGGCGTCGTCCTGGGTGAAGCCGCGCACGCGCATCAGGCCGTGCAGCACGCCCGAGCGCTCGTAGCGGTACACCGTGCCGAGCTCCGCGAAACGCAGCGGCAGGGACTTGTAGCTGCGCAGCGCGCTCTTGTAGATCAGGATGTGGAACGGGCAGTTCATCGGCTTGAGCATGTAGTCGGCCTTCTCGACCTCGATCTCGCCGAACATGTTGTCCTTGTAGAAGCTCGTGTGCCCCGAGGTGTGCCAGAGGTTGATGTTGGCGATGTGCGGGGTGTAGACCATGTCGTAGCCGCGCTTGAGCGCCTCGGCGCGCAGCCAGTCCTCCATGATCAGGCGCATGCGCCCGCCCTTCGGGTGCCAGAAGATGAGGCCGGGGCCGGCCAGCTCTTGAATGCTGAACAGGTCGAGGGCGGGCCCGATCTTGCGGTGATCACGTTTTTTAGCTTCTTCCAGCATCTTGAGGTGCTGATACAGCTGGTCCTTGGTCGGCCAAGCGGTCGCGTAGATGCGCTGCATCATCTGCCGCTTCTCGTCGCCGCGCCAATAAGCGCCCGCGACGGTCTGCAGCTTGAAATGCCGGATGGCCTTGGTGCTCGGCGTGTGGCCGCCGCGGCACAGGTCGGTGAACGTCGAGTGCGTGTAGTGGGTGAGCCTCTGGTCCTTGAACTGCTCGAGCAGTTCGAGCTTGTACGGCTCGCCGCGCTCGGTCCAGTACTTCTTCGACTCCTCGTAGGAGACTTCCTTGCCGACGAAGTCGTGGTTGCCCTCGGCGATCTGGAGCATCTTGCGCTCGATCGCCTTGAAATCTTCCTCCGTGAAACGATGCTCGGAATCGAAGTCGTAGTAGAACCCGTGCTCGATGGCGGGGCCGATTGCGATCTTGGTGCCGGGAAACAGCTCCTGCACGGCTTGGGCCATGACGTGGGCGCACGAATGGCGCAGGGCGTCGAGGGCCTCCTGAGAGTTCGGATCGGCGGCTGCGGGCATATTCAGCGGGGCTCCTGGGGCAAAAAAATGGTGCCCAGTATAGGATTTGAACCTATGACCTCTCCCATGTCAAGGGAGCGCGCTACCACTGCGCCAACTGGGCACGAAGTACGAAGCAAAGAGCGGGACGACGGGGTTGATGATATCATGTCCAGGGCGGGGTAAGCAACGTATGACTAATTTAGCGAGTCCGTGTTACGGTTTCAAGGCATAACGCCAAATTGTTACCTTATAGGCATAAAATGAGCGCATGGGTATGGGTCGGCCTGGCCGGAATGTTCGAGATCGCGTGGGCGATCGGGCTTAAGATGTCCGACGGCTTCCGGCGCCCGGGCGTCTCCGCGCTCACGGTGGCCGGCATGATCATCAGCTTCATTCTGCTTTCGCAGGGGATGCGCCGCCTTCCCGCGGGCACGGCCTACGCGGTGTGGACCGGCATCGGCTCGGCCGGCACGGCGCTGGCGGGCATCTGGCTCCTCGGGGAATCGGCGTCGGCCGCTCGCCTCGCCTGCTTGGGCCTGATCGTCGCCGGAATCGTCGGCCTCAAGCTCTGCGGCGACTGAAGGTCCCGGGGTCAGGGCGCCGGAGGCTCCCGGGGAGGATCGACGGCCACGACCTTCAGCCGATAGCGCAGGGCCTTGCCCGCCAGCGGATGATTGAAATCCGCGCGGGCGACGCCGTCGCGAACCTCGAGCACGCGCGCCGAGACCGGCTTGCCGTCCTTGAAGCCGAGGATCTTCTTTCCCACCTTCACGTCCGCGCCCATCGCGCCCATCGGGGCGAGGGGCAGGGCCTCGATCTTGGCCGGGTCGTATTCTCCGTAGCCGGCGCCGGCGGGCAGGTCTATATCCGCGCGCTGGCCGGCCATCATGCCGAGAAGCGCCTTGTCCACGGCCGCGGGCACGTCCCCGGCGCCCTGGATGATCTCGATGGGACCGTGGATCTCGGTGCTTTCGAAGGCCTTGCCGTCGACGTCGAGTTTGTAGTCGAGACGCACGGTCGAGCCCGGCTTGACGGTCCCGTCCGGGCCGCGGGAGCACGCGGCGAGGAGCGCCAGGAGCAGGGCGGCGAACGCTCGACCGCGCACGCTAATTGACGACGGCGGCGACGGTGATGGCGCCGGAGCCCGGAGCCCCGTTCTTCTGCGCCAGGACCAGCTCGACCGACTTCTGGCGGATGTGGGCGAGCTTGTTCATGACATGGTTGCCCGGGCAGGCCTTGCGGACGTAATGCTCGTGGCCCCGGACGAAATCCTCCGAGCCGGTGTCCATGTTGTAGCGCGCCCCGACGTAGGCGAGCACGCCCACGAGGCTGGCGAGCATCTTGTCGGTCGGCTCCTGCCTGTCGAAATTTCCGGCGAGGCAGACGCCGACGTTGCCGGTGTTGTTCTGGCGCGTGTGCGAGCCGACCAGCTCGGTGCCCGTGCCTTCCACGACGGTGCCCAGGTTGTTGATCACCCAGTGGTAGCCCATGCGTCCGTAGCCCCCACCGACGTGGTCCTTCTCCCACCCGCCGATCTGGCCAAGGAGGTTCATGTCGGTATGCGAGGGAGAGCCCGCCGAATGGTGGACCGTCAGACGCATCGGGGTGTGCGCATCCGCGTTGTGTCCGAATTTGGCCCCCCACGCGGTGCGGCCCAGGACCTTGACGCCCAAGCCCGACAGCGCCGCCGTCATGTCCGCGAGGATGCTTCCGCGGGAAACGCCCTGGGTCGGGATCGCCGACGGCTCGGGGACGTCCGCGAGGCTCAGATTCTTCAGCACGCTCGGCTCGGGATCGGTGACGACGGGCTCCCGCGTCGCGAACCGGCGGGGAGGCAGGCTCGGGGGCGGGGTATACGACCGGGCCGCCTGACGGAACTCGGGATCGCGGCGGAGGTCGGGGCTCAACGGCTCGCCCGAGAGCTGCTGGCGGGCGCGCTCCTGGTCGCGCAGATGGATGCGGCCGATCAAAGTCGCCTGCTTGGCGGCGTCGGCGGCGCGACGGTCGAGCGTGGATTCGGCATTCGCCAGCGCCCGGGGCAGATCCTCGAGCTCGATCGCCTCGCCCCCGTCGAAAAGACGCCGGGACAGATTCTTCTGATCGGAAATGGCCTTGGCGCTCATCGATTTCAACGGCTGAAGCGGCGAGGAGCGCGCCAGCACGGTCAGCATGCGCTCGCGGTCGGCCTGGCTCATCTCGCCGCCGACCTCGGGGGCGACGGCGGCGCGGAGATCGCCGTGTCGCCCGTAATACTCCCGGAAGGCCTCGCGGCATTCCTTCTTCGCCTTTTTCCGGTCCTTGCCGCGGGCCTTCAAGTGCAGGACCTTGGATTTCTCTTCCGGCGCATCGCCGGCGGCCTTTTCGTTTCCTTCGGCCTTGTCGTTTCCGCCGGCCTTCTCCTTTCCGGCGGCCGCGGGAGCCTGAGGAGCGTCCCCGCCCTCGGCCTTTTCCTCCGACTCGCCGGGGCCGAACAGGCTTTCCGGCTCGTCCGCGGCCCCGTCGGGAGCGCGCAAAAGCAGGCCCCCCTTCGAGTCGCAGGCGGCGGCGAGCAATGCCTCGCTCGCGGGGCGGGGAGACGGCGCGCCGGCGGGCTTGGGCCCGGCCGCCCAGGAGGCGGAGGAGAGGGACAGCACGAGAAGAGCCGCGAGGGGTTTCACGTTTCGAGTATAACCCCCCGTCCCGAGGATTGCAAGGCCGCGAATTGAATCATTAAGAATGTTACCGAAGCGGTCCTGGTTGACTCATTTAGAATGTTACCGAACGGCGCAATATAACGCGTCTTTCGGGAGCACCGAGGATGAGCCCGCAAGCCCGATGGGAATACATGAAGACGATT